>JAFSFY010000024.1 GCA_017434985.1 Clostridia bacterium | reverse complement strand
CTTCCACCGACTTGCTCATACTGAGGCTGGTGCCCATCTCCACCTTCACCACGCTGGCAAGCGCGTATTGCAGTTGCTCTTTGGTGGTCGGCACGATGAGTCCCGTTTCGTCTTGACCGGGCAAGGTCACGTTGCCGTTGGTGTTCTTCAAGCGGAACAACGGCAGATACTCGCTTTCCGCATAGGCACCCTGCACCGGCGTGCCGTCACTCGGGGCGGACGGCGCGGTGGTGTTCCCCGTTGTAGTCGTGGTGGCCGCCGTGGTCGTGGTGGTTACCGTCGTCGACGCTTCGGTGGTCGTGGTGGTCACCGTGGCGGTCGTCTTTTCGGTCGTATCGGTCGTCGAGGACAGCGGAATGCTCTGCATCGTCCCCGTCGTGGTCGCGGTGCTGTCGGTCGGCATAATCACGCTCGGCACCGTCGCCGTCGTGGTGGTCGTTTCGGTGGTCGTCGTGGTTTCCGCCGTCGTTTCGGTCGTTGTGGTGGTCACGGTCGGCGCCGTCACGTCGCCTTGCTGGATCTGCCAGGCAAGCGGCATCAGCACGGTGTTGTTGAGCCGCGCCGCCGCCAAATTGTTTTCGGGCGATTCGTCGGTACGGGTGCGGCGTGCCACCACCACGATGCGCGCACCGTCAAACCCGAATTCAATGGGGGTGGTCAACATCAAAAGGTCGTCCCCTTCGCCCACACCGACCGGCGTGTTGAACAGCGAACGCTGACGAATTTCCGCCACGTACGCAAGAAACTCCTCTTCGTCCTCAAACGAATCCACGGTGTAATCGAAGTTGTCGGTATAGCGTTCGTCGTCACCGACCACCATCACCGCAAAGATCTTGTACACGTCACTGCGGTACAAGGTGTTCCACTCGATGGTCGCGTGCCCACGCAAAAATCCAAGTTGCGTATAGTTGGCCAAACCGGCAAACATTTGCCCGCTGGTGGGGTTGTTGCCGTAGATAACCAGCGACCTCTCGTCGCTGCCTGCCGCCATATTCACCGTTTTTCCCACGTACGGCACGCCGAATTCCGAGGACGAACGATGGAAATCGTGGTCACGGTAGTACCCCTCTTCGGCCTCTTGCACCACGGGGTAGTTGATTTCGGATTGCGGCACCGTCAACCAACCGCGCACGTCGGGGTTGGCACGGTACAGTGACATAAACCGCGTAAGGATCCCGTCGGGGTAGGCGATCCCGTCCCCCTCGTCCTCGGTATCCATAATTTCTTGCGAATAGACCTGCCACAATTTGTCAAACTGTTGTTGGTTCCAATGGGGGCGCAACCAAAACCAATACGAGAGGAGCGCCGCCGTTATTAGCACCAGCGCCAAGAGCACCGCCAACACGATCCGTTTGGTACGCGTCGGCAGGGTGCCTGCCGTTTCGGGATACAGTTTATCGAGCATTTGCCCGCCCGCCATTACACCGGGGTAGGCCTCCAAATACCGACGCGCCATATCGAGCGCGTGGGAAGTCGCGACGTAGCGGATGTGTTCACGGTCGCCTTCGCCGTGCCCCGCAAACACCTTTTTGACCCACACGCGACGCTCGTCCGCCAACGCGACGTATACCGTGCCGACGTCCTTGCCTTCGCTGGGGTCGGGACCTGCCACCCCCGTGATACCGATACCGATGGCGGCCTCGCCCACGCGGCGTGCGCCCATCGCCATCGCCGCGGCGGTTTCGGGAGACACGGCACCTTTTTCTTTCAGCACCGATTCGGGAACGCCCAACACCTGATGCTTGATTTCTTTCGAATAAGCCGCCACACCGCACTCGAACACGTCGGACACGCCGGGCACTTCGGTGAGCCGCCCCGACAACATCCCCGCCGTACAGGATTCGGCGGTGGCGATCTTAAGTTCTTTTTCTTTGAGCAGCGAAACAACGGTCTTTTGCAGATTTCCCGCGTCCACGCCGTACACCGCGGCGCCCAATCGCTCGCGGATCTCGGCAATCAGCGGGGCACAGAGTTCGTCCGCCCGCTCGGCAGTTTCGGCTTTGGCGGTGATGCGCAGTACCACTTCCCCGTCTTTGGCGTAGGGTGCCACAGTGGGATTTTCGCCTTGCATCAAATCGTGCAACCGCTCGTCCACCACCGACTCGGGAATGCCGAACACCCCCACCGTGTGGGAGTGAATGGTGCTGTCGCACCGCTCGGACAGATACGGCACAACGTACTGCGTAAACATCGGCATCAGTTCGCGCGGCGGACCGGGCAACAAGATGACCCGTTGCCCGTATTTCTCCACGGCGCAACCGGGCGCCGTGCCGTGGTCGTTGGGGAACACCACGCACCCTTGCGGCAACATCGCTTGCTTTTTGTTGTTTTCGGCATATTCGCGACCCGTATTTTGGAAATACTCGCGGATACGCCTCTCGCTTTCCTCATGAAGTTCGAGCGGCAGATTGAAATACTCCGCCACCGTTTCACGGGTCAGATCGTCCTCGGTCGGCCCCAAGCCACCCGTCACGATCACCATATCGCAACGACCAAGCGCCAACTCGAGCGCACTTTTCAGGCGTTCACGGTTGTCGCCGACGGTGGACTGATACAAAATATCAATGCCGTACGCCGCCATCTCGCGCGACAAAAATTGGCTGTTGGAATTGAGAATGTCGCCGAGCAGCAATTCGGTGCCGACGGTTAAAATTTCAGCATTCACGGGGCTCACCTCCTATCGAAATGAACGGAATTTATATACGCACAAACCGTGCGCCGCGCACCGCTTCCTCCACCAACTCGTCCACCGCGAGCGCACGTTCCGCCTCTTCCACCTGGGCAAGGCGCGGGCGCGTGCGGGGGTGTTTGGGGGTGAACACCGTGCAACAGTCTTCGTACGGTTGAATGGAAATGTCAAAGGTATCAATTTTGCGGGAAATGACGATGATCTCGTCTTTGTCCATCCCGATCACGGGGCGGAACACCGGCAACGTCGCCACCGCATCGGTACACGCGATGGCGGGAATGGTCTGACTGGCCACCTGCCCCACGCTTTCGCCGGTCACCAGCGCACCGCATTCTTGTTCTTCAGCGATGCGAGACGCAATGCGCATCATAAAACGGCGCATAATGAGGGTGAACAGTTCCTCGGGACAGGCTTTGCCGATCTCTTCCTGAATATGGGTGAACGGCACCACGAGCATCGAAATATGCCCCGCATACTCGCTCACTTTTTGGAGAAGCGACACCACTTTTTGTTCCGCACGCTCACTTGTATACGGCGGGGAAGCAAAGTGAATGCCGGTCAGTTCAATCCCGCGCTTGGCCATCATATACGCCGCCACGGGGGAATCAATGCCGCCCGAAATGAGGATCGCGGCCTTGCCGCCCGTGCCGACCGGCATACCGCCGGCACCGTTTTGTTGCGGGCCGTGGATGTAGGCGGCTTTTTCGCGCACCTCGATCCACACGGTGGTTTCGGGGTTGTGCACGTCCACCGTCAAATGCGGAAACCGCGACAACAGATAGCCGCCCACCTGTGCGCACAGTTGCGGCGAGGTGAGAGGAAATTTTTTGTCGGCGCGCTTAGCTTCCACTTTAAAGGTGCGCGCTTGTGAGAGCACGTCCGCCAAATACTCGGCGGCCGCCGCTTGAATGGCGGTCAGTTCCTTTTCCACCACGCAGGCGCGGGAAAAGGCCGAAATGCCGAACACTTTGGCCACGCGGTCGCCCACTTCGTCCCAATCGGGCTCACCTTCGCGCGCTTCCACGTAAATGGCCGACTGTGCCTTGCGCAGGTCGAACGCGCCGAGCGGTTTCACCGCGCGACGGATATTTTTCATCAACACGTCCTCAAACGTGCCGCGATTTAAGCCTTTCAGCGCCAATTCGCCGTTTTTGATCAGCAATACTTCTTGCAACGAAATTCCTCTTTTCTCCTGCCGCGTTACGGCACTACCACCGACGCTACCGTTTCTGTCGGGGCGGTGGTCGTTTCGGTCGGCGGCACGACCGACGCGGTCGTCGTTGCCGTCGTAGTCGTAGTCGTCGTTGTGGTTGTGGTCGTCGTTGTAGTTGTAGTTGTAGTCGCAGTCGTTGTTGTCGTAGTCGTCATTGTAGTGACGCCCGTGGTGGTTGTCGTCGTGGTAGTCTCGGTGGTTGTGCTGGTTTCGGTCGACACCGTCGTCGATTCCGTCGTGCTTGTTTCGGCACTCGAGGAGGTAGTCGCCTCGGTGGTCGTGGTGGTTGCGACGGCGGAGATCACCGTCTGCACCGGAGGCGGTGTCGTGCTTTTCGTATACGCTTCGGGCAGCGGCAGTTTTTTGTTCACGTACCATTGCTTCGGCATCAGCACCTGTTCGTTCAAGGTGGTCTTCAGCGGATCCACCGCGGGGTCTTCCCCTTCGCGCACCCGCCGTGCCACAATAACCGTGCGCCCCTCCACAAGGGTGGTATCGCGCTTGTTGGAGCAGGTGAGCATCGTTAAAATTTCGTCACCCTCCGCCACGTCCACGTCACCGAAATGATACAGCGAACGATCGCGGATCTGTTGCACGTACCGCAGGAAATCGGGTTCGCCCGAAAACTGCGTGCGCAACGAACTGAAGGTGGTTTCTTCCTCGTCGGCGTCCAACACCATCACGGCGAACACTTTATACACCCGTTCGTCGTACAGCGTGTTGAGGGTCAAAGTGGTGAGCTTTTGGGCGCGTTCCACCTTTCCCGAAACGAGCAGATTGAATTTGGAAAACATCAGCCCGCTTTTGAGGTTATGCCCGTACAAGATGAGGTTGCGGTTGACAGCACCGTCACTCAGATCGTTTCGATAATCAAAATACAGCGTGCCCGCTTTGTCGCGGCGCCCCCAAAAATCGTGATCCAAATAATAGTCGTTGTCCACCGTTTGCACGATGGGATTGTCGATCGCCCCTTCAAAGAGGTCCTCTTCCCCCTCGCCGGCGGTAAAGCGGATCCATCCGCGGATTTCGGGATTGCTACGGTACAGCGGTTGATATTGCGGCAACATCCCCACGGGGAATTGCACTTCCGTTTGTTCCTTGTCGGGCAACACGGTGTCACCGCCGTCCGACGTGTAATACCAATCGCGCAGGGTGTCGATACCCGCCTCGGTTTGTTGCGGTTGCACCCACATATCGTCCAGCAGATACCAACCCGCACCGATAAACACGATAAACGCCATTAAAAATGCGAGTTTGCGTACCCATTCACGGGGCGGGTCTTGTGCCACGGGAATCAGGTCGCGCAACCAAGCGAGCAACGCCGCCCCGATCGTTTTCTTTTGTTTTTGTTCCATTAGGACCTCCTGCGCAGTGTCGCCACCGCTTCGTGAAGAGCGGTACAAAATCGCTCAACGTCTTCTTTCGTATTGGTATGGGAAAAACTGATGCGCAGTGCGGCATCCGCTTCCCGTTCGGGCAATCCCATCGCGGTCAACACCGAACTCAACTGTCCTTTCGCACACGCCGAGCCGCCCGACACAAACACGTCACGCTCCGCCAAAAAATGGAGCAGTGTTTCACTGCGAAATCCCATCACCGAAACGTTCACAATGTACGGCACACCGCCCGTCGGCAAATGAGGGCGCATATCGGGAATGTCGGCAATGCCGCGAAGCAACGCGTTTCGCAACGTTTCAAAATGCGCCCCTTGTTCGCTCACAGCGGGAAGTGCGGCCGCCGCCGCGCCGAATCCCACGGCACACGGCACCCCTTCGGTGCCCGAACGGAGCCCCCGTTCCTGTCCGCCGCCGACCTGCCGCGGCAACACCCGTATACCCTTGCGGATGTACAGCGCGCCGCATCCTTTCGGCCCGTGAATTTTGTGGCTGCTCACCGTCATCAGATCGACGCCCCACCGTTCGGCTTTCAGCGTCAGTTTTCCCGCCGCTTGCACGGCGTCGGTATGAAACAGTGCCCCCGACGCTTTGCGCTTGACGCGTTTCACCGTATCGGCAATATCCAAAAGCGCCCCCGTTTCGTTGTTCACCGTCATCGCACTGACCAGCACGGTATCGGCGTCACACGCGGCTTCGATATCCTGCGGCAACACCGTCCCGTCGGGGCGAAGCGGCACCCGTGTGACCTGCCATCCTTGCTTTTCCAGCTCGTCAAAACACGCCGCCACCGAGGGATGTTCTCCCTGCGTGGTCACCGCTTTGCGCACCGTGCGCGCTTTGGCGGCCGCCGCACCGAGAATCGCCAGATTGTTGGCCTCGGTGCCGCCCGACGTAAAGGTTACCTGCTCGGGCGCGGCGCCCATCAACGTCGCCACCTGCGAACGGGCACGGCTCAACGCTTGTTCCGCCGCGATGCCCATCCGATGAAGCGAGGAGGGATTCCCAAACGTCTCGGTCATCACCTGTACCATACTCGCCACCGCCGCTTCACACACCGCCGTGGTGGCACTGTTGTCCAAATACGCCATGGTTTTCCCTCCTTTTCATAGTAGTCCAATTGTAATTATACCTTATAAATGCCGAAAAATCAATCACCAAAAATCACCGCAAAAACGCCCCCGCGAGTCACACTCGCGGGGGCGCCGTCATATACTGTCAACGTAGCCTCTCCAAATGCGGGAAGACCTCACCGTTTTGAATGTCGATAAGCGCATACCGTCCACCGTCACGCACCGAACCGGGATTGACGAGCGTCAACCCCTCCACCCGTTCGATGCACGAGGTGTGGGTGTGCCCAAACAACGCCACGTCCACGCCGCGGCTTTGCGCCGCCAGCGACAAGCGAAGCAGGGTGTGTTTCACGCTGTAGTGGTGCCCGTGCACCGCAAAAAAGCGTTTGCCGCCCACCGTCGTCTCTCGCTCGGCAGGGGCTTCACAGGAAAACCCGTCACAGTTGCCCGCCACGGCGTGCACGGTAAACTCGTCTTGCAGATCAAGCAGGTCGGCATACCCGTCGCCCAAAAAGAAAACCGCGTTTGCTTCGCGGTGGGTATCCAAAATGCGGTACAGCGTACGGCGATCACCGTGGCTGTCCGATATCGCTAAAATTCGTACCATAAATTCACCTTCAAGGAGGGATTTGTATGAGCGCTCCCACGCCCGAACAACTGCAAGCGCTGCTTCAATTTGCGGCAAAACAACTCGGTACCACACCCGACCAGTTGCAAAAAACGGTGCAAAACACCGACGTCGGCAACCTGGTAAACGACCCCAAAAAAGTGGAACAACTGTTGTCGTCACCGAAAGCGCAAGCCTTGCTGCGCGAATGGTTGGGAGGAACCCGCTGATATGTCTGCCGATTGGGAACAAAAACTGAACAGTTTACTCTCCTCCCCCGAGGGGCTCGCCAAGATCAGTGAAGTGATGGCGGCACTCGGCGGCACGACCGACACCGCCGAACCGCCCGAAACGCCGCCCGCCGCGAACGCCCCCGACCTGTCGGGGTTGTTGCCGCTTCTGTCGTCCATCGGCAAGGACAACGAGCACACCGCCTTGCTGAAGGCGTTGCGCCCGTATCTGCACGGCGAACGCGAAAAACGGTTGGACGATTCGGTCAAACTGTTGCAACTGTTGCAACTGCTACCCTTGCTAAAAGGAGGTCTGTTTTGATGACTACCGCTCCCGACGTGTTGCATCTGCAACAACAAGCCGCCGCCCGCGTGCGCGAAATGGAAGAACGCACCCGCCGTTTGGTGACGGAACATCCCGTCAGCGTTTACCGCGGCGTCACCGTTGCGCCGTTTCTTGACCACTGCGAACCGCAACCGCCCGCACCACCGCCGCTTTCGGCAGAGCCCGACCGTGAGCGGTATCTCTTACTGTTGCTCGCCGCCGTGCTGATGCAAAACGGCGCTCCCACCGAGTTGCTGCTCGCACTTCTTTACGTCGCGCTTTGATCCACAAATTCCGCCGCGTTATCGCGGATATACGCCACACACAGCGAAAGAGGTTGTTCGTCCTTCACGGCATCGCGCATCCGCGCGGTGTACTCGTCCCACGACGGCAATCCTTTTTCGCCGTTTTTTTGCGCTTCATACCGCGCGCAGGCTTCGCCCCACGCCGCGACACACGCCGCCGCACCCACCATCGCGAATCCCTCCGCGATCACGGGGGCGAACCGACGGTACGGGCTGCGAAAATACGCGTCCAACCCGCGCGTGTCCAACTCGTTGCACACCAGCCAAATGCCGTATACGCCGCGGCGACCGGGAGACAAAAACGGCAACACGGCGGCAAGATCGCTCTTTTCGGTTTCTTGTTTTTTCACCACGTTGGCCGCCACCGCGCGCACCACTTCCCCGTCGGGGAGCGCCGCAAGCGTCTCCTCTGTCAACGTGGCATATTGCTCACACGCGCCGAGTTTGGCCTTTTTGTCGCGGCGTTCCAACCACCACAAATACGCGCCGACGATCACCGCCAACGCCACCATCACCCACGTGCCTTTGTCAAAATTCGCGAATACGGACAGTATCATCGGTTTATTCCTCCGTCAATCGTTTGTAGATATCGCCTTTTTTCAGACCCGTTTCGGCGGCCACCGCTTTGGCCGCCATCGACGCGGACAAGTCTTCCGCTTCCATTCTCTCGCGCGCCAGCTCCACCGCATCGTCCACCGACAACGGGGTTTCCTCCACCTTCGGCGCGCCCTCCAAAATCAGCACGAACTCGCCGCGCGGCGGGGTTTCGCGGTAATGCGCCACCGCTTGCGACAGGGTGGTGCGAAACACCTCTTCGTGCAATTTGGTGAGTTCCCGCACGAGGCAAACGCGTCGGTCTCCCAACGTGTCCAAAAAATCTTCCAACGTGGAAAGCAGTTTGTGCGGCGCTTCGTAAAAGATCATGGTGCGCCGCTCGTCTTTGATGTCCTGCAAATGTTCGCGGCGCGAACGGCGGCTCATACTCAAAAACCCTTCAAAGGTAAACCGCCCGCTCGGCATCCCCGAGATCGCGAGTGCGGTCACCACCGCGCTCGGTCCCGGCACCACCGTCACGGGGATGCCTTTTTCGTGGCACATCGCCACGAGGTCTTCGCCCGGGTCGGAAATGGCGGGCATGCCCGCATCGGTCACCAGCACGGCGTTTTCGCCGCCGAGCAGTTTTTGGCAGATCATTTCACCGCGTTCGCGTTTGTTGTGTTCAAAATAACTCACCATCGGTTTGCGAACACCGAAATGGTTCAGCAACGTCAGCGTCACCCGCGTATCTTCGGCGGCAATAAAATCGCATTCCTCCAATGCCTTTACGGCACGGGGCGAAAAATCCGAAAGATTGCCGATGGGCGTTCCCACCAGCGTCAACGTTCCGGACATACTCTCACTCCTTTATGATGATGGGCGGCAACACCGTCAATGACGGTCCACCACCCTTGATCGCTTCACATAACAACAAAAACGGGGCGCTGTCTACCCGATGATGCACCCACTGCAACCGCTTGGGTTCCAACCCCGCGGCGCGCAACGCCGTCACCACGTCGACAAGGCGTTCGGGGCGGTGGCAAAGCGCGAATCGACCGCCGTTTTTCAGCAGTTTTGCGGCAACGACCGTCACCTCTGTGAGCGTATCGCCCCGTTCGGTGCGCGCCAACCGTCGCGCGGCATCGGGACTCTGTTTGCCGCTGTTTTCGGAAAAATACGGCGGGTTGCAGGTCACACGGTCGTACACCCCGTGCGGCAAGGTAAGCGCGTTCCACGACTGCTCCCACACGTAAATGCGGTCTTGCAGGCCGTTTTCGCACACCGAACGGCGCGTAAGTTCACACGCGTGCGGTTCGCATTCCACCGCGTCCACCGTGGGGCCGCCGTTTGCCGTTTGCCACAAAAAGGGCAAAATGCCGCATCCCGTACCAAGGTCGCACACGCGGTCGGTGCGCTTCACACCCGCAAACGCGCTGAGCAGTACCGCGTCGGTGCCGAAGGTGCACCCCTCGTCCACCCACAGGGAAAACCCGTTTGTCAGTTGTTCTTTGTTCATTTCATCCTCCAAAAAAAGCCGGATGACCTGCGGGTCATCCGGCATTTCCGGTTTGCGGATTATTCCGCTTGGGGAGCGGCAACCGGGCAAGCGTCGGCGCAAGCACCGCAATCGATGCAGGTAGCAGCGTCGATGACATATTTGCCGTCGCCCTCGGAGATCGCTTCCACAGGGCAACCCTCGGCGCAAGCGCCGCAGGCGATGCAATCGTCGTTGATGATGTAAGCCATTGTTCAAGGCACCTCCTTTGCACACACGATCCAAAGGATCTTCTGTATTTTAAAATAGCACACTCTTATGAAAAAATCAACTCATTTTTCCGTCTTTTACGAAAAACCAAAATTCCCTCTTGCGTTTCATAAGACTTCAAGTATATAATGTAAGGTGACAGAATATCGTTTTGGAAAGGAGGCAACCTTGTGACAGCCTATCAATGGAACCCTGCCGCGCTCGGCAACGTGTTGGTCGTTCCCGCCGCCGTGGCAGAGCAACATCTCAAACTCGCGGGCCCTTTGCAACTCAAAGTGCTGTTGTGGTTCGCCTCCGCGGGCGGCACGTTTGATGCCGCCGCCTGCGCCGCCGCCTGCGGCTATCCCGAAGCGGATTGTCTGGATGCGATGCGCTATTGGGTCAGCGCGGGTCTGCTGTGCGAAAACGGGGTCGTCCCCGCCTCACCTGCCGCACCCTCGTTGCCGTCGGCACCCACCCCACGCCCTCGCGCGGTCAAGCCGCAGATGAAAGAGGTGGTGGCCACCCAAAAACGGTCACCGCAGTTTGCGTATCTGTTGGATGCCGTCAGCGCACGGCTCGGCAAACCGCTTACCTACGGGGATATGGAAACACTGCTGTACCTGCACGATACCGCCGCGTTGCCGGTGGAGATCATCTTGATGGTGGTGGAATATGCCGCTCAAGGCGATCACTTCTCGATGCGGTACATCGAAAAAATCGCCCTCGATTGGGCTGACCGCGGCATCACCACCCTCGCCGCCGCCGAAGAACACTTGTGCGCGTTGGAACGCGGCCGCGAAGCACTCGTCAAGGTGCAAACGGTGTGTTCCCTGCCGCGCCCGCTTTCCCAGTCGGCAAACACGATGGCGCTTGCCGAAAAATGGGTATTCACGTGGCAGGTTGCCGACGACTTGTTGTTAGCCGCCTACGCGGTGTGTGCCGAGCAGAAAGGCGGTTTCCACGCGAAGTATATCGACCGTGTGCTGGAAAATTGGCGCGCACAAGGCATCGCCACCGCCGAACAAGCGGCGGCACTGTCCTCTGCCGCGAAACAAGCGACAGACGAGACCCCCAGTGAGTACGAACAGTTGGTGGAGAATTATCTCCCCGTGTATAAGAAAAAGAAGAAAGGGTGAACACGGTGGCTTTTAACCGCGAAACCTATCAAAAAGCGTCGGCTGAACTCGAACGGCGGCGCGGTGCGGCAAACGCCAAGGCCGCCGCGTTCCGCGAACGGATGTTGCGCGAAATTCCGCGCCTTGCCGAGATCGAACGGTTGATGGCTCTCTCCTCTTCCAAAGTGGTGCAGGCCATTTTGTCGGGCGGCGATGTGGATGCCGCCGTCGAACGCATCAAAACCGAAAACCTGTCGTTGCAGGTCGAAATGTCGATGCTGTTGCGCGAACACGGGGAGACCGCCGTCAATTTCGAGCCGCAATACACCTGCCCCGTCTGTCAGGATACCGGCACGGTGAACGGCAAACGGTGTCACTGCTTTGAAGCACTGCTTCGGGAATATTCCTGCCGTTCGCTGTCGGAATTGTCCGCGATGCAACCGCAATCGTTTGACGATCTCTCGCTTCTGTTTTATTCCGAAAAACCCGACGGGCGCAGCGGCATCTCCCCCCGTGCCCGTATGCGCGAAGTGATCGAATATTGCCGTTGTTACGCGGCGGATTTCGACGGGAAAGATGTCAGTTTGTTGCTTCGCGGCCCCACGGGCGTGGGCAAAACGCATCTGTCGCTTGCCATCGCCGGCGCGGTGATGCAAAAGGGATATTCGGTGGTGTACGGTCCCGTGCAACGCCTGCTCCATCGCCTGGAAAAAGAACATTTCGGTCGCGCCGAAGGGGACAGCGAAGAAGTCCTGCTCAACTGCGACCTGCTGATTTTGGATGACGTGGGCACCGAGTTTTCTAGTCCGTTTTACACGTCGGCACTTTACAACATCATCAACGGCCGTATGCTCGACGGCAAGCCCACCATCATCAGTACCAATTTAAACCAAAAAGAGTTGGCCGACCGTTACGGCGAGGCCATTGCGTCCCGTATCACCGGCACCTTCCAACCGCTTGTTTGCGCGGGTGCCGACGTGCGGCTGTTAAAACTGAAGTCTTCCATAGGAGGTAACTGACCGTGTCTGAAAAACAATTGTGTATGGGCTGTATGTCCCCGCTTGAGGAGGGCGACGCCAAATGCCCCCGTTGCGGTTATCCCGTCAGCGGTGTCAACCCGCCGCAGTATATGCGTGTGCGCACCGTGGTGGGCAACCGTTATTTGGTGGGTCGCGTGCTCGAAGTGTCGGGTGACAGCGCCGTGTATATGGGTCTTGACCAGTTGGACAACACCCCCGTCACCGTGCGGGAATTCTTCCCCACCACCTTGTGTGACCGCAACGACAAAGGCACCCTCACCGTTAAGGACGGATGCGCCGTCCGTTTCGAGGGGTACAAACGCGATTTTCTCGCGTGTGCCCGTGCGGTGGCGCGCCTGCGCGACGTGCTCGCCGTGGTGCCCTGCTTTGATATCTTGGAAGAACACGGCACTGCTTACAGCATCAGCGAGTATTGCGAGGGAATGAGCCTCGAACGCTACGTGCGTAAAAACGGCCCCCTCTCTTACGAACAAGCGCGTCAGTTGTTCCTGCCGCTTATTTCCGCGATGTCCACCATCCATCTGTCGGGCGTGTTGCACCTCGGCATCTCCCCCAAAAACGTGTTGATGGACGAAGCGGGCGAACTGCGTATCAAGAACTTCTGCATCCCCGAAACACACACCGTGAACACCGCGTGCGAACCGGTGCTCGTTCACGGCTACGCCGCTCCCGAACAATACGAGGAGGGCGCCGTTTGCACCGCCACGGCGGACGTGTATGCCTTGGCGGCCACCTTGTTCTTTGCCCTCACCGGCAAGACCCCGCCCGAATCCACCGCGCGCACCAAGAAAAACGAGGGGTTGATGATGCCCGCCGAAGTGGCGGATTCGCTTCCCTCCCACGTGAAAGAAAGCTTGTACCGCGCGATGCGCATCAGTCCCAATCATCGCACCCAAACCGCCCAACAATTGTGGGATGAACTGACCGCTACCTCCGCCGTTGCCGCGCTTCTTGACAACGAAACGGAAGAAGAAGAGGACGCTCCCCGCAAAAAAAGCGGCGGGCGCGGGTTCGTGTGGCTCATCTTTGCGGGCGTGCTGGTCGTGCTTGCGCTGATTGCCGGCGGCGTGCTCTATTCGCTCGGCTTCATCAGTTTGGGCACCGAACAGACGACCACCACCACCCGCCCCGATTTGACCATGCCGCCCACGACGACCACCACCATCGTCACCAAACAAACCGGCACCGCCACCGTGGTGGTGGAGGAGTTGTTCGGCCGCGATTTCTACACGCTGAAAGGGGAAGAGTTGGAGGGCAAACTCACCCTGTCGCTTATCGGTTATCAATTCAGCGATCAACCTGCCGGCACCATTTTGTCGCAAACCCCGTCCGCCGGCACTTCGGTGGACCGCGGTGCGGTAATTGAAGTGATCATCAGTGCGGGCCCCAAAGAAAAAACGATGCCCGATATGGCGGGCTGGAGCGAAGAACACGCTCGCTTGTACCTGCAAGCGCTCGGTTATGAAGTGGGAGAAAGCCTGCTGCTCCAGGTGTCGGATTACGAAGCGGGTATCGTGGAGAAGACCACCCCCGCCGCCGGCGAGCCGATCGTAGCGGGTGAAACCGTCACCTTGTGGGTCAGCAACGTTGTCGCGGACGACCCCGATGTTGTGGGATAAGGAGAATTCATATGCTGTTAAAAAATGCAAAAATTTTCAATGAAAACTTTGATATTGTAAGCGAAGATATTTTGGTGAACGATGCGTCCATCGCCGCCGTCGGTCAAGACCTGACGGGCGACGACGTGCTTGATCTGGCAGGATATACCGTGTTGCCCGGTCTTATTGATATGCATATTCACGGTTGTGCGGGGCACGATACGGGTGAGGCGACGTTTGAAGCACTTGACGCGATGTCCGCGTGCCTTGTCAAGCGCGGTGTTACGTCGTTTTGTCCCACCTCAATGACCTTGTCTTTTGACGAACTCACCACCATTTTCCGCAACGTGGCGGACAGCCGCGACGCGGTGAGCGGTGCGTATATCCACGGTATCAATATGGAGGGTCCCTACATCGCGATGTCGAAAAAGGGTGCCCAAAACGGCGATTACGTGCGCAACCCCGACAAAGAAGAGTTTATGCGTTTGTTTGACGGTTGCGGCGGCATCATCAAAGTGGTGGATATCGCGCCCGAATGTGACGGTGCTGAGGAATTCGTCAAAGCCGTGCAACCGATTTGCCCCGTTTCCATTGCCCACACCGCCGCTGATTACGACGAGGCGTGTGCCGCGATCGAGTGGGGTGTGCGCCACGTGACCCACCTCTACAACGCCCAAAGCGGTCTCACACATCGCTCGCCCGGCGTGGTGGGTGCGGTGTTTGACAACGCCAAAGAAAAAGGCGTGCGCGCGGAAATCATTTGCGACGGTTTCCACATTCATCCCGCGGCGCTGCGCATTGCGTTTGCGCAACTCGGGGAAGACAACTCGGTCATCATCAGTGACTCGATGAGTGCCGCCGGCCATTTGGACGGCGAGTACGACCTCGGCGGACAAACGGTGTACGTGCGCGACGGCAAAGCCCTGCTCGCCGACGGTACCATCGCCGCCTCCACCTCCAACGTATACGAGGAGCTCAAAAACGTGATCCGTTTCGGCATTCCGCTGAAACAAGCGGTCAAATCCGCCACCATTAACCCCGCCCGCGCCATCCGCGTGGACGACGTCACCGGTTCCATCGCGGTCGGCAAATCCGCCGATCTCTTGGTGGTAGACGACGACTTCAACATCAAACTGGTCATCGTCCGCGGTGAAGTGAAGGTGGACAACCGCTGATCACCCACCCCACAGCGCCAAACGGCGGCTATGCACACGCATAGCCGCCGTTCTCTTTTTGCACAATCTCGTCGCAACACCGTCGCGCTTTGCGGTTATTCGCCGATCTTTGCCACCGCTTCCACTTCCACCAGCGCGCCTTTGGGCAGGTCTTTCACCGCCACGCAGGAGCGCGCGGGCTTTTCGGTGAAGTACTGCGCGTACACCTCGTTAAACGCGGCAAAGTCCGCCATATCCGCGAGAAAACAGGTGGTCTTGACCACCCGTGTGAGCGACGAGCCCGCCGCCGTGAGCACCGCCGCCAAATTTCGGCACACGCGGTGGGTCTGCGCGGCAATGTCGCCGCCCTCCAACCTGCCCGTTTCGGGATCAAGCGGGATCTGACCCGACGTGAACACCAAACCGTTCACAACCATTGCTTGCGAATAGGGACCGATCGCGCTCGGCGCGGTCGACGTGGTAACTGTTTTCATACGTTCCTCATCCTTTCTCCCTCATAATAGCACGCTTTTCCCTCAAAGGCAAGACGGCATCCGTTACCGCAAGCGACACCTTCCCTCTTCCCGGGGGAGGGGAAACCCCCTATGCGGGAGGGGAAACCCCCTATGCGGGAGGGGAAACCCCTCCCCTACTTGATTTTTTTGCAAAAATGCGGTAAAATACGAGTAATACGTATGTTGAGAAGTGTTGTTTCTCGTGAAAAGAGGTTTGTTATGCTCATTTCCCCCTCCATTCTCACCTGTGATTTTGCCCATCTGGAACAGGAACTTGATTTCGTCAAACGTTCGGGTGCCGATTGGTTGCACCTCGACGTGATGGACGGCGTGTTCGTGCCCAACCTGACGTTCGGGCCGCCGGTCATCGCGCGGTTGCGTCCGCTCAGCGATATGTTCTTTGACGTGCATTTGATGATGCAATATCCGCATCGCTTGGTCGATGCGTTTGCCGCGGCGGGCGCCGACCTTATCAATTTCCATGTGGAAAGCGCCTCCCCCGTTGCCGAAACGCTTGCCGCCATTCGTTCCCACGGCAAAAAGACCGCCCTCGCCCTCAAACCCGCCACCCCCGCCGAAGCGGTGTTCCCCTATCTCGATCAACTCGATATGGTGTTGGTGATGACGGTCGAACCGGGGTTCGGCGGCCAAAAGTTTATGGCGGATATGCTTCCGAAAATTGCGGCGCTCCGTGCCGAGATCGACCGTCGCGGCTTGTCGGTCGCCATTGAAGTGGACGGCGGCATCGCCCCCGATACCGCGCCGCTGGTTGCCAAAGCGGGCGCCACCGTGGCGGTGGTGGGCAGCGCGCTGTTCAACGCACCCGACCCGACTGCTCTCGTTCAAACGCTGCACGCAATCGGTTAAACGCGTCCCCCACCGCAATCGCGGTGCCGTGTTCTTCCACGAAGGCGGCGCTCGCGTCGTCGAGCGGGTCGGCAAATTCCGTCAATCGGCGGCAAAAATCGCGCCATGCGCTCCCTCCCGGGTACACCACCGCGCGATATTCCTCGCCCCATCCGAACAGGGAGGCGGTGGGCACCTGTGAAACGGTGCTCAACCACCGCCCCAACTGCAACAGGTCTTCTGCCGTTTTGAGGGCAAACACCTGCGCGGGCGGCATACGGCAATATAGGCGGTGCCCCGGCGTAAACAGCCAAAGGCACCCGCCCTCAAACGGCACCGCTTCCACCGTAATGCTTCCCGCCTCGGGCAACGCCGCCCGTCCTCTGGCCACCTGCAACAACCGTCGCACGGCGGCCCCCGTTGCGCGGTCGTGCGCGCTCAACTGTTCAAACCGCAATCCCCAGCGCAGCAGTTCCTGCTCGCTCATCCATATTTTCAGTGCGCCGCCGCACAAGCGTTCCATTTTCACGGGTATCCCCCCTTTCTATCATCATATTAGCCGTACAAGTCGTTGGCAAGAGATTAAATTTTACCATCTGCCAAAGGAGTGTTTTTATGGCCCCTTACAAAGGCATCCATCTTACCTTTGAGAAAAAACCGGCCGCCCTGCTTCCCACCGCGCAACTCACCGACGTAAAGCAGGTCGTATTGCCGTTTGCCTATCCCACGGCGGCACCCGTTTCGCCGTCGGTGTTTCTGTACGATACGCTTCGCCGCGGCACCCCGCTCTCCGAAGTGGAGGGAGAACCGTTTTCGGTGATGCGTTCCAGCGTCACGGGTGTGGTCTGCGGTGAAAAAACCGTCAACCACCCGTTGTACGGGGAACTTCACTGCGCCGTTATCGACTGTTCGTCCGATACGGGTGACGAAGTTGCCGTCCCCGAAGATCATCTCGTTACCACCGAAAGCATTTTGGAAGCCGCCGAAAAAGCGGGCATCATCGACGAGTTGGACGGCGTGCCGCTGGTGCTCAAATTGCGTGAATTTCAAGAAACCCGCATCGATTTCGTGGTAGGCGATGCGGTGGAAGTGCAACCGTACGCCTCGTCGGCGTGGGCAACCTTGCGTTCCTACGCAGAAGAGGTGCTCGACGGGTTGTCACTCGCGGCCGCCTGTGCGGGCACAAACGGTTATCACATCGCCGCTTGTCTGTCCCCCAGCCGTCGCCGTTCCTTGTCACTGCGGGTGGGGAAAGAGCGGTTTTTCAAAGCCGATTCGCGTTACCCCGTCAAAGAACCCGTGCGCCGTGGCCGTAAAAACGGCGGCGTGATGGTCAGCAAAAACGCGGTGGTGCGCCGTGTCGGCGTGCAAGCGTGTTTGGCACTTTCCCGCGCCGTTCGGTTGGGAGAACCGCATACCACCGCCATCGTCACCGTAGCGGGTGATGCGGTCAAATCGCCGCAAAACCTGCAGGTGCCGTTCGGCACGTCGGTGCAAGAGCTGCTCACGCGGTGCGGCCTTTCGTGTGACCCCGAAACCCTCATTTTGGGGGATATTATGACCGGCGTTGCCTCGCTGACACAGGACGTGCCGGTTCTTCCCGGGATGACCTGCGTGTTGGCGTTTGCCCACCGCCCCACCAAACTCGAATCGCCCCGCGCGTGTATCGGATGCGGGCGTTGCGTGCGTTCGTGCCACGCGGGTCTGCTTCCGTTTGAAATTTACCGTCGCTTTGAAAATATGCACGACGAACAGCTGGCCGCCCTGCAAGCACATCGGTGCGACGGGTGCGGCACCTGCTCGTACGTGTGCCCCTGCAATTTGGAACTGACCGCCACCGTGTTGGAAGCGGGTCGCGCCGACAACACCATCCTGCTGGATCTAAAGGAGGATACCGATGCTTAAACCGTCTGCTTCTCCTCATTTGCGGCGCATTGAGCGTCCCTTTTACCAAGCGGGCGGCGTGCTGCTTTGCCTCGTCCCGCTCACCGCGTTCTCCTGCCTGTATTACGGCGTGCGCCCGTTGCTGCTCGTACTCATCGGTATGATCACCGCCATGTTGACCGAGGTGTTCTGCGCCGCTTTTGCGCGTCGTCGCCCCACGCTGAACGACGGTACTTCCGCCGTCACGGGGGCGCTCATTGGCTGTATGATGTCGCCGCTCACCCCGTTTTGGGTGCCCGCCATGGGCGCGCTGTTCGCCATCGGCGTGGTCAAAATGCCGTTCGGCGGCACGGGGCGTAACGTGTTTAACCCCGCCGCCGCGGGCGTGGCGTTTTGCGCTCTGTGTTTCCCCACGCGACTGTTCACCTACCCCGACCCCGCTCAAATCGCGCCGTTGCCGCTGACCGATACCTCGTCGGTCGTCACGGCGCTTTCCCCCGCGGCGCAGTTGTCCCACAACGCCACCGCGTCGATCGATTGGTTGTCGCTCATCACCGGCAATTTCGCGGGTCCCATCGGCTCGGCGGGTGTCATCGTGTTGCTCGCGTGTGCGCTGTACTTATGGATGCGCCGCTCGTCGTCGCTGCTCATTTTCACGCCGTATCTCACCACCTGTGCGTTGCTCGCGTGGATATTCCCTCGTTCCCCCTCGCCCGATGCGGTACTCACCGAACTGTGTACGGGTCTGCTCTTGTTCACGGGTGTATTCCTGCTGTGTGACCCCGTCACCGCGCCGCGCCATTGGCTCGCACGTGTGTGCTACGGCGTGATCGCAGCGGTACTCGTGATGGTGTTGCGGCATTTCGGTCGCTTTGAATGTTGCGAATTTTTTGCCGTGTTGCTGGTCAACGCGTTGGCGCCGATGCTCGATCGCACTTGCTGGCGCATAGCCGACACCGTATCGGAGGTGATGAACCGATGAAAAAGAACACCCCGTTTGCGGCGTTTTGGGACGCCTTTTTGCCGAACAACGTCGTGTTGTTGCAGGCCGCGGGACTGTGTCCCATTCTTGCCGTCGGCACCACCTTGCAAAACGGCGTGGCGCTTTCGGCTTGCACCGCCGCGGTGATGTTGCCGCTTTCCTTGTTCGTTACCTTCTTTGGCAACAAATTGGCACAGTGGCTTCGCCCCGCGTTGTATGCCCTGCTTGCCTCGGTGTTGCTCCTCGGTACCGCCTTTGCGTTGCACTTCACCGTGTCACCCGAACTGTATGCGGCACTGTACATCTTTTTGCCGCTGATGGCGGTCAACACGTTGTTTACCTATCGCACCACCCCGTTGCATCTGTCGATGCCGCCGCTCGTCTCGTTGGCAGACGCGTTCGGTTCGGCGCTCGGCTTTGCGTTGGTGCTGTGCATCTCGTCCGCCCTGCGCGAAATGGCCATCTACGGCACCGTGTGGAACATCCCGCTCGGGTACGAAGCGCGCTTCCCCGAAGCCGCGCATCCGTTCATCGGCTTTTTGCTGCTCGGCTTTATGTCGGCCGCGTTGCAGTGGTTTAAGAAACTTCTCGCCCGTAACACGGCACCGAAAGGGGGCGCCGACCTATGAGTTCCTTTGCCAAAATGCTCATTTGGCTGTTGGTGGCGGCCACCATGCAAAACCTGCCGCTTACCACGGGGCTTGGCTTGTCCTCGATGTTAAAAATCGTGCGCACCCCGCGTGGGCGCACCTTGTTTTTGCTGCTTCTCACCCCGTTTACGGTGCTCACCACAGCACTGTTTTTCCCGCTTGACAAGGCCGTACCCGTCACCTGGATCTGGCTCATCTTCCGTCCGTTGTGCATCGTGGCCATCACCGCGGTGCTGTACGTTGCGGCCTCGCTTGTCCTCACCCGCCGTTTCCCGCAGATATACCGTCGGGTGCGCCACGTTTTGCCACTTGCGGCGTTCAATAACCTGGTGGTCGGCGTGGCGTTGGTGCTCAACTACCAAACGTCGATGGACTTTTTGTCCGCCCTCGGTTTGGCGATCGGCTCGGCGGTCGGTTTTTCCCTGCTGTCCGCCATCACGGCGGAAGGCATCTCCCGCGTGGACAATCCCGATACCCCCGCCGCCTTTCGCGGCCTGCCCGCCACGCTTCTCTATTTGGGACTGTTGTCCCTCGCCCTGATGGGCTTTAAACCGATTTTCAATCTGATTTGAGGAACTGTTTGTATGAAACTCCCTTACGCCGCTTTTTTTGATTTGGACGGCACGCTCGCTATGGGCAATAAGCCGCCCCTGCCGTGCGACGTCGCGGCGATCCGCGCGTTCCGTGCCGACGGCAACTACGTGTTTTTGTGCACCGGCCGCTCTTGCGGTTACCTGTACGACGCCGTTCTCGACATTGGATTTGACGGCATCGTATCGGGCGGCGGCGCACACGTCACCCTCGGTGACGACGTGCTGTTCCGCTCGTTCGTCACCGAAGAACAACTCGACCCGATTATGCGCCGCTTTGAAACCGCCGACCAAACGCTCATTTTGGAAACCGAATCCCACATGATTCAATTGGTGGCGGACGGGGACCGCGTGTTGCGGCACGACTATCCCATCATCCGCTCGGCCGACGAGTGGTACGCCCGCTATCGCGACGAGGTGGTGTCCAAACTCACCATCTACCCGTCTCCGATGGAAGCGGACACCACGGCACTGGTAAAATCTCACCTCACGCTGGTGGAACATCCCACCTACTACGAGGCGGTCCCGAAAGGGTGTTCCAAAGCCTCGGGTATCGCCCACGTTATCGACGCGCTCGACATCCCGCGTGAACGCGTACTCGCGTTTGGCGACAGTGCCAACGACGCCGATATGCTCCGCTTTGCGGGCATCGCCGTCGCGATGGGCAACGCCACCGACAGCGTCAAAGCGTTGGCCGATTTCGTCACTACCCCCTGTGCCGACGGCGGCGTGGCGTATGCGTTTGAACACTTACACCTGTAATGCTGTATAAAGGGGATGCTTCTATGAAACGAAAAAACCTCCGCCTTTTATGGACAATTCTCTCCTTGTTCCTTTGCCTTGTTCTCGTGGCGTGCAGCCCCACGGCTCACGAGGACGACCGGCCCGTCCCCGTTGCCGACCTTATCGGCAAAACCGTGGGCGAGGCCAAAGCCGTGTTCGGTAACGACTTTGAACACGTTGGCTACAAAGGCTCGTCCTCTATGTTTTACTCCGATCTGGGTATTGAACTGGTGTTGGCGGGCGGTTGGCACGACACACTTACCGACGATTTGGTACTGAAATATGCCGTTTCCGGCGCTGCCAACACTCCCATTCTCGGGGACATCACCCGTCACATGACCTATCCGGATCTCCTTTCGGCTATCGGCGAGGAGGTCACCCTGCCCGAACCCACGTATGTGTACAGCGATATGAACGATCGAATGGAGTATACCCTTGCCTTCGAATATCGTGGTCTGCAGGTGAAACTGTTGTGGCTCACCGATCCGCAAACCACACCGTTCCTCGAAATTGTGGTGTGGGATCCCACCTTACCGTACGTGCAATAACCCCCTCTCTTGCATTGTGCAAATTTGAAGTTGCGTAGGTCCCTTCCCATTCCCCGTTATAACAATAAAAATCCCCCCGCATAGCGGGGGGTATTTCATTTTCGGGCAGCCCTAATACTACTAGCTGCGCTGGGGTGCGCTTTTTATTGGCCTGCCAGCCACGCATCGATTACTAGCTACCCATAAATGGGTTAAGGTGGAGCCTAGTAAAGCCTCCCTTGTGTAAAGGGAGGTGGCCGAGGAGGTAAGCCGACGAGGTCGGAG
>JAFSFY010000023.1 GCA_017434985.1 Clostridia bacterium | reverse complement strand
TTCGAGAAAAAAATCGAGGACTTGCAGTAAAGTGTTACGTTTTTGGTACGCTGGGTAAAAAAATAAAGCCGTAATCCCTTTATTTTCAAGGGGTTACGGCTTTTTGGTTCTTATTCCCACTCGATCGTGCCGACCGGTTTCGGGGTGAGGTCGTAGAGGACGCGGTTGATGCCGTCCACTTCCGCGGTGATGCGGGCGGTGACGGTGTGGAGCACCGCATAGGGAATTTCTTCAATCGTCGCGGACATCGCGTCGGTGGTGTTCACCGCGCGGATGATGGCAGGCCAGCCTTCGTAGCGGCTTTCGTTTTTCACGCCGACGCTCTTCACGTCCGGCACAACCACGAAATATTGCCACACCTTTTCGGCGAGACCGTTTTTGTCAAACTCGTCGCGGAGAATGGCGTCCGCTTCACGCAGGGCGTGCAAGCGGTCGCGCGTGATGGCACCGAGGCAACGCACGCCCAGGCCGGGGCCGGGGAACGGTTGACGGTACACCATCGCGTGGGGGAGGCCGAGCGCTTCGCCGACCACGCGCACTTCGTCTTTAAAGAGCAATTTGATGGGTTCCACCAATTCAAATTGCAGATCCTCGGGCAAGCCACCCACGTTGTGGTGGGATTTGACGGCTTTTTTGCCTTCGGCTTGTTTGATGCTCTCCAAAATGTCGGGATAGATGGTGCCTTGCGCCAGATAGGAGATGCCCTCGAGTTTACGGGCTTCGTCCGCAAACACGTTGATGAATTCGGCACCGATGATCTTACGTTTGCGCTCCGGCTCGGCCACGTCTTTGAGCAGATCGAGGAAGCGGTCGGTCGCATCGACGTAGATGAGATTGGCATCCCACTCGTCACGGAACGTCTTGACTACGCTTTCGGACTCGTTTTTGCGCATCAAACCGTGGTTGACGTGCACACACACGAGTTGTTTGCCGATGGCTTTGATGAGAAGCGCGGCCACCACGGAGGAGTCCACACCGCCCGAAAGGGCGAGCAACACTTTCTTGTCGCCGACTTGGGCGCGAATTTCGGCCACTTGTTCGGCAATATAGGCATCAGCGAGGGCTTTGGTGGTGATGCGTTCCATCGATTCGGGACGTTTGCTGATTTCCATTTGACTTCCTCCTATCAATCGTTCGTATAGTTATCAAAATATCCTTGTACCAATACAACGGGGGTGCCTTTATCGCCCGAGCCGCTGGTCAGGTCACACAACGAGCCGATCAGATCGGTCAGTTGGCGGGGGGTAGTGCCTTGCGACGCCATATTGCCCACCAGATCGTCCTGCTTTTGGCGGATACTGGCGGAAATGGCTTCGCGCAACGCTTCACCCGACAACTCCTTGTAATCGTTATCGGCCAAATATTTGAGTTTGAGTTCGTTCGGCGTACCGACAAGCCCGTCGGTAAACGCGGGGGAGACGACCGGGTCGGCCAGTTCCCAAATCTTTCCTTGCGGATCTTTGAATGCGCCGTCGCCGTACACCATTACTTCCACGTGTTTGCCGGTGGCCTTCAAAATGCGCGCTTGCACGTCCAGCACCAGATCTTTGCATTCGCGGGGGAACAACTTGATGGTATCCTCGGTAGATTTGTTGGAGCCGAGCAGGCCGTATTTCTCGTTGTAGCCGCCGCTGACGGGGGTGGACAACACGTCGTCCAACGCATACACGTTGGCGCCCGCCGCTTTGAGGATGCGTTTGGTGCGCGCGCGGGTGTGAATGTCACACGCGAGCACGTTTTTGGTGTAATTCAAGATTGTTTTGGCTTGGTTGGCAAACACGATCTCGACCTCGGCACCCATTTCGCGGATGAGGTCACCGTAATATTGCACGTAGTCCACACCCGTGAACTCGTGGCGGTTTTCGCCGAACAGTTCACGATATTTTTCAAGAGAAAGCACGTCAGAATAGGGGTTGACGCCTGCCGCGTCAATCTTATCGAGGCTGACGAGTTCATTGCCCACTTCGTCCGACGGGTAGCTGAGCATCAGTACCACTTTTTTGGCACCTTTGGCGATGCCGCGTAAGCAGATGGCAAAACGGTTACGCGACAAAATGGGGAAAATAACGCCCACGGTGTCACCACCGAATTTGGCGGTGATGTCGGCTGCGATATCGTCCACCGACGCGTAGTTGCCTTGTGCACGGGCGACGATGGATTCGGTCATCGCAATGACGTCGCGGTCGCGCAGGGCGAAACCTTCGCTTTCGGCGGCTTCCAGCACACTGTCGGCCACGATGGCGGCGAGGTCGTCACCCTGACGGATGATGGGGCAGCGGATACCGCGTGAAACGGTACCGACTCTACGGGTGTTTTCTGACATAGTTGGTCTTCCCTTCTTTGATGAATGACAAACACAGAAATATTCAACTGTATCATTATAAACGATAGTTTTTCATCTTGCAAGAAAAAATACGTATAACTTCGCATTTTTTTGATTTTTTTGCGGGAGAGAACTGTGAACATTTCTTGAATAATAAAAAAATCGGGGCAGGATAACTTGACTTGTTATTTTGGCAGCGGTATAATTTTACAGTTGGAATAAAGAGAAGAACGTAGACGGCAGGCTGCGAAGGCGCGGTGCCGTAACAGAAAGGAAACGGATATGTATAAACGCTTGTTCCGATGTGTTCGGGAATTTAAAAAACCGACGGCGGTATCGTTGTTTTTCATCTCGTTGGAAGCGGTGGTGGAATGTTTTATTCCCTTTATCACCGCTGACCTTGTCAACCGCATTCAAGCCGACAGCGGCATTGAAATGGTCGAGATCTTGAAAACCGGTCTGTTGCTCGTTGTGATGGCGATCTTGTCGCTGTCGTGCGGCACCATTGCCGGGCGTGCGTGCGCCAAGGCTTCGGCGGGTTTTGCGCGCAACGTGCGGCACGACGTGTTTCACAATATTCAAAACTTCGCTTTTCATAACATCGACAAATTTTCCACGTCATCGCTCGTCACCCGTTTGACGACCGATATCAACCACGTGCAAATGTCGTATATGATGATCATCCGCACCGCCATTCGCGCCCCGTTGATGCTGGTGTTTTCGGTGGTGATGTCGGCGATCATGGGCGGGGCGTTGGCGGCCACGTTCGTGGTGGTCATCCCCGTGCTGGCGGGCGGTTTGTTGCTCGTCAGCCGCAAAGCGATGCCCGCTTTCCGCCGCGTGTTTAAAAAGTACGATCGCTTAAACGAGTCCATCGAAGAAAACGTTCGTGCGATGCGTGTGGTCAAGGGTTTTTCGCGTGAAGAATACGAAAAAGAGAAGTTTGGCGACGCCTCCGAAAACATTCGCCGCGATTTCACCACGGCAGAGCGTATCGTGGCGCTCAACACCCCCATTATGCAGCTGTGCATGAACTTCAATATGATCTTCGTGATGATCATCGGTTCACAGTTGGTGGTCACCACCGGCAGTATCGGTATCGGCGAAATGACCGCGATGCTCACCTACGGTGTGCAGGTGCTGATGCAACTGATGATGCTGTCGATGATCTACGTGATGCTCACCATGTCAGCCGAATCCTTCCGCCGTATTGCGGAAGTGCTGGCGGAAAAATCGTCGCTCACCGACCCCGAAGATCCGATCACCACGATCGCGGACGGCTCGATCGACTTCAACGGCGTGTCCTTCAAATACGTGGAGGGCGCCGAACGGTACGCGCTGTCGGATATTGACCTGCACATTCGGTCGGGTATGACGGTGGGTATTTTGGGCGGTACGGGTTCGAGCAAATCCACCCTTGTGCAACTCATCCCGCGCTTGTACGACGTCAGCGAAGGCGCGGTATGCGTCGGCGGTGTGGACGTGCGCCGTTACGGGTTGGAAGCACTGCGCAATTCGGTGGCGATGGTGTTGCAAAAAAATCTGCTGTTCTCGGGTACCATCAAAGAAAATCTGCGTTGGGGCAACCCCGACGCTACCGACGAAGAACTGGTAGAAGCGTGCAAACTAGCGCAAGCGGATGAGTTTGTGCAATCGTTCCCCGACGGTTACGATACCTTTATTGAGCAGGGCGGCACCAACGTGTCGGGCGGTCAAAAACAACGCTTATGTATTGCTCGCGCCCTGCTGAAGAAACCGAAAATTTTGATTTTGGACGACTCCACCAGTGCGGTGGACACCAAGACCGACGCCCTTATTCGCGGCGGTTTTAAACGGTTCATCCCCGAAACCACCAAGATCATCATTGCTCAACGCGTGGCCTCGGTGCAGGATGCCGACCTCATTTTGGTGATGGACGGTGGCCGCATTGCGGCACAAGGCACGCACGACGAACTGCTGAAAACCAGCGAGATCTATCGTGAAGTGTATGAGCAACAAACGAACGGAGGTGGCGACGATGAGTAAACCGATGGGTCGCGGCCCGATGCACGACGGTCGTAAGATCGACGTGAAAGCACTTGGCCGTGTCGTAAAACTGTTCGTTTCGTCCTACCCTCGTTTGATCCCGTTGGTGGTCGTGTGTATTATCGGTGCCGCCATCGTGGCGGCGTGTCCCGCCATCTTCACGCAACAAGTCTTTGCCGCGTTGGAAGAGGCGCTGAAAAACGGGTGGGATTGGCCCACCGTGTCGGCCGAAATTTTGCCGCTTATCGGCATTTTGGCGGGGCTTTACGCGATGTCCCTCACCTTTACGACGGTGCAAAGCCAGTTGATGGCGTACATCACGCAGGGCTTCCTTAACAAACTGCGCCGCAAGATGTTTGACGGGATGCAAAACCTGCCCATTCGTTATTTTGATACCCACAAACACGGCGATATTATGAGCCACTATACCAACGATATCGACACGTTGCGCCAACTCGTTTCGCAGTCGTTGCCGAGCCTTTTGCAAGCGTGTATCATCGTGGTAACGGTGCTGTGCATCATGCTGTATTTCAGTGTGTGGATGACCTTGCTCGTGCTGGCCGGTGTGACGGTGATGTTTTTCGTCTCCAAAAAGATCGGCGGCGGTTCGGCCAAATATTTTATCCGTCAGCAACGCGCGGTGGGTAAAATGGAAGGTTACGTGCAGGAGATGATGAACGGTCAAAAGGTCATCAAAGTGTTCTGCCATGAAGATGAGGTGCGCGAAGGCTTCGACAAAGCCAACGATGAACTGTACGAAGACGCCTACCGCGCACACGCGTATGCCAACATTTTGGGCCCCGTCATCATGCAACTCGGCAATATTTTGTACGTGTTTTGTGCCATTGTGGGCGGTCTGCTCGTCATAACGGGTGCGTCCAACGTTGGGTTTGCGATGATGCCGTTCTCGGTGTCGCTTATCGTGCCGTTCCTCAATATGACCAAACAATTTACGGGCAACGTCAACCAGGTATCGCAACAGATCAACTCCATTGCGATGGGTCTGGCGGGCGCGCAACGCGTGTTTGCGCTGATGGATGAAGTTCCCGAAGAGGACGACGGGTACGTGACGTTGGTGAACGCGGTGATCGACCAAAACGGCAACGTGACCGAAGTGGCGCATCACACGGGACAATGGGCGTGGAAACACCCCCATACCGACGGCAGTTTGACCTATACGCCGCTTCGCGGTGACGTGGAAATGACCGAGGTGGACTTCGGCTACGAGGAAAACAAACCCGTGTTGCATGAGGTGAGCGTGTACGCCAAACCCGGTCAAAAGGTGGCGTTTGTGGGCGCTACGGGCGCAGGGAAAACCACCATTACCAACCTCATCAACCGCTTTTACGACATTGCCGACGGCAAGATCCGTTACGACGGCATCAACATCAACAAGATAAAAAAATCCGACTTGCGCCGCTCGCTCGGCATCGTGTTGCAGGAAACCAACCTGTTCACCGGCAGTGTGATGGACAATATCCGTTACGGCAATTTGGATGCGACCGACGAGGAATGCATCAAAGCGGCCGAATTGGTCGGCGCACATGATTTTATCACGCGCTTGCCGGAAGGGTATAACACCGAACTGAGCGGTAACGGCGCCAACCTGTCGCAAGGTCAGCGCCAAATGATCGCCATTGCCCGCGCGGCGGTGGCCGATCCGCCCGTGATGATCTTGGACGAAGCAACCTCCTCCATCGACACCCGTACCGAAGCCATCGTGGCGCGCGGTATGGACAAATTGATGGAAGGGCGCACCGTGTTCGTCATTGCGCACCGTCTCTCCACCGTCATGAACTCCGACGTCATTATGGTCTTGGATCACGGCCGCATCATCGAGCGCGGCAGTCACAATGACCTTATTGCCCAAAAAGGCACCTACTATCAACTGTACACAGGCGCATTTGAATTGGAATAAAAAAACGGGTGGCATGGCGTTGTATCCGTAAGGATACAACGCCAGTTTTATTCGCCTGACGGCAAGTTCTATTGCTACGCAGTGATATTTGGACTAAAGCCCAAGTGATATTGCCTTCGGCAGTTATTGGCGAATAAAATATCACTGAAACCGAAAGGTTTCAATAACACTATTGCCGTAAGGCAATAATATCACTCCGACAAAGTCGGAATAAAACTTAAAAGACTACTAGTTTTTATGTATAATAATTTTGAGGTGATAACATTGGCTTAGTAAAAAATAAGAGCAACAGACTTTTAATCTATTGCTCTTCAACATCATTATGAGAAGTAGCCCTTGCCACCCGCTTTTTTTATTGTCGACAGGTTTCCCCTTGACCCTTTGGTGTATGAATTTTACAATACGTACCATACTATGGATAAAGGAGGAAACGAAATGGCATTTTATGACGCATACGAAAAGTTGAAAACGGCTTTGAAAAACGCCAAAGCCAAGGATGTAACCGAGCACGTGGCGGTGGAACTCGTCATCACCGACGAGGAAAACGCAGGCATCGCGTATTTGGAATTGAGTGGCGGTACGGTGCGCATTGAGCCGTACGATTACTTTGATCACGACGCGCGTTTGATCGGTCGTGCGGATGACCTGGCGGCGGTGTTGTCGGGAAAATTGGATTTTGACACCGCGATCGCGCAGGAGAAATTGTTCATTGAGGGCGACCTCGAACGTGCCATGTTGGTAAAGACGATCATCCGTAAACCGGCAGGACGCAAACCCGCGGCAAGCAAAACGACGGCCGAGGGGGCAAAACCGCCTGCCAAACGCACCAAAAAGAAAACCGAAGAATAAAAAGGCGGGGCACTCCGTACAGAGTGCCCCGCCTTTTTTTATTCGTTTACAGTGAGCACGCAGGTGCACCGTGCGCGCACGTTGCACGCGTCAAAATAGCGGTTTTCAAGCGGGATCCAACGCTCGAAAAAGCGTTGTGCCTCCGCCTTTGTGTTGCGATTTTGAATGCGTTGCCGTTGCCGTGCGGGATCCACGTCCAAAAAGAGGGAGAGGTCGTATGCGTCGGCCAACGCCGGATGCATCGAATACGCTCCCTCAACGATGGTGAGTGCGCGCGGTTCGACCGTTATCGGAGGCGAGAGCGTCTGCGTTTTGCAATCAAACCGCCGATACACGACGGAGCGCCCTTCGCAAAGAGGTCGTAGCACTTCTTCGGTAAACCGTTCGCGGTCAACGTTACCGCCCGGCTCGTTTAGGCGCGCGGCGGTGCGTTGTTCGGGTTGCAAAAAGAAATCGTCCATATGAAATACAGCCGCGTCATAGGTCTGTTGCAACCACGCCGCCAAGGTCGTTTTGCCGCTTGCACTGCCGCCCTCGATTGCCAATCGTACGGGTTGTCGCGCCAGCAACGCATTCAGTTGTTCCAAAAAAGGTGACAGTGCCGCGAGGGGAGGGGGAAGGCTCATCGTGATGCCCCTTTCTTTTGATACACGTTTTGAACGGCCATCACAAGCGGCGGTATCAGCACGAGTTGCAACGCGATACCGGGGAGTGCATTTCCCACCGCGCCCGCAAAAAAGGCGGCGAGGGTGAACGTACCTCCGCTAAGCCCCACACAAAGCCACATCGCGCCGCCCCACACCAGACGGCCAACCACCATCGCGATAAGCAGGGCGGGGTAGATATAACCTCTGTGACGCGGCAACACACGGTACATCAGTGCCGAAACGGCCCCGTATGCGGCAAGTTCCGCCGCCATACAGACCGCACTCGGAAACAAGTGCGGCATTCCGAGGGTGAGCGAACGCAACAGTGGCGCCAATACGCCCACGGCAAGTCCCCACGGCCACCCGCAAAGAAAGCCACACAGCAATACGGGAATGTGCATCGGGCACAACATCGCGCCGAATTGTTGAATTTGCCCCGTTGCAAACGGGAGCAGATAGGCCGTTGCCAAAAACAACGCCGAAAAGGTGAGGCGGAGGGTGTGGCGACGATTCATAGCGGTCTCCTTTGATACAATCTTTGTTTCAGTGTATCACATAACCTGCGGTTAATCAACAAGATTCTTGGGAGTGCTTAACATACCGCGTAAGCCGATACCGCCCACCATCACACCCGTGACGGTGATGTCATCATCAAAGCAGACAAGGTCGGCGTCCTTTCCGACGGTGAGGGAACCTTTTTTGTCCCCCAGACCGATGATGTTAGCGGGAGTTTGAGTCATCATATACACCGCCTCGTGAAGCGGTACGTCGGCTTGTTTTGTCATAACGCGAATGAGGCGGTCGTCGGTGGCGATACTGCCCGCAAAGGCGGAACGGTCCATTAACTTGGCCACGTCATCTTCAATGAGGACGGGTTGCCCGTTTTCCAAACTGCCCAAAATGGACGTTTTTACGTTTTGTCCTGCGCAACGCATGGAATCGCAGGTGAGCGCCACGTGGTTGACACCTTTGACGCGATACACCATATTCAACAGTTCGGCGGGCAGATGACACCCGTCGGCAATTATCTCCACCGTCATATCGGGGATGCAAAACGCACTTTCCAACACACCGCTGTGACGGAACCCGCCACGGCGCACGATGGTCGACATGGCGGAATAGAGGTGCGTTACGTGGGTTACGCCGTGCTCAAAGGCATCTTTGACTTGGCAATATTCGGCGTTGGAGTGGCCGATAGAGGGCAAAATGCCTTCTTCCAGCAACCGCTCGGCAAAGCGGTTGGCGCCTTCCATTTCCACCGCCACCGTCCAGCGGGCGATAGCGCCTCTGCCGTAGGCTAAAAATTCTTCGTATTCGGCAGGGTCGGGATGACGGATGTAGTTCGGGTCGATGGCACCCGCTTGGTCTTTGTTGAGGTAGGGGCCTTCCATATGCAGACCGTGCAGATACGGGCCTTTGCCGTCAAGAGCGGTTTTGGCCAAACGAAAACAGTCGATACTGCGTAAAATCTCCTCTTTGGTGGCCGCCAACGCGGTGGGGAGAATGGTGGTGGTGCCGTGCTCCAAATGGGTGTTACACGCGGTTTCGAAAGCATCCAACGTGCCGTCCATAAAATCGGCACCGCCCGCGCCGTGGGTGTGGAGTTCCACAAAACCGGGAGCAAGGTAGTGGTCGTGCAGGTCAAGGCAGTTGTCGCACTCGATTGACGGGGCATCGCCGATGCCTACTTGTGAGAGAATACCGTCGGTTACCACCACAAAACCGCGACAAACGCGGTCGGGCAGTACCAAACGGGTATTGTGCAGCAGGGTTGTCATGGTGCTCACCTCTTACAAAATACGACTTGCCGCATCGGCATCGGTGTACAGTGCGGCGTGGGGGTGTTTGCGCAAAATGGTGGCGGGACAAGCGGTGGAAATGTCACCGCGGACCATTCGTTCAATGGCTTCCGCTTTGGTAATGGCGGGGACGGAACAGAACATTGCCCCCGCGGCGGTTAAACCGGGAATGGTAACGGTGAGCGCGTGGGTGGGAACCTGATCCACATGTTCAAAGCACCCGTCGTTGACCTGTTGCACACGGCAACGTTCTTCCAATTCCACGATTTTTACGTAGGTGGGGTCGGCAAAATCGGCAACCGGCGGGTCGTTAAAGGCGATGTGACCGTTTTCGCCCACGCCGAGCAAACAGACGTCCAAGGGATTTTCGCGAAGCAGTCGGTCGTAGCGTGCCGCCTCGGCGGCAATATCGTCGGCGTTGCCGTTTAAGAGATTGACACTTTTAAAGGGTTTTAAATCGAAAATGGCGCGTTTTAAGAAATTGCGAAACCCTGCAGGATGAGCGGGATCCAAACCGACGTACTCGTCCATATGGAAGGCGTTGATGCGTTCCCACGCAATGTCGGGGTCGGCAAGAAGGGCGGCCAAGGTTTCGTTTTGGGAGGGAGCGGCGGCAAACATCACGTTGATGCTCTCTTTTGTCGAGAGCAGTTGTTTGATGAAGGTACACGCTTCTTGCCCCGCGCAGTCACCCATTGCCTTGCGGGTGTCAAACACGCGCACGTGCAGATTATCGCACAAAAAGTCTTTTAATACAGACATAATCAAACTCCTTTATTCGTACAAAAACGTTTCCGCGCCGTTGCTCAACGCACCGATACGGCAATCGGGATTTTCGGCAATCAAGTCATCAACCAATTGTTGCAGTTGGTCAATGGTGCGGTGTTCGCAACCGCACCGTGCCATTTCTTCTTTGGTAACGCCGTTACCCACCACAATCAGACGGCGACGACGGCGCAACTTTGACATACTGTTGCCGATGGCAATGGCCAACGGGTCGCCGTGGTTTTCGCCACGGATACACGCCTCGACAATGGTATCGCCGTCGTCACGTCCCATACATTCGGGATACTCTTCGTGTGGGCCGATGCCCTCGTAGTTGGGACTGACCATCACCATGGTGTTGCCGCGTTCGCCTTTAACGGCGGCTTCGGCGGCGTAAAACGCTTTGGGGGATTGCCAAAAATCTTGGTCGGCGGGATGGGAACTCACAATCATAATGTCGGCTTTTTCGGTAACGCGAAAACCGACGATGGTTTTGCCGCGGCGCACCCCTTCGCGGTGAGCTTTCACGTAATGGCCCGCCACCACGTCGGCAATTTGCATTTTGGTATTCAAAATCACGTTGACAATAAAATCGAGGCCGATGGAGTCCACCCACGTTTCCATCATATCGCGGACGGGGGTGGTGTCCTTGCCGAATAAATTTTCGTCAAACTGGGAGGCTTTTAGGTGGAAATAGGCAACCGTATCCTCACCCGCAATGCCGGGGTAGAGGATTTTGCCGCCGCCGCCCCAACCCATCACGGGGTGAGGGACAAGGCAACCGACACCGATGTGAACGTCGGTCTCCATAACGGCTTTGGTTGCCATAATTTTGACACCTTCGGGCGTGTCACCAACGTACACAAGGCCTTCGGGTTTGCGGAATTCGGAATTGAGGACACGATAACGTTTGTAAATCTCGTCGCCCACGCGTTCGCGCAATTCGTCCTCGGTCATATAGCGGTGACTGCCCAGTGCCGCCACGATGCGAATATCTTCGGTGCGAACACCCGCCGCTTCAATGCGCGGTAACAAAATGGGCAGAATGGTGGAAATGGGGGTGGGGCGCGAACCGTCGTCAATGATAACCGATACGGTTTTGCCGGTGAGATCCGTTGCTGTTAAGGGGGTGGTGCCAATGGGATTGTCCAAAGCGGTTTCGATGGCGGCGCGCAAATCGGGAACGGGCGGGACAAAAGCAGGGTCCATTATCCCGATAAAGTTTTTATCGGGGATATTGACCGATACGGTTTCGGTTCCGTAGGGGAGTGTCACGTTCATCAGTCATCGTCCTTTCCCAATTTTGCATACAAGGCCGTTTTAATCAGTTTCATCCGCTCGTCGTATTCCTCGTCGGTCAGATACACGCGCACCGCCGGGTCGGGGAACAGGACGAACGGGGTGCCCCAACCGAGTTTATCCTCGTATTTCGGGCAAATCGTGTAATGCACGTGCCGACAGTTGTCGCCGTAGATGGCGTAGTTGATTTTGTCGGCGCCGAACAATTCTTTCAGCGTTTGTGCCAACAAGCACACGTCGTCCATAAACAGGTCGCGTTCGGGTTTCGGAATATCAAAAATCTCCTCGTAATGACCGCCGTTAAACATAATGGTGCAACGCCCCGGCAGGGTTTGGTCTTTGCACAAAAACACCTTGGCGATACGCAAATCGCACAACTCAAACAACAAGGCGCGAAACTCCTCGTCGCGTTCGCAGTAGTAACACCCTTCTCGGAAAGCGGGTGGCGGTGTGGCGGAAAGACCCTTTACGTTGTTTTGATGATAGTCGGGCGAAGCGGGAATGGCGGGGACGGGGCGGGTGATTTCGCTGTACAGTTCGGGACGGCGCAACAAAAGCAGGTCGTCGCGGTAACGGTCGGGCCCGTTGGTGCGAACGGAAACAACGTCGACGGTTTGGCGGGACGGTTCGGGATCAAAGGTGGCAATGGCCAATCCCGGTTTATGCCCCGTGTCGGCCAGAATGACACCGTCGGGGTTGATGATGGTGGCACGACCCGTCCACCAATGGTTGCGAAGGTACGGCGCAAAGGTATCTTGCGAGGCGAAGTTGGAACCGACAATGTAGCAACTGTAATCCAGCGCACGGCTTTTGGCATACAACAGGACGGTTTCTTCCGACGGGCCGAACGTTTGGTGAGGCCAAAAGATGATGCGGGCGCCCTTGAGGGTCAATACGCGGAAAATTTCGGGATAATACATATCCATACAAATGGCGAGGCCGATGCGCCCAAAGTCGGTGTCGAATACCGGCAATTCATCACCCGCGGTGATGCCGCAACAGCGGTGCTCCCCACCGTACAGATGGGTTTTGCGGTATTTACCTGCCACCCGTCCTTGGCGGTCGAGAATGACACACGTGTTGTACAGAGTGTCGCCGTCCAATTCCAAATAGCACCCAATCACGTACATATGATATTCGGCCGCCAAAGCGCCGAGACGAGCGGTCATCGGGCCGGGAATGGGTTCGGCCACCGCGCGATAATAGGAGCGATAATCGCCATTCGGTTGGTGCTCGGCGGGAATGGTCAGTTCAATCGAACCGAGTGTGTCGAACAATTCGGGCAACAAAATGGCGTCGCATCCCTCGCGCCCCGCATCGTGAATGGCGTTTTCGCACAAGCGAATACATTCTTCGCGCGAGATGGGTTGGTCGGGGCACAGGCGGGTAAAAGAAGCGATTTTGGCCATACGATCCTCTCCTTTTTACAGATGGCGAATGCGGAACAAGCGCTCGTCGATGCGCGCGGCGTTGGCGGACAAATCGACGGTATGCGTACCGTGCCACACGTGCGAATCGTCAAGCGAGGCGGCGGCTTTGTCGTTCACGGCGTGGAGCAAAGCGCACAACAAAACCGATTGTTCACCGCCGAGAGAGTCTTGAAGCGCACCGTGGTGCAACACCACGTCGGCATCACAATCGCACCCGCGACAGACAAAGGCAATGGTTTTGAGGCCCTTGTTTTTGGCCCAAGCCAGTGCTTCGGCGAACATCGGCGCGGCGGGGTCGGTGCCCATCAGCAACATCGGTTCTCCCGCTTCCACGTATTCGTAATAATCCAAAATGCAAGGGGAGAGACCTTCCAGTTGCATACACATTTCGTTGCGATACGCACCGTGCGCGGGGTCAAGAGACGGGTCCAAAATGGGGTTGATGTTGGTGAGCGCCCCCGCGCGGAAAAACACCTCGGTCATCAAGGAGGCGGTGGCGGGTTCGGTGCCGAATACGTGGATGAGGCGGTTGTTCGTTTGCGCCTCCGTAAGCAACGCGGCGGCGGTTTCCACCGCCGATTGTTCGTTGGCAAGAGCGGTAATGCGCTCGGCCAGTGTGTTCAGATACGTGTTCATAACGGTGTCCCTCCTTACATACTCTTAACGCGGCCCCAGATGCGGTGCATATAACTGCTGTTGGCCTCAATACCGCCGGCTTGTAACGAGTTGGTCCAGGTAAAGGGGTCAACGCCTTTTTCTTTAAGCGCAACCATCGTTTCTGCCAACAATGCTTTCAGCGCGATGGCTTGCATAATGGTCGCAACGGGCGATATTTTGTGTTCCAATCCTTCGTATTCCAATATGGCATCACCATAGGGAACGTAACTGTCGATATACAAATCCACCACTTGGTACAGGTTTTTGCCGCTGCTGTGTCGCGCACCCGCATAGGAAGATTGATCGGAAAAAGAAGGGGAGGTGACGGCAATAACGTACGCGCCGCGGTTGCGACACTCAATAGCGGCACTGATGGCCACGGGATTGATGCCGTAGGCACTGCCGAACACAATGACGTCACCTTTGCCGATTTTATGATAGTCGACTACCACCTTGCCGAGGCCTTCCACACGCTCCATACCGTTGATTTCACGCGCGGCCCCGTGGGACAGGGAGATGTTGGGGTCGTAAATGGGGCACAACGCGCCCAATTCCCCTTTGCGATACATCGCATCCTCCGAGAAGATGGAGGAGTGGCCGCCGGGACCCCACAAATAAATGAGATGTCCCTCGGCAACGCGGTCACTCATCACGTCGGCGGCTTTCTTAAAACGTTCGTTTTCGGTGGATTTCATTTTTTGGACAAGCGACGTAATCGCATCCAAATAATCAAGTGCAGGATTCATAGCGATTCCTTTCTGTGCATCAACGGCACGGTTGTGTTTGATAAAGTATCCTACTTTCCACCCGTACCATACCACAAAGATATGATGTTTGTCTTTGCACAAAATTTTATTTTTTTTGCATTATATTGCAAAAACGCCCCGAAATGAGCGAAAAATCAGAAAAAATACGATTTTTGTTGCAATTCAATTCATAATATGTTATACTGCGTACAGAAAGGTGGTGGCGCGATGCCGACCAATAAACCTCGTTTGGCCGACCGTGTGGCGGATGAGTTGCAAATGCTTATTATGAACAACTATCGCCCCGGTGACCGTTTGCCGATAGAAAACGAACTGGCGGAGCAATTTTCCGTTAGCCGTATCACCATCCGCGAGGCGATTCGTCAACTAAACACGATGGGGATGGTGGATGTTCGTCAAGGGGACGGCACGTTTGTGAAGGAACTCACGCCGTCATCGTTTATGAAACCGATGTTGCCGATGTTGGCGCTCAGCAACGCCGACGTGGAGGACGTGTTTGAGGTTCGCTTGTTGATCGAGTGCAAAGCGGTAGAATACGCGGCGCAACGGGCACGGGATGAAGAATTGGCATCCTTGCGCACGTTGGTTAAGGAAATGGAAGACGTTGCCTTGGCGGGGGATATTGTTGCCTATAACGAGGCGGATGCCCGCTTTCACAATGCCATTGCACAATGTGGGCACAATCCGGTCATTTCGGTGATTGGGGAACTGATTAACGATATGATTAAGGAATCCATTTTGCGATCTTGCAACACCCCCGGCCACATTTTAACGTCGGTGGTGTATCACAACCGCATTTGTCAGGCATTGTGCGAACGTGATGCAAGTGAGGCTATGCGCCTTATGAGCGAACATTTGCTCAGCGGTTTGGCTTTTGTGAAACAGCAACGCGGCCAATCCTAACGGCTCGTTGTTAATATTAAAGAGTAAAGGGAGATTTTTATGAGTGATATGATTCGCCGTTATCGCGAAAACGTCAGTAAGTTGTTTGAGCAGATCGAAGAGGAATTGCCGTCCATTCAAAAAGCGGCCAAGGTGATTGTGGATGCTTTTGAAAAAGACCGTATGGTTCACGTGATCGGGCCCGGCGGCCACTCCAATATGGGTGTGGAAGAAGTGTTGTGGCGCGCGGGTGGCTTGGCCATTTGGGATGCCATTTTGGATGCGGGTACCAACCTCATTCACGGTGCCAAACGCTCCAACATTGTTGAGCGAACCCCCGGTTATGCCCAAAGCGTACTCAACGCGTACCACGTGGGTGATGAAGAGGGCGAGGTTATCGTCATCGTCAACGCCTACGGCATCAACGCCATGACGATTGACACGGTGTTGGAATGCCGTAAACGCGGATTGACCACCATTGCGGTCACCTCCGACTCCTTTGCCAAAATTGTACCGCAAGGCCACGTATCGCGCCATCCCAGCGGTAAAAATTTGTACGAAGAAGCCGATATCTACATCAACAACCATCTGCCGGTCGGCGATGCGATTATCGAAGTGGACGGCTACGCGCAAAAGGTCGGCTCCACCTCTACGTTCTGCAACTGTTTTGTGATGAACTGCCTCAGCGCGTGTGTGGTGGAAGAAATGGTCAAGCGTGGCATTGAACCGCCGGTATTTGTGAGCGCCAATATGCCCGGCGGTGACGAGCACAACCGTGCACTCGAGGCCAAATACGGCAAATTGATTAAACATTTGTTGTAAAAATGTTTTAAAACTCCCAACAATCGTTTGGGAGTTTTTTGTTGAAATTTTCGGCGGTTTCTTGTATACTGTACCTATTCTCTTAAAAGGTCGGTGTTTACCGTGAACGACGTGATTTACAAACAAACCTACGCAACCGTAACCGAATTGATTGAAAAGGCTGCTCTGAAAGCGGGTGATACCGTGGTGGTCGGTTGTTCGACCAGCGAGGTGATCGGCGCCAAGATCGGCACCGATTCCAGCCCTGAAACGGCGGCGAAACTGTTTGCCGCGTTGTATGATGTGACGAGTGAGCACGGCGTATATTTGGCCGTGCAATGCTGCGAGCATTTGAACCGCGCCATCGTGGTATCGCGTGCGGCGGTGCCGTTTGCTGAGACGGTCAACGTGGTGCCGCAACCCAAAGCGGGCGGTTCGCTCGCCACCGAAGCGTATCATCATCTGCCTGACGCCGTGGTGGTGGAGGAGATCAAAGCGGATGCAGGGCTCGACATCGGATTGACGCTGATCGGTATGCATCTCAAACGTGTGGCGGTGCCGCTTCGCTTGAAAAACAATGTCATTGGCGAGGCGTTGGTGGTAGCTGCCCGTACCCGTCCTAAGTTCATCGGCGGCGTTCGCGCAAAATACGACGAGGCGCAATTGTAAGATTTTTCTTGACATTTGTGGCATTTAAAGGTATTACTATACTATCACCTTTTTGAGGAGGATGTAACAAGTGAAAATTAAAGTCAAAAATATCGTCACCATCGTGGCGGTTGTAGCCGTATTGGCTATGGCCATCGTCGTGGCGGTAAGCGGTGTGGAAACCACCGCGACGTTCTGGGCATTGGTTCCGCCCATTGTCGCCATCGCGTTGGCGCTCATTACCAAAGAAGTGTATTCTTCGTTGTTCCTCGGCATCGTGGTCGGTGCCATCTTCGCCGGCGGCGGCTCGTTCGCCAAAACGGTTGACCACGTGACGAACGACGGTTTGATTGCCGCCATTTCGGGTACGGCGGGTATTTTCTTGTTCCTGGTGGTGCTGGGTGTCATTGTGGCGCTCATCAACAAATCGGGAGCTTCCGCGGCGTTCGGCCGTTGGGCTAAAACCCACATCAAGACTCGTGTGGGCGCACAGTTGGCCACCTTTGTCCTCGGCGTGCTCATCTTTATTGACGACTATTTCAACTGCCTCACCGTCGGTTCGGTGATGTCGCCCGTAGCGGATAACCACAGGGTTTCCCGCGCGAAGTTGTCTTACCTCATTGATGCCACGGCGGCGCCGATTTGTATGATCGCGCCCATCAGTTCGTGGGCGGCGGCGGTCGCTTCGTATACCGAAGGTACCGGTCTTTCGGGCATTGAACTGTTTGTCCGTGCCATTCCGTACAACTTCTATTCGTTGCTCACCCTCGTGTTCGTGGTGGCCATCGTTGTGATGAAAGCCGATTACGGCCCGATGCGTGTGCACGAGCGTAACGCCATTGAAAAGGGCGACGTGCATTCTACCGAGGAGCGCGTAGACGGTCTTGAAACGGAAGAAAACCCGCGCGGTCGCGTGCTCGATTTGATCTTGCCTGTGCTCGTGTTGGTGATCATTTCGGTGTTCGGCTTGTTGTATATCGGCGGTTTCTTCGGCGTGGATATGTGGGGTGGCACCGACTGTGCCGGCAGCCTCATTGATGCATTCGGTAACACCGATGCCACCGTCGGTTTGCCGTGGGGCGGATTGCTTGCGCTTGCGCTTGTCATCGTGTATATGTTGTGCCGTAAACTCGTCACCTTTAAAGAGGCGATGGAATGTGTCCCGAAAGGCTTTATCGCCATGGTCCCCGCCATCATCATTTTGACGATGGCAACTTCGCTGAAGAACATCTCCAACGACCTGCTCGGTTCTGCCACCTACGTGGAAACCTTGATGAAGAGCGAAGCGGCGCAAGGCTTGCAAGCCTTCCTGCCCGCCGTGATCTTCATTGTGGCGTGCCTGCTGGCGTTTGCCACCGGCACCAGCTGGGGTACGTTCGGTATTCTCATCCCGATCGTGTCCGAAATGTTTGGTGCGACCGACCCGATGCTGTATATCGGTATGTCCGCTTGCCTCGCGGGTGCCGTGTGCGGTGACCACTGCTCGCCCATCTCCGATACCACCATTATGTCGTCGGCAGGTGCCCGCTGTGTGCACGTGTTGCATGTGTCCACCCAGTTGCCCTATGCCATCACCGTGGCCTCCATCAGCTTTGTCTGCTACGTCGTGGCAGGCTTCGTGCAAAACGCTTGGATCTGCCTCGCACTTGGTGCTGCGTTGACGATCGGCTTCTTGTTCGTGATGCGTGCGCGTAACAAAAAACTCGCCTAATTCCTCGAAATAGCAAGCAACCGCCGTGCGTGAAAACGCACGGCGGTTTTTATACAAAATTTAAAAAATTTAAAATTTTATCCATTTTTCATTGACTTTTTTGAAGAAGTTTTGTATACTGACGGGGCAAAAAGGTGGTGCGTGTATGAATGTGGTGATCGCCATTGACTCGTTCAAGGGTAGTCTAACCTCGTGGGATGCCGGTACAGCGGCGGGGGAAGGACTGCAAAAAGCCATTCCTAATGCGACCGTTCGGGTGTTTCCCGTGGCAGACGGTGGCGAAGGCACGGTGGAAGCGCTTGTGCAGGGCCTAAATGGCCGCAAACGCCGTATAACGGCACTTGACCCGCTTGGTCGCCCGATCGAGTGTGAATACGGCATTTTGGACGATACGCACACCGCGATCATCGAAATGTCGGCCGCGGCCGGTATTTTCTTGTTGACTGACGATGAACGCGACCCGCTGTATACCACCACCTACGGGGTGGGACAACTCATTGCGGATGCTCTGGAAAACGGGTGCCGTCATTTTATTGTCGGCATCGGCGGCAGTGCCACCAACGATGGGGGAGCGGGGATGTTACAAGCGCTTGGTTTTGCACTTTTGGACAAAAACGGCACCCCGATTCCTCACGGAGCGATTGGCCTCAAAGATCTTGCCGAAATCAAACTTGACGGGGCTGACCCCCGCCTTCGTGAATGTACGTTTTGCATCGCGTGCGACGTCAAAAATCCCTTGTGCGGTGAAAACGGATGCAGTGCGATATTTGGTCCGCAAAAAGGGGCGACACCGCAAGCCGTCGCACAGATGGACGAATGGCTCCGGTCCTACGCGCAGTTGGCTTCCGCCGTTTCCGATATGGCGGATAAAGACGCCGAGGGCGTGGGTGCGGCAGGCGGTATCGGGTTTGCGTTCAAAGCGTTTTTGAACGGAGAACTCGTCAGCGGGATCGACCTCATTTTACGTGAGATCCGCATCGAAGAAGCCATCAAAAGTGCCGACTTGGTTATCACGGGCGAAGGGCGGTTGGATGCCCAAACCGTGATGGGGAAAGCGCCGTTCGGTATTGCCTCTCTCGCCCAAAAGTACAAAAAACCCGTGGTGGCGTTTTCGGGATGCGTTACCCCCGAAGCGACGGTGTGCAACACCGCGGGCATTGATGCCTTTTTCCCCGTTCTGCGCACCGTGACGACCCTTGCTGAAGCGCTCGACCCTGTCAACGCGCGCGCTAATATGGTCGCCACCGCCGAACAGGTGTTTCGCCTGTACGCGATGGCAAAATTTGTGTGATTGCTCCTCCCGATCATATGTGCTAAACTGAACCCATGTGAAATGAAAAGGAGAACACTATGTCTTTCCAATTGAAACAATTTGAGCAAGTATTGGACGTTCCGCGCATTGCCAATATCCATTACTTTGAATTTCTGCCGAATTTTGACACCGGCGCTGACCGTCACCCGCACCGTGAACTCATTTACGTGGATTACGGGCGTGTGGAGATCGAATCGGACAATTATAGAGGGGTGCTTCTTCCCAAACAACTCATCATTCACAAGGAAAACGAGATGCACGCGTTGCGCTGCCCCGATGATACGCCCGTCAACGTGGCGGTCATCGGATTCGAGTGTCATTGCCCGGAATTGGACGTGTTTTCGCAAATGCCGATTTCGTTGCCGCAGCAAATGCAGCCGTTGCTTTCGGATATTATGCTGAAAAGCCGTTCGATGTTTTTGCCGCCGTACGACCTGCCCGGTATTCGTGATATGAAACGCCGCAGCGATCAACCGTTTGGCACCGAACAGCAACTCAAAATTATGATCGAGTTGTTGCTCATACAACTCATCCAAAACAGCGGTGTGACCGACCACGAAGAAGCGATCATCACCAAGACGAACAACGTGGGCGAGTATTTGGATCAAAACTTTCGTGAAAACCTCAAGTTGGATGACTTGTGTTTCTTGTTTAACACCAACAAAACCACCTTGTGCAGTCGTTTTCGCCAAACGTACGGATGCACCATCACCAGCTACGTCAATCGCCTCAAAATCGAAGAGGCAAAGCGCTTGTTGCGGCAGGAGAAACACTCCGTGTCACAAATCTCGCAACAGCTCTCCTTCTCGTCGGTGCATTACTTCAGCCGCATGTTTAAGCAGTACACCGGTTTGTCTCCCAAAAAATACGTCGATACCATCAAGTCGAAACTGAACATATAACCCCCAAAACGGGCCGTCGCTGACGGCCCGTTTTTTGCACAATCGTACGTGTTGTCAAGAAATTTGATGACGCGTACGTCACTTTTGTGTTTTTTCTCGAAGCGGAGGCAACTTGCTGTGAATTTTTCCGTTCAATTTAGACAATACGCAAGGGTTTCATTCCCCGATTTTGTCAGTGTTCACAAAGCCAATATGAACAAAAATTGACAAAAATGCAAATAATATTATATATATTATAAAGACAAATGTGCCCGTTAGGTGTACAATGACATCAAGAGTGGCTTACTGTCGCTTGATATCAAATTTTCCAAAACAGGAGGAGACAAAAATGAGTCGAATTTGTATTCCGGATCACGAGTACAAAGAGCGTATTGCGAAAGCAGCGGCTTTGGTTCGTGAAAAGGGCTTGGACGTCATGATCGTGGTGTCGACCGAGTCTGACTACGCCAACGCTCGTTATTTCAGCGGTTTCTGGCCGTTGTTTGAGCGCGCGGGTGTGGCAATTTCGGCTACGGGCGAGGCGGCGTTGCTGATCGGCCCCGAATCCAAGGAATTTGCCAAGGACTTCGGTAAGATCGACAAACAGTTCATCTTGCTCGAGTTCCGTGAGTCGGCTGACCCGGCTTACCCCGAAGTGAAACCCGACACCTTTGCTGACGTGTTTAAAGCGATCGGTGTGACGGGCGAAAACATCAAGATCGGCCTCGGCAGTTACGTCGAATGCACGCTTCCCGTGTACGAGAGCTTGCGTGACAACTTCCCGAAAGCCGAGATCACCAAATGCAACGACATTATGGTGCAACTCCGCAAGATCAAGAGCGCGAACGAGCTTGCTTGTATCCAAGAAGGCTTCCGCATCGTGGAACTTGCGACCGACGAGGTTATCCGTAATCTCCGTCCCGGCGTGACCGAACTCGAAATGGTCGGTGTGGCCCAACGCGTGATCTATGAAAACGGTGCTGAGTACGAAGGCTTGCCGATGTACGTGTTCAGCCAAGAATCCACCCGTCACGCGATCTCCCGTTCCAGTTATCGTAAGCTGGGCAAGGGTGATATCGTGCAACTCAATCTTTCCGCGAAGATCGATGGTTATTCTCCGGCCATCGGCCTGCCCGTCGTTCTCGGCAAATTGGAAGGCGAGCGTCGTGAGATCGTGGAGTTCTGCCACAAGATGCACGACTGGACGGTTGACCAACTCAAACCCGGTGTGGCGGCTGATAAGATCGCCAAAGAGTTCTTGGAACTCTATAAATCGAACGGCTACGGTGCCAACTATGTGTACGGCCCTTGCCACGGCACGGGTATGATCGAGGTTGAGCCGCCTTGGATGGAGACCAGCAGTGATTATCTGCTCGAGCCCAATATGACCTTCCAAGTCGATACCTACATTTCGGCTCCCACCTTTGGTTGCCGTTGGGAGATCGGTGCCGCCATTACGGAAGATGGTTGCAAACCGATGACCGATTACCTCAAGAAGGGAATCATCGAGCTTGACTTCTAATGGTATCGGCAAACAAAATTGGCTGATCCCCGATTGCGAGCTGCCGCCTCCCGGTGACGGTGTCCTCAAAGGGCACGAATCGGTCATCGTGGTCAACGACAGCAACGTAGATGCGGAAATCAAAGTTACATTGTTCTTCCCCGATCGCGACCCCGTTTCCACCATCACGTGGAAAGTCGGCGCCGGCCGTGTTCGTTGCTTCCGTATGAACGAACTGGACGATATGTGCGGGTTTGAAGTTCCGCTGGAAAGCCAATATGCCATGAAACTTGAAAGCAACTGCAACATTGTGGTGCAATACGGTCGTCTTGACAACCGTCAAACCAACCTGGCATATTACACCACTATGGCTTTCTCTCAATAAACAAGATTGCGTTCATTTTCCCGCTTCTGCACGCGCCCGACGGTGCGGTGCAGAAAAAGGGGGAACCCCGCCCGAAAAAACGCGGCAAACGGTTGCCTGCCCGTTTTTGCCGGAAGAAACCTCTTCCTTGCGGCGGTGTGAGCATCTCGATCGAACAAAACAAGGAGAGTGTATTCGATGAAACAACTATATGCCGATCCTCAGCTTGAGATCTATCGCTTCGATTCGGTGGACGTGCTGACCGCCTCCGTGCCTTTGCAGCCGGAGAAAGACAGCGATACCGTTATTGATGGCGACAGCATCCTTTGATCGGGGCGTATGATGAACGATTTTCGTAAATGCCGTTTAGCGGCGATCGCGTTGTTGGCGATTCTTGCTTGCGTGTGGTCGGCGGCGTGCCGCCGTTCGCCGAATGCAGACAACGGCGGGACGACCTCGACTACCACCGGATTGATGCAAAACGGTTCAGAAGATGATACCGTGATCGACGGCATCTTCGGTGGCGACGAGGAAACGACCGAAAGCAACACGACGACCGCTTCTGCCGATGCAACCGCGGCAAGCACCACCGTTTCTTCCACGACGGCGACCACGATCCCCGTTGACGGAGAAACCACCCGTTCGACCGATTCGTCATTCACCACGGCGACGACGGCAGCTGCTCCTCCTCCGCTGGCTACCGAAGCGACCGATGATGATGACGATTGGGCCGTGGGAACCATTCCCACGCGCAACTAATTTTGACACGCGACTCCTTAGGGTGCACCGACCCTTGCGGAACACGGGCGCTTGTCCGCGCTGCAACAATCGGTGCACGTTCGTAAGGACGATGTATCCTAAGGGGTCGTGAAAAGGGCACGCCCCCACACGAGCCCTCATCCCTGTGCGGGAACGCACATTTTCTGCCGCATTACATAGTGTTTGTTTTTGGCAGTGCCTCTCGTCCGTTTTACGGGCGCTCCTCTCTCCGAACCGTGTTAGACGCGGGACGGTACGGGAGGGATTTGTAAAAAACAACCGACGGGTGAGAAAGGCGGCGTACGGTACTGACGCGTATGAAGACACTGTACTTGGTAGGCGTTCGGTTTCCGTAACAGCTTCTCTTCACCGTTTTGACCACCTGTTTCACGCAAGCGGCGAGGGGAAGTGCGAGGCAGAGGCTTCGCCTTCCGCTCTTGGCGGCAACCGCCGTCTCGTTGCAACCGCTCCACTCGTTGCAACAACCTCCCTCCACGAGGGAGATATCGCGGCAAACGGCCGCATCGAGAGTAGCGCAAGGGGCCGACGCTTTCGGTCTCGATCGAAAGACCCCGGCGGCGACTCTCCATCTTCGTTACGGCACCGCAGAGGCGGCGCAATGCACGAATCCACGCACAAGAACGTGCTCCTCCGGTTCTTTTGCGGCGGTTTGGTGACCCCTTCATAAGGGCGCATGGCGAATTGGCCGTCACGATTACCCCCCCTTCCCTGCCGAAAGGGAAGGAGCGGTGAAATCCCGACCAAATACGGTTTTGTCTTTTTGGCGGATCATCCTTTCTTTGTGGGGAAGATGATCGGCAGAAGGGCGTCGTCGTATGGACGACGGTGTTTTCACTGCTCACACGGCCTTTGGCCGAAAACCAAACGGGGCGGAGGCCCCACCAAGAAACCGACAACGTTCGTTGTCGAAAAACTTGAAAAAACTCAAGGAGGTCAATGTATGAAAAAACTGTTAGCATGTTTGTCTGCCGTTGTGCTGCTCGCTTCGGTATTGCTCGTCGGCGTATTCCCGGCTGCAGCAGGCGACGAACCCGCTCAATCCCCCAACATTTTGGCGGATTACACCACCCAAGCCGCTTATGATGCGGCTATTGACGGTGGCAAACTCAGCACCAGTTCGGCTGAAAGAACGGCACTTTCGTTTGATGCCGATCTCGGCGCTGCGAAAGTGACCTATCTCAACCCCAGCGACAGCACTCGCAGCGACGAAGCGTGGGTCTATATGGACCCGATGAACGAGGTCGCGGTTGCGGGCAATGAAGTGATCGTTGCCAAGGTGAAGGTTCCGGCCGGCAAAAACGCCCAAGGTTACCTGACCTATTCGCACAAAGCGATGGCGGGCGATAAAGCCATTGCCTACAAAAACCTGGTTGATAACAACGGCAACCACTGGTACAACAAAGCGGGTGCTCCCGACGTGTTGGCCGGTGAAGACGGTTGGCTCTATGCGGCCTACACCGCGAAAGCGGACGTTGACGCTGCCGGTGTGGCAGCCGACGCCAAATGGGGTCGCCTGCAAGTGATCGGCCACGGTTCCTTCTACAACACGAACGATACCCTCTCCATCGCGTGGGTCGGTGCGTTCGCCAGCTTGGAAGCGGCCAAAGCTTGGGACGAAGGCGCTACTGCGCCCACCGAACCGTCCACTGCGCCCACCGAACCGTCCACTGCGCCCAGCGAACCTGCCGGTCTCCCGAAGGCCGAAGGCGCTTCCGACTACTTCTTCGATTTCACCCAAGGCGTGAACACCACCCCCGGTGACACGGCTCTCTACGTGGGTATCGAAGGCAACACCTCGATGTCCTACAACGCCGACGTAAAGGCGATGGAAATTGCCACCAAAGCGGGCGACACTTCTGACGTCAACATGGCGAAATTCCAATTCTTCAATGGCGACGGTATCCCGGCCGCCACTGAGCCTGTCGTGTCGGAATATCCCTACTTCGCGATGAAACTGAAGTTGGCAACCACCGACATCACCCCCGGCACTTCCATCATTACTCGTAACGATGAGAAGAAAGCTTGGGTCTCCCTCCCGGTGAAATATGAGATGAACACCGATTGGCAACTCGTGATCGTGGACGGCTCTGCCCTCACCGATCCGACTGTTTGGTGGCTCAACATCTTTAACCTCATCGCCAACAAACCGGCGAATGCCGCGTTGTATGACGGTACGGCCGAAACCATCGGTTTCGTGCAATGGGCCGGTGCGTTCGATTCGAAAGAAGCCGCCGAAGCCTACTTTGATGCGACTACCGAAGCCACCCCCAGCACCACCCCCAGCTCCGAGCCTACCGGTGAAAGCACCACCACCACGAAACCCACCCTCGCGGTGAACAAAGGCGAGAAGTTCTACTTCGACTTCTCCACCGAAGAAGGCTACAAGACTGCAAGTGGTTGGACTGTTTATCGTTCCCATATCGGCAACGCGAAAGGTGAAGACACCTTCAACCTCGGTCCCAACAAATACCGCGAAGCCTCGAACTTGTCGTATGATGCCGAATTGCAAGCAGCGAGAATCATCAAAGCGGACGGCAACAACGACAAAGCTCTGGAACTTGTGATGATGAAGACCCAAGAAGTAGTCAACGAATATCCGGATGAATATCCGGTCGTTGGCATTAAAATTAAGATGAACAAGAAAGCCCAACCCGGCTCGTTCGGTTATTGCCAAGCGATCGGCGGTCAATGGATCTTCCCGTGGTCGGCTTCTCCCTACACCGGCGAATGGCAGTTGATCACCTTTGCGGTTAGCAACTACAACTCCACCGTTGCTGACAAATCTTGGCGCGGTATCCTCGGTCAAATTGTGAAAAACCCGCAAGACTTTGCCGATAACGAAGTGATCGGTCACATCGCGTGGGGCGGCGTGTTCGCTTCGGAAGACGATGCGATGAATCACTTCCTCAACACCACCCCCGATTACGTGGCTCCCGAAGCTCCCGAAGATGACGGCACGCCGTTCCTCGTGGACCTCACCACCAAAGAGAAGTATGACAGCGCCGTGGACAACGGCCTCATCTTCACGAACAACACCGACAACGCCTCTCTCGAATACAACGAGAACGTTGGCGCTGCCATGTTCACCTACCTGAATGGTAGACCCATCAGCGACGCCCGTCGCGGTGAGGCCGGCTTCTGCTTCCGTGCA
>JAFSFY010000022.1 GCA_017434985.1 Clostridia bacterium | reverse complement strand
GACTTGTCCTTGGATTTCATCTGAACGAAGTGAAGATTTCATCGTTGCCGCGCAACGATTTCATTAAACCAACAGAAAAAGAGATAACATTTCGGCTACGAACCGATTTGTTATCTCTTTCTGTCGTTATAAGGGTTTGGGATTAGCCCATATTTGCGTTTGACTAGTCAAATGCGATGGTTGCACTTTGCTCAAAGCATAAATTCTCCCCTAAGAACATCACCCAGTTGGCAAGGCGGGTTTTCTTGTCCTATTTTCCTCTTTTTCTCATATAGTGGTGTTGAGGTGAAAAATATGGACGGGGTACAACTACTCTTGATCGTTACAGCCGCCGTGGGTGGCATCGTGTTGGTGGTGGCACTGATAGGCGGTGGAAAACCGCTGCGTCGTTTGCTCGGTAGTGCCGTGCAAGGCTGGTGCGCGTTGGCGGCAGTAAACGTGGTGGGGATGTTCAGCGGCGTTTTTATCGGTCTAAACGCCTTTTCCATGGCAACCAGCGGGGTGCTCGGTGTTCCCGGCGTCATCGCGTTATTACTGTTGAAAGCCGTTTTTACGACATAAATCCAAAAAATAAAAAAACTTTTCACAAACCCCTTGACTTTATTGCTTTAAAGCGTTACACTGTAAAAGATTTCTGAATACAGAAGAGTGATTAGGGGGTAATGTGTATGACAAAGGCACAACTGTACACCATCGTTGCGCTTGGTGTCTATGCCGTTATTATGGCGTTGATCGGCTGCTTCAGTTACGGTAAATCCAAAACGTTGGACGGCTTTTTGATCGGCGGGCGCAACATCGGTCCGTGGCTGACGGCGTTTTCATACGGTACGACCTACTTTTCGGCGGTAGTTTTTGTCGGTTATGCGGGGCAACACGGTTGGAACATCGGTATCGGTGCCATTTGGATCGGTATCGGCAATGCGGTGCTCGGTTGCTTGCTCTCGTGGCTGTTGTTTGCCAATCGCACACGCAAGATGACCAAGAAGTTGGAAGCCAAAACGATGCCCGAATATTTTGAGAAACGGTATGCGTCCAAAGGTATGAAGACTGCGGCGGCGGTCATCATTTTTGTGTTCTTGGTTCCGTATTCCGCGGCGGTGTATAAAGGCCTCGGTTCGCTGTTCAGTGCGGTGTTTCCGGGTGTGGAAACGTGGGTGTGGATGCTCATCATCGCGTGCTTAACCGCGGTCTATTTGGTTGCGGGCGGCTACGTGGCCACCGCGTATACCGACTTGGTACAGGGCGTGATCATGGTTGCCGGTGTCATTTGCCTCATTGTGGCGGTGCTCGGACACGGCAACGTGGGTGGTCTTTCGGGTCTCATCGAAAATCTGCGCAATTTTAAATCGCTTCCGGGGGATCCGAATCCCACCACGGGCGCGCAACTCACCAACATTTTCGGCGGCTCATCTTTCAAATTCTTGTGCTTTAACATTATGCTCACCAGTTTCGGTACGTGGGGTCTGCCGCAAATGATCGGCAAGTTCTACGCGATCAAAGATACGGCAGCCATCAAACGCGGCACCGTCATTTCTACCGCTTTCTGTGCCATCATCGGTTGTGGTGCGTACCTCATCGGCAGTGCATCCCGTTTGATCCTTGGCGGTCAACTTCCCGAAGGCGGCATTGACTCGGTCATTCCGTCGGTGTTGATGGAAGTGCTCGGCGGCGGTACGCTCGGCATCATTTTGTTGGCGGTCATTATGATCTTGCTTCTTTCCGCATCGATGTCCACGTTGGAAGCGGTTGTGCTCACCTCGGCCTCGGCGGTGGCGGTCGACTTGATTCCCGCCGTTCGCAAAAAGGAAACCAAACCGGAAACGCAAATGTTGCTTACCCGCATTCTGTGTCTCGTGTTTGTGGCGTGCTCCTTCATTTTTGCCACCCAAAACATTCCGATCATCGTCAGCCTGATGTCCTTCTCGTGGGGCGTCGTTTCGGGTTGCTTCATCGGTCCCTACATTTGGGGTCTGTTCTCCAAAAAGATCACCAAGATCGGTGCCTATGCCGGTATGCTCTCCGGCTTGCTCACCGTCGGTGGTGCGACTCTCGTCATTTCGCTGAACTCCGGTTTCTCCGCCGCGGCGGCGAGATCGCCCGAAATGGGTGTGGCGGCCATGGCGGTCTCGATGATCGTGGTGCCGCTGGTCAGTTTGGTGACCAAGAACAAAGATACCGCCCGTGTGGACGAGATCTTTGCCTGCTACCAAGAAACCTGATTCTGCAAAAGCCTATTCTCCGTTTTCGGAGAATAGGCTTTCTTTTTCGGCAGGAATGTGATATACTGGGAGTGGTGATGAACAATGATAACACTTCCCGAAAGTAACACACTTTGCGCACACGAGCGTGATGGCGTGGTGTACTACACTTTTCCGTCGTTTGACGAAATTCCCTTTGTGCGGCACGGATTTTCCACCCGCATCGGCGGCGTCAGCGATGGTATTTATGCGTCGATGAATTTGAGCTTCACGCGCGGTGACGAGGATGCCGCCGTGCGCGAGAATTTTGCCCGTTTTTGCCGCGCGATCGGCACCGACAGTGATAACGTCGTGGTGTCGGCGCAAGAGCATCATACGGCCTTATACAACGCCGGGGCGGCAGACCGCGGCCGCGGGGTGACCATCCCGCGCGGCTATGAAGATATCGACGGCTTGCTCACCGACGAAGCAGACGTGGTGCTCTGCACCCAATATGCCGACTGTGTACCGCTGTTTTTCGTTGACCCCGTGCGCCGTGTGGTGGCCACCTCCCACGCCGGGTGGAAAGGCACCGTGGCGCGCATTGGTGACGTCACCGTCAAACGAATGTGTACCGATTACGGTTGTCGACCTGAAAACATTGTGGCGGCTATCGGCCCGTCCATCGGTCCGTGCTGTTTCGAAGTGGACGCCCCCGTGTACGAGGCTTTTTCGCAGTTGCCGTTGTTTGACGGCGGCTGTTACCGACAACGCGGCGAGAAATACGACATTGATTTGTGGGAAGTCAACCGCCGCGTGTTGCTGGAGGCCGGCGTTACCCCCGACCACCTGACGGTGACCGACCTGTGTACCCGTTGCCATCCCGACCTGTTTTGGTCGCACCGTGCCACGGGCGGTCAGCGCGGCAGTTTGGCGGCGTTTATTGCGATAAAAGAATAAAAGAGCGGCGCTCACAACACCGTTGTGAGCGCCGCTTTATCTTATTTCTTCGCCTTCGGTTTTTTGATTTTGTTGAGCTTTTTGTTGAGGTCGAGGAGTTCTTCCTTGGTGAACTTCACGTCCATCATACCGCCCATCAAGGTGAAGAGACGAAGCACCGTAAAGCCGCCCATCATGCTCATCATATCGGCGTTGATCTCAAAGCCCATCGCTTCCATCTTTTTCTCTTCGCCGTCTTTGCCCTTGCCTTTGCCGCCCATCAACTTGCCGACAAGACCCATAAAGATCATCTTGCCTTGCAAGGTGCTGATGACGTCGCTCATCTTATCGTTGAGCGAGAGGTAACCTTCGGGCGCGTCGATGTCAAACCAGTTGAGGATCGCACCCTTTTCGCGCAGACGATAGGCCTCGTTGAAGGTGTCGACCTTGCGAATGCAGCTTTCATCGGTGCAATCGCCGGCCACGGCTTTCAGCACCGTTTCGCCGTTGTTGGGCACGTCGAAATAGAAGAAGTGATCGGGGCAGGCTTGTTTGCCGAGCGACACGCCGTTGGCAAAGAGTTCCACTTCGGGTTGGTTGGAATAGACGGTGACCTTGGTTACGTCTTCCACGCGGTCCACGTAGCGTTTGCCGCAGAGGTGTACAAACGGATCGTCCGACAACCACGCTTTGTACGCATAGAAGGAATCCTTCTTGTACTTGCGGTCAAAGGTGACGAGACCCTTATGGTTTTGACCGTTTTCGCCGCCTTCGTTACGGGCGTCGGCGCCGAAGTCAAACATATTCCACACGTGGGTCGCCCACAAATACTTGCGGGAGAAGAACTGTTTGATGAGTTCTTCGTGGTAATAGGCTTGATATTCCTCGGTGTAGTCGCCTTGCATCGGGGAAGAGGTGTGCCAGTTCAGCGCCTCGCAACCGTATTCGGAACAACCGATCGGGATGGTGGGATGCGTTTTGTGGAAGTTGTCAAACCACGGACCGTTCATATCGGTCTCGCCGCCGTACCAACCGAAATAGTGGTTGTAGGAAACCACGTCGGGAATCTGCAGATACGGGTCGTCGATCTTGCACATGCTCACCGCCGCGATGGTGGTCAAACGGGTGGGATCCATTTCGTGGCACAGATCGTTCAAAAGGTTGTGGTTTTCCAGCAGATCGTCGTCCGAACCGCCGATACCGATCTCGTTGGAGAGACCCCACACCACGATGGAGGGGTGGTTGTAGTTTTGGGTGATGAGTTCTTTCATTTGCGAAATGGTGTTTTCGCGACCGGTGGGCATATGCTTGGAGATATAGGGGATCTCCGCCCAAATCACCAAACCGCGCTCGTCACACAGATCGTAGAAGTATTGGTCGTGTTGATAGTGCGCCAAACGAATGGTGGTGGCGCCCATCTCGCAGATGAGGTCAATGTCCTCTTCGTGGTGTTCGGGCAACAAAGCGTTGCCGAGACCCCAACGGTCTTGGTGGCGGGACACACCGCGCAGCGGATATTCTTCACCGTTCAAAATAAAGCCGTTGTCGGGATCAATTTTGAACGTGCGGCAACCGAAGCGGGAACAGACGCTGTCGATCACGTCGCCGTTTTCCAACAACTCGGCTTCACAGCAGTACAAATACGGGTCTTTGCGGCCGTGCCACAAACGCACGTCTTTGAGTTCAAAGGTTACGTCAGTGTCGGCCGATTCGATCTGCGCCACTTCGTTTTCGTCGGCGTCGTACACCGTGTAACGGATGGTTTGACCCATTTTGCTGTCGGTGACAAAGGTTTTCACGTTGACCGAAGCATCGTTGCCGTTTACCGTGGGGGTGATGGCGATGCCGGGGCCGCCGTAGTAATCGAGATCAAAGTGGGAAGCGGGCACGCAGATGAGGTTTACGTCACGGTACATACCGCCGTAGAACGTAAAGTCTGCCATTTGAGGATACACGATTTCGTTGGGGGCGTTATCCACCGCCACGACCAACAGATTCATCATCTCAAGGGCGTCGGTCAAGTCCACGCGCCAGGTGGAATAGCCACCGTCGTGGTGGGCGAGGTGCTTGCCGTTCACGTACACGTCGGCCGACGAGTTGGTGCCGCGCAGTTCCAAATAATAGCGCTCGGCGGCAGGCAGATCGGCTTTGTTCAGCGATTTGGCGTAGTAGGCGGTGCCGCGATAGTAATCGTTATCGCCGTCCTGACCGTCGATCGCGTTCCAGGAATGGGGAATGTTGACGAAATCCCATTTCGGGTCGATGGCAGAGGGGATCCCGTCGGCTTGTTTGGTGAACGCCCATTTGGCATTCAGGTTGACAATGGTTCTCATAAAGAACTCCTCCGTACAGTTAATTTCACAAGGATAGTATACAAGATTTCAGAAAAGAGAGTATAAACAAACTTTGAATTTTGAAAAAATGTCCGGTTGCGCAGAGCAACCGGACATCGTTTGAATTATGCCAAATTGTCAGCGTCTTCTGCGGTGGTGTAGGTCAATACATCGTCCGCTTCCACGTCACGACCAAGATCTTGATTCATTTTTTTCAAGGTCTTTTTATCCAGGTTGTACACAAGTCCCAAGCCGATGAATTGGAGGATTGCCGAGAAGAGGAACGTACCGGCCACCAAATAGCGCATATTCACGGCCACGTGCCACGCTTGATTGCCTTCGTCGGCACCGACATAGCCAAGGGCGACCATGATGATGAGCACCAAGGAAGGGCCAATGCCTTGCGCGAGTTTGCGGAAGAAGGAATGGAGAGAATAGACGGTGCCTTCCTCGCGGGTGCCGAATTTCCATTCGTTGTAGTCGATGGCGTCGCCCATCATCGCCCACGAAACGGTGGAATAGATGCCGAGGCCAAGGCTGTATACGAGTTGGCAGAGGATGTAGATGACAAGATCCAACTGCGTGTTGTCAGGGGTAATGATAAACAATCCGCACGCGGCAACGACCGAGCAGATGGAACCGAAGGTGGCGAGTTCTTTTTTGCCGTATTTGGCCACCATTTTACGAGCCAAAGGCGTGAAAGCCACGATCGGAATCATCGCAAAGAGTTGCACAATACCGGAAATTTGCACGTTTTTGAAGTAGGATTGGAAAATAACGGTCACGGCGGTGGTGGCGCCTTGCATACCGATGAACATACCCATCGCGGCCAAGGTGGCGCCCACGGCGGGACGGTTTTTCATAAAGTTGCCGAACGCCTTAAACACGTTGAATTTGGGAGCTTCTTCGTTAAGTGCAACGGTGGTATCCACACGGATCTCGGTGTTGCGGGTCATAAATTGGAAGCAAATGAAACCGAGAATGCCCATGATAAGGGCGGCGATAAACACGCGTTCGCCGATGAGATTGTTGTCCTTGTCGTAGATGATGAACGGCAAAATGACCATCGGGAGCATATTGCCGAAGATGGAGCCGATGGAACGCCAAGCGGAAAGCGAGGCGCGGTCTTTTACGTCGTTGGAAATGAGCGAAAGGAGCGAGCCGTACGGAACGTTGGCCACGGTGTAGAAGGCATCCCATACCACGTAACCGGCAATGAAGATGATGAATTTCGCCCAAACAGGGGCGTTCGGGAAGGGGAGGAAGCAGCAAGCGCCGCCCACGATGAGACCGATGGAACCGGCCCAAATGTAAGCCAAAAACTTGTTGCGTTTGTAGGTGCGGCGGTCAGCATCGATGATGGAGCCGATCAGCGGATCGTTGATGGCATCCCACACTTGTACCACGATGAGAAGCAGGGCATACCAAAGATCCATGCCCATAAATTGTGTCCAGAAAATGGACATAGTTCCTTTGAGCGCGAAGCTCATGTTACAGCCGAGGTCGCCGGCTGCGTAGGCGATGCAGTCGCGGATACCGAACTTGCGGTGGCCGTTGGCATCAAGTTGAACCTGTTTAGCCATGTTTTTCCCTCTTTTACTTTATAATATTTTCGCAGAAAGGCATAACAACCCCTCTCGAAGCTATCATATCAAATTCCCGTTGTTCGTTGTTAGGAAAATTTTCATCAACTTTTGCATAATTTTAATGGTAAAGGTTGAAAATAAACAAAAAATTACCTATAATATGGATAATGGTTGATATTTTTTAGAAAAAACGAACAAAGGGAAGGCGAACGGGTTGTTTTACGAAAACGAACTGCGGCTGGTGCGCGAGGTGTTTCGCAAGTGCCATCTGCAAACGTTGGTGTTAGGGACACAAGAGGTACTCGATTCCCGTGTGGATCTTGGATTACGTCAATTGCTGGTGGGCGAGTCCGCTTACGGAAAATCCTTTTCTGCCCTGTTTTCGGTGGTGGAAAAGGGAACGTTTTATCATTTGGTGGATGCCTATCTGTGCCAGTATCTCTACTTTCTGTTGCCCGATGCGGTACAAGAGGGTGTGCTTTTGGTGGGACCTTATTTGGGCGAAGAACTGCGTCGCGAACAAATTTTGGAACAAACCGAACAACTGCACCTGCCTCCGCACATGAGCGCCGAATTGGAACGGTACTATGCCGCGTTGCCGATCTTGCCGTCAAACGGGTCACTTTCGGTGATGCTGGATACCTTTGTGGAACAACTGTGGGGCAGCCACGTGAAAGCGGTGGATATTCGACAGGAGAGCGAAGAGAGCGATTGGAGCGTCGCCCTCAAAAAGGAGGGCGATCCCATCTGGAATCGGGATATGATGCAGATGCGCTACGACTACGAAAACGAGTTGATGTTGGCGGTAGAACAAGGGCAGGGTCACAAAGTCAACCTGTTTTTGGAAAGTTTTTCCCATATGGCGATGGAGCAACGTTCACCTGACCCGCTGCGCAACATTCAAAATTATTGTATCATTATGAACACGTTATCGCGAAAGGCCGCCGAACGGGGCGGCGTTCATCCGATCTATTTGGACAAAGTCTCGTCGGAATTTGCCCATAAAATTGAGCGGTTGTCGTCAGTCTCGCTCGGTCCGTCCCTGATGCGCGAAATGTTTCGCACCTATTGTCGCTTGGTGCGCAAACATTCGATGAAAAACTATTCCGCCCCCATTCAAAAGGCGATTGCCCTCATTGACGCCGACCTGACCGCCGATTTGAGCCTGCACGCGTTGGCGACGGCGCAAAACATCAGCGACGGTTATTTATCCTCGCTGTTTCGGCGTGAAACGGGACAGACTCTCACGCAATTCGTCAACGAGCGGCGGATGAAAGCGGCAAGTCGCTTGCTCACCACCACCAAACTGCAAATTCAAACGGTGGCACAACACTGCGGCATCGTGGACGTGCACTATTTTTCGCGTCTGTTTAAAAAGCACACCGGTATGACCCCGCTTGAATATCGGGAGTCACACCGGTGATACAGGTTATTCCGCCACGCTTTCACGCGGGCTGATGCCGTATTCCGCTTTGAAGGCGCGGAAAAAGGACGTGTAATCTTTGAAACCGCAGTGCGCGCACACTTCGCCCGGACTGCTGCCGCTTGCCAGCAGTTGCCGCGCCATCGACAAGCGGTGAAGCAAAATGTAACGATATACACCGATGCCGACCTCACGGCTGAATTCGTGCGAAAGGTGATATTTGCTGACGTAGAACTGCCCCGCCAACCCATCCAGCGACAACTCTTCTTGATAGTGTTCGCGAATATAGGTCAGTACGCGTGAAACGAGCGGCGATGATTCTTGTTGTGCTTCCCGTCTCGCGTCGGCGCGCAGCGCCATGCGGTTGACTTCGGTCATAAATTGCAAAAAGAGCCCCGTTGCACACGCATCGGCCCCCGGTTCGTTGCTGTAAAACTCGCGCACCAATTGCGCCAAGCGGTCGTGCAGCGACGCGCGTGCCGCCGACGACGGGTGCAGCAAATTGGCGTGGGTGGGGGAGGACTTGTCAAAGCAGAGCGATAAAAAGCGGTTTTCCGCCAAACTTTCCAGGTACTCCTTATTGATCCATAAGACAATACGTTCGTAAATCGCGGTATCGCTCGTGACGATGGGACGATGGAATTCCTGCGGGTTGATGAGCATCAGATCGCCCGGGCGCAAACGGTAGATGCTGCCGTCCACCCAATATTCCACGTCGCCGTCGAGGAGGAAATACACCTCGTAGAAATCGTGGTGATGGATCTGAACGCCTTCGCCCCGCGGTTCACGGTAGTGAAAGATCTCAAAGGTGGGAAGCCTCATATGTTGTCGGGGGTCAAAGCGCTGTGCTCGTTCACGCATAAAGGTCACCTCACCCATAGTTTACCGCAATTTTTGCAATAAGTCAAACAATAAATGCAATTAAAATTGCAAAAAGAATATGCTATACTCACCTTATGAAAGGAGCGATGCCCTATGAAACCGTTTATGGATGCCGACTTTTTGTTGTCGACCCCGACGGCCAAAACGTTGTATCATCAATTCGCCAAAGAGATGCCCATCGTGGACTATCACTGCCATGTCAGCCCTCGTGAGATCTACGAGGACAAGCACTTCGAAAACATCACGCAGGTGTGGCTGTACGGCGATCATTACAAATGGCGTGTGATGCGTTCCAACGGCGTGGGTGAGCATTATATTACGGGTGACGCGAGCGACCGTGAGAAATTCCAAAAGTTTGCCGAAGCGTTGCCGCGTGCCATCGGCAACCCGATGTATCATTGGTGTCATTTGGAACTCAAAACCTTTTTCGGTTACGAGGGCATCTTGAATGCCGATACCGCCGAAGAAGTGTGGCAACTCACGAGCGAGGTGTTGCATCGCGAAAATATGGGCGTGCGCGGCCTGATCAATATGAGCAACGTGGCGTTCATCGGTACCACCGACGATCCCGTGGATTCGCTCGAGTGGCACGAAAAGTTGGCGGCTGACCCCTCCTTTAAAACGGTGGTGGCGCCCACCTTCCGTCCCGACAAAGCCATCAACATTGACAAAGACGGTTGGCTTGCTTATATTGAGCAACTCGGTAAGGTGACGGGAAAGGCGATCTGTACCGTGAAAGCCTTAAAAGAAGCGTTGGCACTACGAATGAACCACTTCAATCAACACGGTTGTCGCGCGAGTGACCACGGTTTGGATCACACGGTGTACGTACCGGCCGATCCCGATACCGTGCAAGCGATTATGGAAAAAGCGTTGGACGGGCAAACCGTGACCGACCGCGAAGCCGATATTTTCAAAACGGAACTGCTCGTTTTCTGCGCGCAGGCATACAAATACCTCGGTTGGGTGATGCAACTGCACTATAATGCACTGCGCAACCCCAACAGCCGTATGTTCAAAGCGCTCGGCCCCGATACGGGTTACGATTGCATCGGCCCTTATAACGGCCAAGCGGCGCTCGCGCAATTCTTAAACGCGCTCGACAGAACGAACGAACTTCCCCGCACCATCTTGTACAGCCTCGATCCGAACGATAACGCCGCCATCGGTACGCTGATCGGCGCGTTCCAAGGCCCCGACGTGCCCGGCAAGATCCAACACGGCAGTGCGTGGTGGTTCAACGACAACAAGCAAGGAATGTTTGACCAAATGATCAGCCTTGCCAATTTGGGATTGCTTGGTAACTTTGTGGGAATGCTCACCGACTCTCGCAGTTTCTTAAGTTACACCCGTCACGAATATTTCCGTCGCATTCTGTGCGAACTGATCGGTTCGTGGGTGGAAAACGGCGAATATCCTCACGATGAAAAAACGCTGGAAACGCTGGTGCGTGATATTTGTTACAACAATGCCAAACGCTATTTTGCCTGGAGGGAAAAAGAATGAAGATGAAATTGTCATTCCGCTGGTACGGCGAGAGCGACCCCGTGACGTTGCAACACATTTCGCAAATTCCCGGTATGCGGTCCATTGTGTCGGCGGTGTACGACGTAAAACCCGGTGAAGTGTGGCCCAAAGAAAGCCTGGCCGCGATGAAAGTGCAATGCGAACAACACGGTTTGGTGTTCGACGTGGTGGAATCCATTCCCGTGCATGAGGACATCAAACTCGGTCGCGGTGACGTGGAGAAACTGCTTGACGTATACTGCGAAAACATTCGCCGTTGTGCCGCCTACGGTGTCAAATGCGTCACCTACAACTTTATGCCGGTGTTCGACTGGACACGCACGCAGCTCGACAAACAAGCGCCCGACGGCTCCACCAGCCTTGTGATGTATTGGGAACAGATGAAAGGCCTTGATCCTCTCAAAGACGACATTCATCTGCCGGGTTGGGATTCCAGCTACACGCAGGACGAAGTGCGCGAACTGATCACGGCGTACGGTGAACTCGGGGAAGAGGGGTTGTGGAGCAACCTGGAACGTTTCCTCAAAAAAGTGATTCCCGTGGCGGAAGAATGCGGTGTCAAAATGGCGATCCATCCCGATGACCCGCCGTACCCGATCTTCGGTTTGCCGCGCATTATTACCAATGAACAAAATCTTGATCGTTTCCTCAAATTGGTGGACAGCCCCGCCAACTGTTTGTGCTTGTGCACGGGCAGTTTGGGGTGTGCCGCTTCCAACGACGTGGTGGCGATGGTGCGCAAATACGCCGCGATGAAACGCATTGCCTTTATGCATATCCGCAACGTCAAAATTATGGCAGACGGCTCGTTCGAAGAACGCGCTCACCTGTCTTCCTGCGGCTCGCTGGATATGTACGAAGTGGTCAAAGCTCTCACCGATTGTGGGTTTGACGGTTACGTCCGTCCCGACCACGGTCGGATGATCTGGGGCGAAACGGGCAAACCCGGCTACGGTTTGTTTGACCGCGCCTTGGGTGCGACGTATATCAACGGCTTGTTTGAAGCCTGTGAAAGAAAATAAGGAGGGTGCTATGCAACAGAATGTGTTAAATACCGATCTTAACGGTAAAGTAGCGGTTGTGACGGGTGCAGGCGGCGTGCTGTGCAGCCATTTTGCCAAGGTGCTCGCCCGTGCAGGTGCCAAAGTGGCGTTGCTCGACTTGAACTTTGAAGCGGCCGATGCGTTCGCCCAAGAGATCGTGGCGGAGGGCGGTATCGCCAAAGCCTACGCGTGCAACGTGCTCGAAAAAGAAACGTGCTATGCGGTGGCGGATACGGTGATGGCCGATTTCGGTCCGTGCGACATTCTCGTAAACGGTGCGGGCGGCAACAACCCCCGTGCCACCACCGACAAGGAATATTTTGAGATGGGCGACATCGACGCCGATACCAAAAGTTTCTTCGACCTGGATGCCGGCGGCGTGGGTTTTGTGTTTAACTTGAACTTTCTCGGCACGTTGATCCCCACGCAAGCGTTTGCCCGTCAAATGGTGGGGCGTGAGGGTTGCAACATTCTCAACATTTCCTCGATGAACGCCTACACGCCGCTCACCAAAATTCCCGCTTATTCGGGTGCCAAAGCCGCCATTTCCAACTTCACGCAATGGTTGGCAGTGCACTTCTCGCGCGTGGGCATTCGTGTCAATGCCATCGCGCCCGGCTTCTTCTCCACCAAGCAAAACGCCAAACTGCTGTTCAACGAAGACGGCACACCCACGGCACGTACGGGCAAAATTTTGGCCGCCACGCCGATGGGACGTTTCGGAGAAAGCAACGAGTTGGAAGGCGGCTTGCTTTTCTTGCTCAACAATGAAGCTGCCGGGTTCATCACCGGCGTGGTATTACCAATAGACGGCGGTTTTTCCGCTTATTCGGGGGTATAAAAAATGGAAAAGTATATTCCGGTTGTTGTCATTAAAGAATTGTCCGAAACGGACACGATCCTCACCGCGTTGAAAAACAACGGTATCAACTGTGCGGAGATCACGTTCCGTACCGCGTGTGCGGCCGAAGCGATCGCCTATGCCGTGAAACACTATCCCGATATGAGCATCGGTGCCGGCACGGTCATCAATGCCGAGCAATGCGAAGCGGCGCTTGCCGCGGGCGCGCAGTTCATCGTGTCGCCCGGTCTGTCGGTGGCGGTCGCCAATATTTGTAACGAACGAAACGTTCCGTACTATCCCGGTTGCGTTACGCCGACCGAGATCATGCAAGCACTCGAACTCGGTATCACCACCGTGAAATTCTTCCCTGCCAACATTTACGGCGGTCTCAAAGCGCTTAAAGCGTTGGCGGCACCGTTCCCGCAGATCAAATTCATTCCCACCGGCGGTGTGGACCGAAACAACATCGACGAATTTTTGGCGTTTGACAAGGTGGCGGCCATCGGCGGCAGTTTCTTTGTCAAAGAAGCCTTGGAAAAAATGGAGGGTTAAGTGATGAAAGTTGTTACTTTTGGCGAATTGATGCTTCGCCTGGCTCCCAACGGTTACTATCGTTTCTTCCAAAATGACCAGATGCAAGCCACCTTCGGCGGCGGCGAAGCCAACGTGGCGGTGTCGCTGGCCAACTACGGTTTGGACAGCGTGTACGTGACCAAACTGCCGAAACACGCCATCGGCCAAGCGGCGGTGGATTCGCTGCGCTATTTCGGCGTGGATACCTCTAAAGTGGTGCGCGGCGGCGATCGCGTGGGCATCTATTTCCTGGAAAAAGGCGCGTCGCAACGCGGCTCGGTGTGCATCTATGACCGTGCGCACTCCGCCATTCAAGAAGCGCAACCCTCCGATTTCGATTGGGACAGCATTTTTGAGGGTGCCGATTGGTTCCACTTCACGGGTATCACCCCCGCGCTCGGCGAAAATTTGGTGGCCATCTGCCGCGAAGCGTGCAAAGCCGCCAAAGCCAAGGGCGTGAAGATCTCGTGTGACCTCAATTACCGCGGCAAATTGTGGACGCGCGATCAGGCGCGTGCCGCAATGAGCGATCTGTGCCAATACGTGGACGTGTGCATCTCCAACGAAGAAGACGCCAAAGACGTGTTCGGTATTGAAGCGGAAGGCACCGATATCTACGGTGGTAAACTCAACCACGAAGGTTACAAATCGGTGGCCAAGCAGTTGGCGGACAAATTCGGTTTCGAAAAAGTGGCCATCACGCTTCGCACCTCGCTTTCGGCGAGCGACAACGATTGGGCGGGTATGTTGTACGACGGCGAGAACTATTGCTTCTCCAAATCCTATCACCTGCACATTGTTGACCGCGTCGGCGGCGGCGACTCATTCGGCGGCGGCCTCATCTACGCGCTGCTCAGCGGTAAATCCACGCAGGATGCCATTGAATTTGCGGTGGCGGCTTCCGCTCTCAAACATTCCATCGAAGGCGACTACAACCGTGTCGGTGTTGCCGAAGTGGAAAAACTTGCCGGTGGCGACGGCTCCGGCCGCGTCCAACGCTGATCATCGTATCCTCGGTGGCCCCGTTCATTCGTAGAATGAGCGGGGTCGTTTTGTTGTCATAACGCCCGCTTGCCGTGCATAGCATATAGCAAACGAAATGACGTGAGCGGAGGAAAGGGTATGGCAACAGAAAAAACGATCTATCACGATATTGCAACGCGCACAAACGGCGACATCTACATCGGTGTCGTGGGGCCCGTTCGCACGGGGAAATCCACGTTTATCAAGCGGTTTATGAACACGCTCGTGTTACCCAACATCGAAGAGGCATACAGCCGCGAGCGGGCCAACGATGAACTGCCGCAATCGTCGGCGGGTCGCACCATTATGACCACCGAACCCAAATTCATTCCCGAACAAGCGGTGAATATCCGCGTGGGCGACACGGCAGATATGAAGGTGAGAATGATCGACTGTGTGGGGTACGTGGTGCCGTCGGCGCTCGGATATATTGAAGAAAACGCACCCCGTATGGTCAAAACCCCGTGGTACGACGAGGAGATTCCGTTTAATATGGCGGCCGAGGTGGGAACGCAAAAGGTCATTGCCGAACATTCCACCATTGGATTGGTCATCACCACCGACGGCAGCATCACCGACATCCCGCGCGAAGAATACGCCGAGGCGGAAGAACGGGTGATTCGCGAACTGAAAGAATTGCACAAGCCGTTTGCGGTGCTTCTCAACACCACCGATCCCGACAGTGAGCAGACCGCCGCCTTGTGCGCGACGCTGGGAGTACGATATGGCGTGCCGGTGTGTCCCGTCAACTGTCTGACCATCGGAGAAGACGAGATTCGTGCGGTATTGGAAGAGGTTCTGTTTGAATTTCCCGTCAAGGAGATCGACGTGTCCATGCCTTCGTGGGTGATGCGATTGGATCGCGAACATCCGCTTCGTCAAGAGATGATGGAGGCCCTGCGCGAATCGGCGTCGCAGGTGACCAAAATTCGGCAGTTAAACGCGATGTGCGAACGACTGCTGACCTGCGAATCACTCGAGCACGCGGCGTTGCGCAGTGTGTCACTCGGGGAGGGGTGCGGCACGATCGCGTTGTCGCTCAAACCCGCCTTGTTTTATGAAGTCATCAGTGAAACCACCGGCATTCCGGTTGCCGACGAGGGCGAATTGATGGCGTCGATGAGAGAGATGGCTGCCGTTTGCCGTCGCTATGAAAAGGTGCAAGCGGCATTGGAACAAGCCGAAGCGACAGGGTATGGCATTGTGATGCCGACACTCGAAGAAATGACACTCGAAGAACCGCAGATCATTCGTCAAAGCGGTCGTTACGGGGTGCGTTTGCGTGCCGGTGCTCCGTCACTTCATATTATGAAAGCCGATATTACCACCGAAGTCTCGCCCATCGTCGGATCGGAAAAGCAATCGGAAGAATTGGTGAGTTACCTCCTGCGCGAATTTGAGGAAGACCCCACCCAAATTTGGCAATCCAACATCTTTGGTACCTCGCTTTACGGTTTGGTGAACGAGGGTTTACACAACAAACTCAACCGTATGCCGAGCGACGCGCGTATGCGCCTGAAAGAAACGGTGGAGCGCATCATCAACGACGGGTGCAACGGCCTGATTTGCATCATCGTGTAACAAGGAGTGTGCCATGAAGGAAAAAGGCTCACGTTTTCTTGCCGCGCAAAGTGCGGTGTGCGCCGTGTTGGTGGCGGCAGCGTTGCTGTTGCGATTGACGGGCGGAACACTTTTCGAAGAATTGCAACGGCGTTTTCGCACGGCGATAGAGGACGACGCGTTCGGCGCGGTGTTGTCGGAATACCGCGCGGAGAGTGAAAAAATATGATCGCATTTTCGGCAGGGGGCATTCCCGTGCGCGTTTCCTTTTGGTTCCCCGTGATGCTGATGACGATGCTCGCGTGGGGAGAAGAAAACATTACCTTGCATTGCTTGGCCGCCTCGTTGTTACACGAGTGCGGCCATTTTGCCATGATGTTGTGGGTGCACGATTGCCCCGAACGTGTTTGTTTGGGCGTATTCGGCGTGCGTGTGGAACGAAAACGAGAAAGTGCGATCGGTTATACTGCGCAAGCGGCGATCTCTTTCGCAGGGCCGTTGACGAACTTATTGTGCGCCGCCGTGTTGTATGGGCTTCACGGCGGCGGTGACGGTGTGTGGGTCCACACGGCATTGGGGCTTTTTAATCTGCTGCCGATCGAAGGGCTCGACGGAGGCGAGGGCGTTTATCGTCTGCTTTGTTGTTTCTGCCGTGAAACGACGGCGCACACGGTGGCACGGGTTTTGTCGGTGGCATTGTTGTTGCCGCTCACGTCGATGGGGTTTTATTTGCTTTTTCAAGGCGGCGGTAATCCGTCGTTGCTCATTTTGTCCGTCTATTTAATTTTCTTGTTGATTTTTAAAGAGAAACATTGAAAAAAGGTGGGGGATTTGCTATGATATGTAGGAATGATGTGTAACGGAGGTTGCTCATGGCAGTGACGTTGGAACAACTGTTTGATCGCGTGCAAAAGCCGGCACGATATACCGGTGGCGAACTCAACAGTGTGGTAAAAGATAAAAGCAAGGTGAACGTGCGGTTTGCCTTTTGTTTTCCCGATCTGTACGAGGTGGGGATGTCCCATCTCGGAATGAAGATCCTCTACGGCCTTAAAAACGCCGTGGACGATTTTTGGTGTGAGCGCGTGTTTGCGCCCGATACCGATATGGAAGCCTTGATGCGTGAACACAATGTTCCCTTGTTTGCGCTGGAAAGCCGCGACCCGCTTCGTGACTTTGATTTCGTGGGTTTCACCCTGCAATACGAAATGTGCTACACCACCGTTCTCAATATGTTGGATTTGGCGAACATTCCGTTGTTGGCGGCTGACCGTGGGGACGATATGCCGCTTGTGGTGGCGGGTGGCCCGTGCGCGTGTAATCCTGAACCGCTGGCGGATTTCTTCGATATTTTCTTGCTCGGAGAAGGGGAGGAACTCAACCTCGAGTTGATGGAACTGTATCGTGAGCACAAGAAAAACGGCTACAACAAGGCCGCGTTTTTGCGCGCCGCTGCTGAAATTGAGGGCGTGTACGTGCCGTCCCTCTATGAGGTGACCTATCACGAGGACGGGCGCGTAAACGCCATCACGCCGCGTGACGGGGTGCGCCCCACCGTGCGCAAGCGCATCGTCAAAGACCTTGATACGATGTACTATCCCGATTCGTTCGTGGTGCCGTTTATCGACATCGTGCACGACCGTGCGATGACCGAGATCTTCCGCGGTTGTATTCGCGGTTGCCGTTTTTGCCAGGCAGGGTTTATCTACCGCCCCGTGCGCGAAAAATCCATTGATACCATCGACAAACAAAGTCGTGCTTTGTGTGAAAGCAGCGGGTACGAGGAGTTTTCGCTTACCTCCTTGTCCACCAGTGACTACACCAAATTGGAAGACTTGCTTACCCGTTTGCTCGATTGGGCGGAAGAGAAAAAGACCAACATCACCGTGCCGTCGCTTCGCGTGGACGGGTTTTCCGAAGAATTGGCCAATCGCCTTAACGTGTTGCGCCGCAGCGGTCTCACCTTTGCACCCGAGGCAGGTACGCAACGTCTGCGTGATGCCATCAATAAAAATTTGACCGAAGAGGAAATTTTGGACACCGCCACCCGTGCGTTCCGCGGCGGTTGGACGTCGGTGAAACTCTATTTTATGACCGGTCTGCCAACCGAAACGCTCGACGATATTGCGGGCATTGCCGCACTCGGTCAAAAAATTGTGAATTGCTATTATTATAACCCCGACAAACCAAAGGGTAAGTCGGTCAACGTATCCATCAGTGCATCCTGCTTCGTGCCCAAACCGTTCACGCCGTTCCAATGGGAACCGCAGGACACGATGGCACAGCTGGAAGAAAAGCAACGCCATCTGGTGGCAAGCGTCACCACCAAAAAGATCTCGCTGAGTTGGCACGACGCCAAAACGTCGTATTTGGAGGCGGTGCTTGCACGCGGCGATCGTCGTCTCGGCAAAGCGCTTTTGGAGGCGTTCCGCCGTGGGTTTAAATTGGATGCGTGGGCGGAACATTTCGATTTTGACGGATGGATGGACATCTTCCGCTCGGTTGGTTTGGATCCCGATTTTTACGCGTGTCGCCGTCGCGATTATGATGAGGTATTTCCCTGGGATCACCTTGATTACGGTGTCAGCAAGCAGTTCCTTATCGAGGAAAATCGCCGTGCACACGAAAGTGTCACCACTCCCAACTGCCGTCAACAATGTTCGCATTGCGGCGCGACTTGCTTTAAAGGAGGTCTGTGCGTTGAACGACGTTAAGGATTTTACCACCGTGCGCGTCACCTTCTCGAAACAAGGGCGCGCGCGGTACATCTCGCACTTGGACCTCAACCGCACGATGATTCGGGCGCTTCGCCGTGCCGAGTTGCCCATTTGGTATACCGAAGGGTTTAACAAGCACCCTTACGTTACCTTTGCCGCACCGCTCTCGCTCGGGTTTGAGGGTGAGCGCGAAACGATGGACGTGCGCTTGAACGAGCAATACGATATGGACGAATTGGTGCGCCGGTTGGATGCCGTGATGCCGGAGGGGTTGCAGATCCTGTCGGCGGCGGTTGCCGTCAAAAAGGCGGGCGATGTGGACCGTGCGGTGTACGAACTTACGGTGGGATGTGCCGCTTCGGACGTGGACGCGTTTTTGGCGCAACCGACCGTGATCGTCCAAAAGAAAACCAAAAAGAAAACGTTTAAAGAACTGGATTTGGCACCTTTTTTGTCGCAAGCGAATTCGACGTTGCGCGAGGAGGCGGGGCAGACCGTGTGGCAACTGACCTTGCCGTGCAACAGCACCGATTCGGTCAACCCGTCGCTGGTGACCGAGGCGCTTTGTTCGTTCTTGAAACGGGAAGAACTGCCCTGCTTCGTGCGCCGCTTGGCGGTGCTGGACAAAGAGGGACAACCTTTCGCGTAAATTTTTTTAAATTTCCGAAAAAAGTACTTGCATTTTACGAAACACGGTAGTATACTATATCAGTATCTGTGTGCCGTTCATCATTTCGGTGATGAATGGGGATTAATGCCGTGCGCATTCTGCAGGACATTAAAGCGGGTAGTCCTCTGTCGCGAATAGACATGAATGCCTGAAAAAATAAGGAGGAAAATATCCATGGATGCTTTGAAATTGATTGCCGCCGACAGTGTGAAAGAAAACGCCCCTCAATTTGAGATCGGTGATACCGTTCGCGTTGACGTGAAGATCCGCGAAGGTGACCGTGAGCGTATTCAGGCGTTCGAAGGTACCGTTATTGCCAAGAAAGGCAGTGGCGTGGCCGAAACCTTCACGGTGCGCCGTGTTTCCTACGGTGTCGGTGTGGAACGTGTGTTCCCCTTGCACTCCCCCAACGTGGCCGCGGTTTCCGTGGTGCGTCACGGTAAAGTGCGCCGCAGCAAGCTCTACTATCTGCGTGACCGCGTGGGTAAGGCTGCCAAGGTCAAGGAACTCATTAAGTAAGAAAAACGCGAAAAAAAGAGAAAAACCGTTGGTTTTTCTCTTTTTTTGTTGTATAATACTCGGTGAAGTATGGTAAAGAGGTCGATCGTATGCAACAATCCATTCAATGGTTTCCCGGACATATGACGCGCACCCGTCGCCGTATGGCGCAGGTGTTGCCGCTCATCGATATGGTGATCGAGGTGGTGGATGCCCGCATTCCGCAAAGCAGCCGCAACCCCGATTTGGATGAGTTGTTGGCCAAAAAACCGCGTTTGCTCATTTTGAATAAAGCCGACATCGCCGACGAAACCGCCACCGCCGCGTGGGTGCGGGAATTTCGCCGTCAGGGTTATGCCGTCATCACGATGGATTGCAAAAACGGTAACGGTGTGTCCAAGATCGTTCCGGCGATGCGCGAAGTGCTGAAAGATAAAATCGAACAATGGACACAAAAAGGCATGGAAGGTCGTCCCATCCGTTCGTTGGTGGTGGGCATTCCCAACTCGGGCAAATCGTCGCTGATCAATCGTCTGACCAAGGGTGCCAAAGCCAAAGTGGAGGATCGCCCCGGTGTTACGCGTGACCAGAAATGGTTTTTGGTGGACGGCGGCGTGCAGCTGTTGGACACTCCCGGCGTGTTGTGGCCGAAATTCGAAGATCAAACGGTGGCCGCCAAATTGGCCTTTACCGGCGCGATTCGCGATGAAGTGTTGGATAGTGAAGAGTTGGCTTTTGAACTTCTCAAAGTTTTGATGGTGGACTACGAGCCGCTGTTGCGTGCGCGTTACAAACTGGAGGGCGACCTGCCCGACGATGCGTGGGAATTGTTACAGCTTATCGGCCGTAAACGCGGCATGCTTATTTCCGGCGGTGAGATCGATACGTTGCGCGCCTCGGTGATGTTGCTGGATGAATATCGCGGCGGTAAACTCGGCCGCATCACGCTGGATCCGATTATCAAACGGGAGGAATCCTAATGCAGAAAAAAGTATTTCAAATCGTGCTCGAATGGGCGGAAGCCATTACCGCCGCCTTGTTGGCCATCGCGCTGATTTTCGCCTTTTTGTTTCGCTTGGTGAGTGTGGACGGGCGTTCGATGGAAACCACGTTGCACGACAAAGAACGTCTCATCCTGTCGCGGTTGCCCTATTCGCCGGACTATACCGATATTGTGGTGCTCTCTTTGGAAGAGGGGGCCGAACCGCTGATCAAACGCGTGATCGGTCTTCCGGGCGACACCATTGAAGTGAACGATCAAGGTCACGTGTATCGCAACGGCGAGAAATTGGACGAACCTTACGTTAAATCCCTCACCGCCAAAGAAAAGATGGACGGGGCTGTCACCGTGCCGGAAGGATACGTGTTTGTGATGGGGGACAACCGCGCCAACGGTTGTTCACTGGACAGTCGCACGTTTGGTTGTATTCCCATAAACGCGTTGCTCGGCAAGGCGGTTTTCCGCGTGGCACCGTTTGACCGTTGGGGGAGTTTGTATGACGAACTGTGAGTACGATTCCGCTCTTCGCGCAGAGGGTTTTTCTCTTTTGTGCGGTGTAGACGAAGCGGGTCGCGGTCCTTTGGCAGGGCCCGTGTTTGCGGCGGCGGTCATCTTTGAAGAGGGGCGCGTTCCCGAAGGTCTTAACGATTCCAAAAAACTCACCGAGCGCAAACGCGAGCAGTTGTTCGACGTGATCTGCGAAACGGCGCTTTCGTACAGTATCGCCTCCGCCTCGGTGGAAGAAATTGAGCGTCTCAACATTTTGCAAGCGACTTTTTTGGCGATGACCCGTGCGGTGGAAGGCTTGTCCGTAAAACCGACCTTGACACTGATCGATGGTAACCGTATTCCGCCGGCGTTGACCGTTCCGGCGCGTTATCTCATCAAAGGAGACGCCCTTTCGGCGTCCATCGGTGCGGCATCGGTGCTGGCCAAAGTCAGCCGTGACCGCTATTTGTTGGAACTCGATAAACAATACCCCGAATATGCCTTTGCCAAACACAAAGGCTACGGTACCGCCCTGCATTATGAGTGCTTGCGCGCCCACGGGCCGTGCCCCGAACATCGCATGAGTTTTCTCAAAAACATGCATTGAGGTGAGAAGATGGCCTCATTATCCAAAGGTGCCGCCGGCGAAGTGTTGGCGGCCCGTTTTTTACGCGACAACGGATACGAGTTGTTAGCGGCCAACTACCGTTGTCGGTTGGGCGAGATCGACATAATTGCCACCGATGGTGCATATATTATATTTGTAGAGGTAAAAACGCGGCAAGCGGATGCACGCTATCTGCCGCGTGAAGCGGTTACGTCGGCCAAACAACAGCGTCTTCGTGCCACCGCGATGTTGTACCTTCAGCAACATCCCACCGAGTTGGCACTCCGCTTTGACGTGATTGAGGTGACGACCGCGGTGGACAAACCGATGGTCGCGCCGAAGATACAACACCTACAAAACGCTTTTTGAGGTGGTTTTTGTGTCTTTGTTCGATCTGCATTGTGATACGCTGTATGCTGCGTATCAAAACGGCTATTCTCTTGCCGTTAATCCGTTACACATAGACCTGACACGAGGGAGGTTGTATACCCCCTGGTGTCAGGTCTTTGCTGTTTGGGTACCCGACTCTTTGCGGGGGAATGCCGCTTTCTCGTTTTGTTGCAAGGTGTTGGAATTCGCGAGAGCGGAAGAGGCGGCGTGTTCGCCGCGCTTTCTTTTTGCCCGCGACGGCAAAACGTTGAAAGAAGAGGGGCATTGCCGCGAGTGCGTCGGCATTTTGGCGGTGGAAAACGGGGCGGCCATCGGCGGGAAGATCGAAAATATCGCGGAATTGGCGGCACGAGGAGTGCGGATCTTGACCCTTACGTGGAACGGTGAAAACGAATGGGGTTACGGTTGTTCTTGTGACGCGCGTTTGGGACTGAAACCGTTCGGCAAAGCGGCGCTTACGGCCTTGGAAGAGGTCGGGATCATCCCCGACGTTTCGCATCTCAACGAGGGCGGATTTTGGGACGTGGTTGCCCATACGACCAAACCGTTCATCGCCACCCATTCGCTTTCAGCCACGGTGCATCCTCATCCGCGCAATCTGAACGACCGACAATTTGAAGAAATCGTACGCCGCGGCGGCTTGGTGGGGCTTTCGTTGTGCGGGGAACATTTAGGGGAGAGTTCCTTCGACCGTGTGCGGCGCCACGCCGAGCGGTTCTTGTCGCTGGGTGGTGAGAAAACCTTGGCACTCGGCGGCGATTTGGATGGGACGGTGTTGCCGCCCGAGTGGCAAGGAATAGCGGTGTATGAACATTTACGCGAATATTTATCGCAAAAAGGGTGGAACGACTCACTGATAGAGGCAGTTTTTTTCAAAAATGCCGCAAATTTCTTGGAATCGACTTTACATTCACCGAAACTTCCCGTATAATGTATACTGAATTAGTTTGGACACAAACTGAATTGAAACGTTTCAGAAAAAGGTGAGTTTTGGTATGATGTATAACAGTACGCGAGACCGCTCGGTACAAGCAACGGCTGCCGAGGCCATTGCGGCCGGCATTTCCGTGGAAGGCGGCCTGTTCGTGCCGAGCACGTTGCCGCAATTGTCTTTTGCGGATATCGAGGCGATGATCGGTCAATCGTATGTCGAGCGTGCCACCACCGTGTTGTCCCGTTTCCTCGGTGACTTTACGGAGGATGAAGTGCGCGAATGTGCTGCCGCGGCCTACACGGTCGAGCGGTTTGGCTCGGAACAACCGGCGCCGCTTTACACGCTCAAAGACGGCGTACATATTCAAGAATTGTGGCACGGCCCGACCTGCGCGTTCAAGGATATGGCGTTGCAGATCCTGCCGCATTTGATGCGTGTGTCGGCGGGGAAAACGGCCGACGGCAAAGAGATCGTCATTTTGGTCGCCACGTCGGGCGACACGGGCAAAGCCGCACTGGAAGGTTTCCGTGATGCGCCGCATACCCGCATTTTGGTGTTTTATCCCGAAGACGGCGTCAGCCCGATGCAAAAATTGCAAATGACCACGCAGGAAGGCGAAAACGTCGGTGTGTGTGCCATCCGCGGCAATTTTGACGATGCACAGTCGGGTGTCAAAACCATTTTTACCGACGAGCGCGTGCGTGCCCGTTTGGCACAGCAAGGAATGCAATTCTCGTCGGCCAACTCCATCAACTGGGGGCGTTTGGTGCCGCAGATCGTGTATTATATTTCGGCGTATTGCGACCTGCTCAAAAATGGCACCATCAAAATGGGTGATCCCATCAACGTGGCGGTTCCCACCGGCAACTTCGGCAACATTTTGGCGGCGTACTACGCGCGTGAAATGGGCGTGCCGATCGCCAAACTGATTTGTGCGTCCAACTGCAACAACGTGCTGACCGATTTCTTAACGACCGGTACCTATGACCGCAATCGTCCGTTCCACACCACCGTTTCTCCTTCGATGGATATTCTCATTTCCTCCAACCTGGAGCGACTGTTGTATCATCTGTCGGGCGCGAACGACGGTATGGTGGCCGACCTGATGAAGCAATTGGCCGACAACGGCTGTTATACCGTGTCGGATGAAATTCGTGAAAAGGTGACGGCACTGTTTGCCGCCGGTTGGTGTGACGATGACGATACCAAAACCACCATCCGCGAGATCTTTGAGCAGTACGGCTATTTGTGCGACACCCACACGGCGGTGGCGGTGCGCGTGTACGAGCAATACCGCCGTGACAGCGGCGATACCACGCCGGTTGTTATTGCGTCGACCGCCAACCCCTACAAATTTTCCGCCAGCGTGCTGGAAGCGTTGCAAGGTCCTTGTGACGATCTGGATGAATTTGCGCGCGTGGATGCGCTGTTTGAGAAAACCGCGTGCCCCATTCCGAAACCGCTTGCTACCCTTAAGGGCAAGCAACCCCGCTTTACGGGATGTTGCGATCGTGACGATATGGAACAGGCGGTGTACGACCTGTTGCACGTTCGCTGAAAGGGCGTGATGATGTGGCATTGTATGCCATTGCCGATACGCACCTTTCGCTCAGTACCGACAAACCGATGGACGTGTTTCGCGGGTGGAGTGACTATATGCAGCGCTTGGAAAACCAATGGCGCGCACTGGTGGAACCCACCGATACGGTGGTGATCGCCGGGGATATTTCGTGGGGGATGTCACTGAAAGAAGCATTGGCGGATTTTCGGTTTTTGAATGACCTTCCCGGCCAAAAGTTGATTTTCAAAGGCAACCACGATTATTGGTGGACCACCCGCCGCAAGATGGACACGTTTTTGGAAGAAAACGGCCTGCACACCTTGCGCATCGTGCACAACGATGCGGTGGTGGTGGGGGACATCGCCGTGTGCGGTACGCGCGGCTGGTTTTATGACGAAGAAGAACCCGACAATGCCAAGATTTTGGCGCGGGAAGCGGGACGGCTGGCGACCTCCATCGCGGCCGCCAAACAAACAGGGGCAACCCCTGTTGTGTTTTTGCATTACCCGCCGATTTTCGACGGACGCGAGTGCACCGAATTGCTGGAGGTGCTCAAGCGCGAAAACATCACCCGTTGCTACTACGGGCACGTGCACAGTGCCGGTATTCGCGTCGCTTTCCAAGGCGAGTGGGAAGGCATCGAATTTCGTCTGATTTCGGGCGATTCGCTCGGTTTTTGTCCGTTGCATATTTCTTT
>JAFSFY010000021.1 GCA_017434985.1 Clostridia bacterium | reverse complement strand
TCTAAAATGTCGCTGAGTTTCTCGCAAATCTCGGTATTCTTTTGGTCCCCTGAGAGTTGCGAAATTGCCTGTAATAATGCGGTTTTTCTGGTCATAGCTTTCAAAATCCTTTCGTGGATTTCGACACTCTATAACCATTGGGACGGCATAGGTGGAAAATCGCACGTTTTGTGATATGTCAAAATTGTCGATGGATTTGATAAGACCGATGCAACCGATCTGAAACAAGTCGTCCAAGTTTTCGCCGCGTCCCGTGAAACGCTGAATGACGCTTAACACCAATCGCAAATTGCCGTTGACCAACTCTTCGCGCGCTTGTTTGTCCCCCTCTTTCACACGCCGGAGAAGTTGCTGTTTTTCTGTCTCGGTAAGCACTTTTAAAGTGGCCGTATTGACACCGCAGATTTCGACTTTGTTATACACGCGTACACACCCTTTCGCCAAAGAGTATGGCTCGGTTTTGGCGCGGACAATCAAAAAACGGGAAATCGGTCTTTTAGAAAAAATTTCCTCATACGAATAAAGAAACGGGAGGCGAGAGTTGTGTTTTGCAGAATTACGGATATGCACGATAAAGAGGTCATCAACATTTGTGACGGGATGCGGCTCGGGTGCGTGGACGACGTGGAAGTGGATACGTGTACGGCACAGTTGGTATCCATCGTGGTGTTCGGTCGACCCAAACTGTTTGGACTGCTCGGCCACGAAGAAGATATCGTAATCGGTTGGAAAGAGATCGAGGTTATCGGGGAACAGGCGATCTTGGTCAATCATCCGCTGCCGCCGCGGATGGGTGGTGGCAAAAAGCGTAGAAAAAACGGTCTGTTCGGTGGAATCTTTGGCGAAAACTCCTAAAGAAAAAGTGCGAAAAAAGTCTTGCATTTTATAAATGGTTGTGGTACAATACTACGGCAATATGCATACGGGTGTTTTTGCTTCGGTGGTGCCGCGCGAGCGGTTCCGAAGATGCGGGCAAAATTTTTCATTGTCCGTCAGCACTCGTAGAGGTGAAAACCAAGGAGGATTTTTTATGTCAGTCGTATCCATGAAACAGCTGCTCGAAGCCGGTGTCCACTTCGGTCACCAAACGCGCCGCTGGAACCCCAAAATGGCGCCCTACATCTTCACCGAGCGCAACGGTATCTACATCATCGATCTGCAGAAGACCGCGCGCAAACTTGAAGAAGCGTACATGTTCATTCGTGACTTGTCTGCTGAGGGCAAAACCGTGCTGTTTGTCGGCACCAAAAAACAAGCGCAAGATTCCATTGCCGAAGAAGCTGTCCGCGCCGGTGCATACTACGTCAACGCTCGTTGGCTCGGCGGTATGCTCACCAACTTCCGCACTATCCGTGGCCGTATCGCTCGTTTGAACCAACTCAAAACGATGTCCGAAGACGGTACGTTTGACCTGCTTCCCAAGAAAGAAGTTATCAAACTGACCCACGAGATCGAGAAACTCGAGAAGTTCCTCGGTGGTATCAAAACGATGGACAAGATGCCCTCGGCTCTGTTTATTGTTGATCCCCGCAAAGAAAAGATCGCGGTTGCCGAAGCCAAGAAACTCGGTATTCCGATCGTGGCGATCGTGGACACCAACTGTGATCCCGACGATGTCGACTACGTCATCCCCGGTAACGACGACGCGATTCGCGCCGTGAAACTCATTGCCGGTGCTATGGCCAGCGCCATCATCGAAGGCCGCCAAGGCGAGCAAGAAGCTCCCGCTGCCGAAGAAGCTGCTGAAGAAGCCGCTGAATAATTTGAGACAAAATATTATCGCGTAATACGCGTGGAGGTTAATTATGGCTTTTACTGCTAAAGATGTTCAGGCGCTGCGTGAACGCACCGGCGTCGGTATGATGGATTGCAAAAAGGCTCTCACCGAAAGCGACGGCGATATGGAAAAAGCCGTTGACATTCTCCGTGAGAAAGGTTTGGCGAAGCAAGCGAAGAAAGCGGGCCGTGTGGCTGCTGAAGGCGTGGCTTACGCTACCGTTGACTATGCGAAGAAGGTCGGCGTGATCGTGGAAGTCAACTCCGAGACCGACTTTGCCGCGAAGAGCGACAAGTTTATGGAGTTTGTGGAAACGGTTGCGAAACTCATTGTCGAGCACAACCCTGCTGACGTGGATGCCTTGATGGCTCTGCCGGTCGGCGGCCTTACCTTGGCGGATGATCTCCGTGACAAGGTGATGGTGATCGGTGAAAACCTGAGCGTGCGTCGTTTCGTCCGTTACGAGGGTGATTGCGTGTCCTATGTGCACGGCGGCGGTCGTATCGGTGTTCTCGTTCGCTTCGAAGCGGATGCTGCGGTTGCCGGTAGCGATGCGATGATCGAGTGCGGTAAAGATGTGGCGATGCAAATCGCGGCTCTCAACCCCTTGTATCTTGACAAATCTTCCGTTTCCGAGGCCGATTTGGCTCACGAAAAAGAAGTGCAATTGGCGCTCATCAAGAACGATCCCAAAAACGCCAGCAAGCCGGAGAACATTCTTGAGAAGATGATCGAAGGTAAAATGAAGAAGTTCTTCGAAGAGAACTGCGTGATGCAACAAGCGTTCGTCAAGAACGGCGATCAAACGGTCGAGCAATACGTTGCCGAATGTGCCAAAGCGGCCGGCGGCAGCCTCAAAGTGGTGGAATACACCCGCTTTGAGAAGGGCGAAGGTCTCCAAAAGAGAGAAGACGACTTCGCTTCCGAAGTTGCCAGCATGATGAAATAAATCATCAAAACGGCGGTCGGGTCACCGAAACGGTGGCCCGACCGATTTTTTATAAACTTTTTCGCATTTACCACTTGACAATTGAGGTTATTTTGATATAATACCATAGTAATATCTATCCGGGTGTGGCGCAGATTGGTAGCGCGCTTGAATGGGGTTCAAGAGGCCGCAGGTTCGACTCCTGTCACTCGGACCAAATAATTCCCGTGACCTAAAGGTCACGGGAATTATTTTTGTTTGTGTAAAGGCCGAATTTGTGGTTGAAGGAAGCGCACGGGTTCAGGCATTGAGTGTGAGCGCCGCCGGTGGCGGGTACAGCGAGCACGAAATGGCGCAGCGGTCGAAAAAATCGAGGAACAGTGCAAGGCACCCGATGATTTTTTCGGGCACCGCAAGAGGTAGCCGCAGGTTCGACTCCTGTCACTCGGACCAAGAAAATGCCGATGACGTTTGTCATCGGCATTTTCTTTTTTTGTGAAAGGAGACACGCGGCCTCTTAAACCGCACTGCGTCCAACTTTTTTGTTGAAATTCGAGGATAACTGTGGTATGCTTTTTTGTAGCAACAAACGGGAGTGATCGGGATGGCTTTTTGTGAAGTGCATATATTCAGTGAAGCGTTGGGGGTACAAACCACTGTTAACGTGGTGATTCCTCAACGAAGCACGGCGGGGGAGATCGGCATCGGCGGAAAGAGTAACACCGAAAAATACAAGTGCCTTTATCTCCTTCACGGACTCAGTGATGATCACACTATTTGGCTCAGACGGACGTCGATTGAACGGTACGCGCAGGAATATGGTATTTGCGTGGTGATGCCGTTTGGCGGCAGAAGTTTTTATACCGATATGCAATACGGCGAGAAGTATTACACCTATATCGCCGAAGAACTGCCGCGCTTGATGACGGATATGTTCCCGATATCCGACAAACGCGAGGATACGTATATTGCCGGTTTGTCGATGGGCGGTTACGGTGCGCTCAAGATCGGTCTCAAAAACGGTGAGCGATTTGGTGCGGCGGCGGGGCTTTCCTCGGTGGCGGATATTGTTGGTTCATCCGCACTCTTCAAAGACGTGTTGATCCCCGTTTTTGGGGAGACGTTGGCCATCCCGAGCCGTGAGGATCTGTTTGCTCTTGCCGAAGAATACGATATCCATCCGCTCAAACCGCGGATATATATGGCTGTCGGCACGGAAGACTTTCTGTATGAAAGCAACTGCAAATTGCGCGAGAAATTTCAAACGCTCCACTATGACTACACCTACTGCGAGGCGGCGGGAACGCATTCGTGGGAGTTTTGGGACGAGCAGATCCAATCTGTTTTGAAATGGATGTTGGCGTGTTAAGTGTACTCATAATCAACAAGAAAAATCCTCGGCGATCGCCGAGGATTTTGTTTATTCGATGACGTATTCTTTGACGGTTTCAAGAAGTTTGACGCCCAACGTAACGGTCATACGAAGACCGTTTTCAACATATTCTTCCGATTCGACCGCGCCTTCGCGGCGGCATTGTCCTGCCAGTGCGCCCTTGTCAAAGGGAAGAAGTAAGGTCACCCGTCGTCTGTCGGGCGGCAGTGCGGCGGCAATGCGTTCCAACAACGGATCGATGCCCTGGCCCGTCAAGGCGCTGATGCACAGGGAATCGCTGTCGCCGAGATCAACATCGGCGGGGATTCCTTCGCGGTCGCACTTGTTAAACACCGTCAAAATGGGGCGATCGGTACAGCCGAGTTGTTGCAGCAAATCCCGCGTGACCGCCAAATGCTCGTTGGCTTCGGGGCTGGAGGCGTCACACAAATTGATGATGACGTCCGACAGGGCAGCTTCTTCCAACGTGGAGCGGAATGCGTCCACCAAATGGTGAGGCAATCGCCGCACCAGACCGACCGTGTCGACCAACAAAACGGTGCGCCCGTCGGGCAATTTGAGTGCGCGTGCCGTGGTATCCAGGGTGGCAAACAATTTGTCTTCCGCCAACACGCCCGCATCGGTCAAGCGGTTCATCAAGGTGGATTTTCCCGCGTTGGTGTATCCTACCACCGCCACGGTGGCCATATCGTCCTTTTTTCGCCGTTCGCGGCGCAGGGCGCGTTGTTGCTCCACCTCTTGCAACTGCCGCTTTAAAGCCTGTATACGGCGCCGTATGTGCCGTTTGTCACTTTCTAGTTTGGTCTCACCGGGACCGCGCGTGCCGATGCCGCCGCCGAGACGGGAAAGGGCGGTGCCTTGCCCCGAAAGTCGGGGGAGCATATATTGCAGTTGTGCCAATTCCACCTGCAAACGCCCCTCGGCCGAGCGCGCACGCCCCGCAAAAATGTCGAGGATCAGCATGGTGCGATCCACCACACGGCAGGGAAGAGCATCTTCCACGTTGCGTTGTTGCGTGGCGGTCAATTCGCAATCGAAAATGACGAGATCGGCTTCTTGCGCTGTGGCGATCTGTGCCAATTCTTCCAATCGTCCACTGCCGATGGCGGTGGCTTTGTTGGGGGATTCGCGCTTCTGCGTCAGGATGCCGATGACGTCAGCCCCTGCCGTGTCGGCCAATTCGGTCAATTCGTTCAGCGAAACCTCACAATCAAAATCGCCGGTGTCAATTCCCACCAAAATGGCCTGTTCCCGACGTTCTTCTTGCGTTTCCAATTCGGTAATTTTTGACATAGTGTCTCTCCGTGATGCTTTTTTTATAGTATATACCATTCGTTTGTGCAAAGTCCATAGTCATTGTGAAAAAAAGAACAAAAAATTTTATCGGGAAATTTTCATTTTCCTGTTTGCAACTGTCGTTTTCTGTGGTACAATGGTGACATCGAATGTGAAATATGAGTAGGGGGACGTATCGTATGACAGCAGGATTAACCAGTGAAACCGTTTTCTCTTCGTCGCGGCAGGTGGCACCGCTCAGCATTATTGCGCAAGCGGGTACCGAGGAATTGGCGGCGAAGATTAATTATTATTTGACCGATTGGGCGAAAAAAGCGGGCCGCGAATCGGAAAGTTTTCTTGTTGAGGCGGAATGTCCCCGCTTTTCTTCCGGTGACGGTAAAGGTCTCATCAAATCCAGCATCCGCGGTGACGACTTGTTCATCTTGGTGGACGTGGGTAACTACAACTGCAAATACAAGATCTTCGGGCAAGAAAACTGCATGTCGCCCGACGATCATTTCCAAGATTTGAAACGCCTCATTCAAGCGGCGGGCGGTAAAGCACACCGCATCAACGTCATTATGCCGATTCTGTTCGGCGGCAGGCAACATCGCCGCAACTATCGCGAGTCGCTTGACTGCGCGGTTGCGTTGCAAGAATTGGAACAAATGGGTGTTTCCAATGTACTTACTTTTGACGCGCATGACCCGCGCGTGCAAAACGCCGTGCCGCTGATGGGCTTTGATAACGCGATCCCGTCCTATCAAGTGCTCAAAGCAATGTTCCGCCGTTATCCGGAAGTGGCGGATAACTTCAAAAACTTGATGATCGTCAGCCCGGATGAAGGTGCTCTTAACCGCAATATGTACTACGCGTCGACGCTTGGTGTGGATCTCGGTATGTTCTACAAACGCCGCGACTATGCGCACGTTGTCAATGGCCGCAACCCCATTGTGGCGCACGAATATTTGGGTAACTCGGTGGAAGGCAAAGACATCTTTATCGCGGACGATATCATCTCTTCCGGCGAATCGATGCTTGATATCGCATACGAACTCAAAAAGCGCAAGGCCAAACGCATTTTTGCCTATGCAACCTACGCTATCTTCACCAACGGTTTGGAGAAGTTTGACAAAGCGTATACCGACGGCATCATCGACGGCGTGCTCGGCACCAACCTGACCTACCGTACGGATGAACTTAAAAAACGCGAATGGTTCTGCGAAGTGGACGTGTCTAAGTACATTGCGTACTTCATTGCCGCGCTCAACCACGACGTGTCGGTCAGTGCGTTGGTGGATCCGCATCAAAAAATCAAGGCGCTTCTCGACAAACATCGCTGATAGCGATCAAACGCCCTTCCCATCGGGAAGGGCGTTTTCTGTTTGGAAAAAGCAGAGTGCAAATGGGTATATATCTTGCAATTGCGATGGTTTTCGTGTAAAATAGAAACGATACTGAAATTCTAATAAAGGTGGATGAACATATGCCTCCGAGAAGAAGTAAAGAACAACGCAAACGTGCCCGACGCATTCGCAAATTGATCCTCGCGTTGGTGGCGCTGATTTTGACCGCTGCACTTGTGGTCGGCGGTGTTTCGCTTGTGAGCAAGTTGGTGGATAAACTCGGCGGTGATAAGCCGCCTGTGGAAGAACCGACGACCGATCTGATCAAAGAACCGCAGGTAGTGGCCACCGCTACGGTGGGCAGCTCGGGAGATATTTTGATTCACCGTCCCGTGCTGCGTTCCGCAAAAGTGTCGGAAGGTGTCTATGAATTTGATTCGATGTTCAAACATATGACCCCTTATGTGAAAGCGATGGACTATGCCGCTATCAACCTGGAGTTTGGCATTGGACGCGGTGAGAGCGACTATTATCAACCCGAAATGCTGTTCCGCGTTCCCGCTTCGCTTATTGATACGGTGATGAACACGGGTTATTCGCTTGGTCTTTGCGCCAACAACCACGTCTCCAACGGCAGCAGTTTGGCGTTGACCGCAAAAACCTACGCCGAACGGAATTTGGACTTCATTGGCCTTCGCTCGTTGACCACGCAAAAACGCTATTTGGTCAAAGACGTTAACGGCATCAAGATCGGATTTGTCAACTACACGTATGGTGCCAAAACGAGCAATACGTCACTGGTCAACTACTTTTCCGCCAATGAATTGGACGCTTTTTACGCCGATATGCAACAGCAAATGACCGATATGAAAGCAGAAGGCGCCGAGGCGACCGTGTTGTACATCCATTGGGGTAACGAGTACGAGACCAAAGCGGGTACCACCCAAACCAAAATGGCACAAAAATTGTGCGAAATGGGTGTGGATGTGATCGTGGGCGGTCATCCGCACAAAATTCAACCGCTGGAACTCATCAAAGCCGAAAACGGCAACCAGACGGTGTGCCTCTATTCGATGGGCAATTTCCTGTCCAACCAGACCATTGAAGCCATGTACGGCGGCACCTCCGCCACCACGGGCGGCAACGATTGGCAACTCGGCGGCAAATGTCAATACCGTGACGTGAAAAGCCGTTACAACGATCCCAACTACGGCAATCACCACTACGATTGCAACGACAACGGCCACACCGAGGACGGTTTGTTGTTCGAGTTTTCTTTTAATAAATACGACGATGGCACCGTGCTGATGGAAGGCGTAAACGTGTTGCCGACCTGGTGTTACGTCACCAAACGGGAAGACGGGCAAAACGACTATTCCGTCATTCCGTTGGACAAATCGGTGGCCGATTGGAAGAGCGCGTTTGGTATTGATGAGAAAGACTTGATTTTTGCCGAGCGTTCGTATGATCGCACCATGGCATTGGTGGGCGACGGTATTACCACCATCAACGGTACGTGCGGCCTCAAAATCGCCGATTACGTAGACGCGTATAAAGCGGCACAACAACCGACGACCGAACAAGGAGCCGAACAATGACCATTATCGAACATTTAACCAACGAATTTCATCTGCGCCCTGCGCAGGTGGAGAATACCGTCGCGTTGATCGACGAGGGCAATACCATCCCGTTTATCGCGCGTTATCGCAAGGAAGTGACGGGTTCGCTCGATGATCAAGTGTTGCGTGAACTGCATGAGCGACTTCTTTACTTACGTAATTTGGAAGAACAACGTGAAAAAATACGCGCCTCGTTGCAAGAGCAGGACGTGCTGGGTGAAGAATTGGAAACCGCGTTGGATGCGGCGATGACGCTAACCGATCTGGAAGACGTCTATCGCCCGTACCGCCCCAAACGCAAAACGCGCGCGTCGGTTGCCCGTGCCAAAGGATTGCAACCGCTCGCAGATGCGTTGTATGCGCAACCCAAAACGGGGGAGGACCCCGAAACGTTGGCGGCGGCTTATCTGACCGAAGACGTTGCCACGATAGAAGAGGCTTTGCAAGGTGCTTCGGACATCATTGCCGAGCAGATCTCCGACGAAGCCGGCGGTCGCAAACGCCTGCGTGTGGTATGTATGAACAACGGCAACTTGAGCACCAAAGCGACAGGGGACGATCTCGGTGTGTACGAGATGTACAAGGAATATACCGAGCCGTTAAAGCGCATCCCCGGTCACCGCATTTTGGCGGTCAACCGCGGCGAGCGTGAGGAGTTTTTGAAGGTATCGGTGGAGTGCGATCGCGCGCGCTCGATGTTCGTGCTTTCTTCCATTCACATTCGAGAGGGTTCGGTATACGAAGAATTTGTGCGAAACGCGATGGAAGATGCATACGATCGCCTGATCTTTCCGTCGATTGAGCGCGAACTCCGCAACGAATTGACCGACAAAGCGTCCACAGCGGCCATCAAGGTGTTTGCCTCCAACCTGCGGCAACTGTTGATGCAACCGCCCGTGAAAGGGCGTGTAGCGCTGGGCCTTGACCCCGGTTACCGCACGGGTTGCAAAGTAGCGGTGGTGGATCAAACGGGCAAAGTGCTCGACACGGGTGTTATCTATCCCGTGCCGCCTCACAATAAACTTGAACAAGCCAAATCGCTAGTGCGCCGCATGATCGAAACGTACGGTGTGCAGGTGATCGCTATTGGCAACGGTACCGCCTCGCACGAAACGGAAGTTTTTGTGGCCGATCTGCTGCGCGAAATGGCGACGGGCGACGTTTCGTATATGGTGGTCAGCGAGGCGGGCGCGTCGGTCTATTCCGCCTCCAAATTGGCGGCGGCGGAATTTCCCGAATTTGACGTGTCGTTGCGTTCGGCCGTGTCCATTGCTCGCCGATTGCAAGACCCGTTGGCGGAACTCGTGAAGATCGATCCGCAGGCCATCGGTGTGGGGCAGTATCAACACGATATGCCCGCGGCACAGTTGGCCGATGCGTTGGACGGTGTGGTGGAAAGCTGCGTGAACGCGGTAGGGGTCGATCTGAATACCGCTTCGGCGCCGCTCCTTTCCCGTGTGGCGGGGATCGGCGGTGCGCTTGCCAAAAATATCGTGGCGTACCGTGAAGAAAACGGCGCGTTCCAAACGCGTGCCACCCTCAAAAAAGTGCCCAAACTCGGGCCCAAAGCCTTTCAACAATGTGCCGGCTTTTTGCGCGTGACCGACGGCAAGGTGATGCTGGACGCCACCGCCGTTCACCCCGAAAGTTACGCGGCGGCGGAACAACTGCTTTCCTTGTGCGGGTATACCGAAGCCGATGTGCGCGGCGGGCACGTGGCAGATCTGCACGAGCGTGCCGAAGCACAGGGATTGGAGTCGTTGGCCCAAACGCTCGGCATCGGTGTGCCGACGTTACAAGACATCATTGCCGAATTACAGCGTCCCGGCCGTGATCCGCGTGACGAATTGCCGCCCCCGTTGCTTCGCACCGACGTGATGGATATGAACGATCTGAAAGTCGGTATGGAACTGAAAGGCACCGTGCGCAACGTCATTGATTTCGGCGCATTCGTTGATATTGGCGTCCATCAAGACGGCTTGGTGCACATCTCCAAAATTACCGATCGCTTTATTCGTCATCCCTCCGAAGTGCTCAAAGTCGGTGACGTTGTTACCGTGTGGGTGGAAGGTGTAGACAGTGCCAAAAAACGCATTTCGTTGACGATGAAGAAGCCAAAAGACTAAGAATAGCAAGAGAAATTCGCCAATACGGTGCGTTTCTCTTGCTTTTTTCTTACTTTTTATGATACAATGAATGTGTATAATTATGCGGCGGAGATGGATCATGAAGAAAACGAAATGGATAAAACCGCGGCACCGTCTGGTCAGAAACATAGCGTATGGGCTTTTGTATCACTTTTGCAAGTGGCACTACGGCGTTACGGCGGAAAAGTTTCGCGAGCAAGGCGACCGTGCATACTTAATACTTCTCAATCATCAAACGACCTTTGACCAGTTTTTTGTCGGGTTATCGTTCAAAGGCCCGATTTATTATCTGGCGACCGAGGATATTTTTTCCAACGGGTGGATTTCGTCGTTGATTCGTTGGTTGATCGCACCGATCCCGATTCGCAAACAAACCACCGATGTCAAAGCGGTGATGAACTGCATTCGTGTGGCCAAAGAGGGCGGCACCATCGCAGTGGCGCCGGAAGGCAATCGCACCTACAGCGGTAAAACGGAATATATGAACCCTGCCATTGCGTCGTTGGCTCGCAAATTGGGACTGCCGATCGCACTGTATCGCATTGAGGGCGGTTACGGTGTTCAACCGCGTTGGAGTGACGGCGTGCGTAAAGGTAAGATGCGGGCTTACGTATCCCGCGTGATCGAGCCGGAAGAATACGCGTCGCTTGACAACGACCAACTGCTTGCGCTCATTGAAGAAGGCTTATATGTGAATGAAGTAGCAGCGGATGGGAATTTCCGTTCGGCTGCCCGCGCGGAATATTTGGAGCGCGCGATGTACGTGTGTCCGTTTTGCGGTCTTTCGGTGTTTGAAAGTCACGGAAACGAGATCGAGTGCAAGAATTGCCACCGAAAAGTGCTGTACGGCGAGGATAAAACGTTGCAGGGGGTTGGATTTGACTTTCCTTTCCGATTTGTGAATGACTGGTACGAGTACCAAAACGGGTTTGTTAATTCGTTGAATACGCAAGAATATACCGAAAAACCGTTGTATACGGACTCTGTCACCGTAAACGAAGTAATCGTGTATAAAAAGAAAATCCCGCTCCTAAAAAACGCGACGCTGACATTGTATGGGAATCGAGTGGTTTTGGATGAGGTGTCTCCCCACGAACTAACGTGGATGTTTGAAGAGATAACGGCGATGGCGGTGCTGGGTCGCAACAAACTCAACGTGTATTACAACGATCACGTGTATCAAATCCGCGGTGACAAACGATTTAATGCCTTGAAATATGTGAACATCTATTTTCGCGCCAAGAACATTGCAAAAGAGAATGAGAATAGTCAGTTCTTGGGGCTGTAATTCATTGGAAACGTGTAAACGAATCGTGGTTCGCCCGGTTCATGATATTTACAACCTCGCATAAAAATAAAAAATACCGAGAACAAAGTTCTCGGTATTTTTTGTGTAAAGGCTACGAAAAAGATATTTTTGCGTTTTGCAATAAGGTTTCGAACCCAAGTAATGTTAATGAAATCGTGCGTTGCACGATGAAATCCTCGCTTGGCTCGGATGAAATCTTCAGCCTTCGGCTTCAGATGAAATCAAATCCGCCCATCTTCTGCCGTAAGGCAGATTTCATCGCGAAGCGATTTCATCCGCCGCAGGTGGATTTATTCCGCAAAAGGCGGATTTAATTGAAAAAACGACAAGTCGAAACTTGTCGTTTTTTCTGGCTGCGGAACTAGGAATCGAACCTAGACAAAGAGATTCAGAGACTCTCGTGCTACCTTTACACAATTCCGCAATGTGGTAAGACCGTGTTATATTATACCGCGTTTGCTGAATTTGTCAATAGAAAAAGCGCAAAAAACCAAAAACCGTCGGGGGAATTCCCCCCGACGGCGTTGGCAAAACAACCGATTATTTCAGGCCGTTTTCGTACTGCTGGATCATCTTTTTGACCATTTGGCCACCGATCGAACCGGCTTGTTTGGAGGTGAGGTCGCCGTTGTAACCTTGTTTCAAGTTGACGCCCACTTCGTTAGCGGCTTCCATCTTGAAACGGTTAAGACCTTCACGCGCTTCGGGAACCAAGTTTTTCTTGCTGGACATAGTTGTTACACTCCTCAAAACGATTTCGGCTTGCGCCGTATACTCATCTTGCGTTTGCAGTAATAGTGTGCAGCAACCGACAAAGAAAATGTGTGCTAATTTTTACAAACGTTGCCCGTTTTTGGTAATCAACGTTACAGATCGTCGGCGTCTTGTTCGGGACTTTCGCCGTTTTGCCCCGTGCCGGTGTAACTGCCCAAAATATCCGACACGATGCTTCCGCGACCTTGCTTTTGCAGCGTTTCCGCCTCTGCTTGCACGTTAATTTTTTTTCGTTTTTCCATGTTTATCACTCCTTAAAACTAGTATGCATTAAAAAAGACTCATAATTCTTTTTTTGTGTCATACGGTGTACAAAAGGAGGTCGTCTTATGACTTTTCGAAAAACGGGGATCTGGTATTTTGTGGTGGCGATACTCGTTGTTGTGGCGGCGGTTTTCGGTGTTTCACAGGGAAGGACGGTTGCAACGGTATCCAATTGGGGGCTTTCTTTCCAAAACAAAGGCGAGCCGCCGACGGGAAACGCCGATCGCGATTATCTGGCGCGCTACCACGCACATTTCCTGGGGGAAACATCGGTCGATGAAGGTGAGGAGAAAACGCTCTATTTGACCTTTGACGCAGGGTATGAAAACGGCTATACGGCGTCGATTTTGGATACCCTGAAAAAACACAAGGTGAACGCTTGCTTCTTTTTGGTGAAGCACTATATGGATACGGCACCCGAATTGGTAAAACGTATGGTTGCAGAAGGGCACACGGTGGGCAATCACACTGCCACACATCCCGATATGGCCGCTATTCAAAACCGTGAATCTTTCGCAAAAGAATTGACCGACCTTGAGCAAGCGTATGAAAATTTGATTGGGCAATCGATGAAAAAATTGTACCGACCGCCGCAAGGAAAATTCAGTGAATCCAATTTGCAAATGGCGAGTGAAATGGGTTATCACACCTTTTTTTGGAGTTTGGCGTACGTGGATTGGAATGTGAATGATCAGCCGACTCGTGAAGAGGCCTTCTCCAAATTACTGACCCGTGTGCATCCCGGGGCAATCGTTTTGCTGCACAGTACGTCAGCAACCAATGCGGCCATCTTGGATGAGCTCTTGACCAAATGGAAAGCGATGGGATATACGTTTGAGAGTTTGGAAACGCTGATGTGTTGACCATTCCTTGTCCTGTGCCATATGCTGTGACGTGGGGGTGAGGAAATGAAGACGATTATTTTGATAATCGTGTTGCTTCTTGCGTCGTATGGCATGGCGGATTTGCTTTCGCGCGCCGCTTATCGATTGCTGTTTTTTGAGAGGAAAACGGTTTGTGTGTTGCCGCTTTTTAAGACGGAAGATGCCGAGTTTTTGATTCGGCAAGCCGCACAAGAACAAAACCGTTCGTGTCGATATGAATGGGTTGCGGTCGATTGCGGGCTAGCGGAAGAACGAGAGAGTATCGAACACCTATGCCGAAAGCTGGGGATCACTTTTTGTGAAAAAGAGGATTTTTTTGAATTGTTCTCGGTTGGTTTACAAGACAAAAGAGGTGTGGTATAATACAAATAAAGGTTAGAAAAACGGAGAATACAGGGTATGGGAACATGCGAAGAACTTTCCGGCACGGTTGAACGCATCGTCTTTCGCAACGACGAAAACGGGTGGACGGTTTTGGATCTGGAGAGTGACGAAGAATATCATAAAGTGGTTGGCACGTTGCCGAGTGTGCAAGCGGGCGAATTGCTGCGTATGACGGGCGAATGGGTGGAACATCCCAAATTCGGTCGTCAATTTCGCGTATCGTCGTGTGAACACGCCTTGCCGACCGATACGGCGTCGGTGCTTCGGTATTTGGCGTCGGGCGCCGTCAAAGGTGTGGGGCCTGCTACCGCGCATGCTTTGGTGGAAAAATTCGGTGATGATACCCTGCGCGTGATTGAGGAAGAACCTCAGCTGATGGCCAAGGTGAAAGGCATTACCCCTGCGCGCGCGGAAAAGATTGCCCGCGAATATCGTGAACAATTCGGTTTGCGGGAGGTGCTTCTTGCCTTTTCACAATATTCCTTGACCCCGGCCGAAGCCTTGCGCTGTTGGAAGCGGTGGGGTGTCAAAACGGTGGATACCATCCGCGATAATCCGTATTTGTTGTGTTCGTCGGGACTCTACATTTCCTTTGAGAGAGCCGATGCCATTTGTATGAGTATGGAGCGTGCGGCGGACGATTCTCGACGGGTGGAAGCCGGTATTCTTCACGTATTGCGCCACAACTTGAATAACGGGCACACCTGCTTGCCGCGTAACAAATTGGTTTCTACGGCAGCGTTGCTTCTTGGAGTAAGTGAAGAAACGGTCGGTGACGTGCTGATCGATATGTTACACAATTTTGTGGTAAAGGAAGAAGCGATCGATGATCGCGCGTTTGTGTTTTTGCCGCATTTGTATCAAGCGGAGCGGTATATTGCGTCGCGCATTTCCTTGATGACGGGATTTCAAACGCCTGTCAGCGAGAAAACGATACATAACCTTGCCGTTGTGGAAGAGAAGAACGGTATCCGTTACGAAGAAGAGCAGAAAAAGGCCATTTTGGCGGCGGTGGAAACGGGACTGCTGATTTTAACGGGCGGTCCCGGAACGGGCAAAACCACCACCTTGCGCGCCATTATTACGTTGCTGGAAGCGTTGGGCGAACACGTAGCCATTGCTGCACCGACGGGGCGTGCCGCCAAACGGATGACCGAAGTGACGGGGTGTGAAGCCAAAACCATTCACCGTTTGCTGGAGGTACAGTGGGATGACAGTGACCAGCCTGCTTTCGCACGCAACGAAAAGAATCCGCTCGATATCGACGCCTTGATCGTGGATGAGGTGTCTATGGTGGACACGGTGCTGTTTGATCACTTGTTGCGCGCTTTGAAACCGGGATGCCGACTGGTGTTGGTGGGTGACTCGGATCAGTTACCCGCCATTGGTGCAGGACGTGTGCTTCACGATTTGATCGACAGCGGCGCTCTGCCCGTTGTGGAATTGAAACAAGTGTTTCGGCAAGCATTGCAAAGCGATATCGTTGCCAATGCCCACCGCATCGTGTCGGGCGAAATGCCGATCTTTTCGCAAAAAAACGGGGATTGTTTCTTCTTGCCGCAAGCAAGTTACGAAGATACGGCGGAGGCGATCGTGGATTTGTGCGTACGGCGCTTGCCGATGACCTACGGTACCTCGGTGTTCGAGGGGATTCAGGTGTTGTGTCCCGGCCGAAAAGGGGAGGTAGGAACACTCGCGCTCAACAATCGATTGCAAGAAGCGCTCAATCCCGAAGATCCCGCTAAACGCGAGTGGACGGGGGAACACGGCCTCTTGCGAGAGGGCGATAAGGTGATGCACATCAAAAACGATTACGATATTTTGTGGACGCGCGATAACGGTGACACGGGATTGGGCGTCTTTAATGGCGATATCGGTATTTTGGAATCAATCGACGTGCGGGATCAGCTCTTAAAGGTGCGATACGACGATCGCGTAGCGGTGTATACCTACGATCAAGCACAGGAGTTGGAACCCGCATATGCGATCACGGTGCACAAAAGCCAGGGCAGCGAGTTCGATATGGTGGTGCTTCCGCTGTTTCGCAATCAACCGCAACTTTGTTATCGCAATTTGCTGTATACAGCGGTGACGCGTGCTAAACGGCTGTTGGTTGTGGCGGGAAATCGACAAACGGTTGAAAATATGGTGAATAACGACCGTAAGACCTTGCGGTATACCGGGCTCAAACATTTTCTGTGTACGGCAAAGAGGGCATTTGTATGAGCCGATTTCGCCAATTTTTATACGTTCTATCCTGCTTTTTCTTCCCGGAACGGTGTATCTTTTGCAACAAGACGATTGAACCGTTACAACTCAGTTGTTCCGAGTGCCGAACGGCGATCTCCAAGGTGAAACCGCCGCTTTGTCCCTTTTGCGGTTCCCACAAAGAGGATTGCAAATGCCAAAAGAAACGCCACGCCTACGACCGTGTGATCGCCCCGTTTTATTATGAAGGGGCGGTACGGGAGGGCGTGTTGCGCCTTAAGAAGTGGGATGATCCGCAAGCGGTTTCGTTTTTTGCGTTGCAGATGGCGGCGGCAGTGCGGCGCGAGTTGCCGGATCTGCCGTTTGATGCCGTTTGTTTTACGCCGATGATCCAAAAAGATCTTCGAAAACGAGAGTATAACCAAAGTGAGTTGTTGGCGAAAAAGATGGCACAGTTATTGCAACTGCCGTTTTGCGACGCGCTTGAAAAGACGTATGAAACCAAACCGCAGAAGGGGCTTGACCGCGCCGCACGAAGCGGCAACGTTCTCGGTGTGTTTGATGTAAAAGAGCCGTTTTCGGCACATTCGGTGTTGTTGGTTGATGATGTGGTTACCACCGGTGCGACCGCGCACGAATGCGCCAAAATGCTAAAGTTGTACGGCGCCGAAACGGTGACGGTTTCGACCATTGCCATCACGCCGCCTCCCCAAAAAGAAACATCCGCAGTCGACGCTTGACGACTGCGGATGTTTGTTATTTCAGCGGCAATTCGATGTAGAATTCCACGCCGTTTTCCAAATTGCGTACCCCGTAGGGCATACGGTGAACACGCATAACGGCGGCCACGATCGAAAGACCGATGCCCGTTCCGCCGTAAGCGCGTGTACGGGCCTTATCCACTTTGTAAAAGCTTTCCCAAATGCGGGGAAGATCGTCGCCGGGAATGGGGGCGCCGGAGTTAAAAACGCAAATGCGCAGGGTGCCGTTTTCGGTAGGGGCCCACGAAACGGCAATCGTTCCGCCCTTTTCCGTGTGATGGAGTGCGTTGGAAAGGTAGTTGGAAAGCACGTTTTCAATCAGTTGCGGATCGCCCCAAACAAAGGCGGGTTCGACATTCAGTGGCGATAGCGTAATCTCTTGTTGTGCAAATAAGGGTGCATTTCGGGTGAGCAGTCGTTGGCAGAGTTGTGCAACGTCGAAATGCTCGATCTGCAGTTCTTCCTTGCCCGATTCCAATTGCATCAGCATCGTCATCCGATTGATGATTTGGGATAAGCGGTCGGATTCGTCGCGAATAACGTCGCAATAAAAACGGCGTTGTTCTTCGCCTTCTGCCACGTTTTCCTGCAATCCCTCTGCATAGCTTTGGATCAAGGCAATGGGGGTTTTCAGTTCGTGCGAAACGTTGCTGATGAACGAACGTCTGGCCTCGTTTTGTTGTTCCACGCGTTCCATATCGTTGACCAAACGGGCGTTGGCGGTTTTTAGTTTAGACAGCGTGGATTCCATCGTTTCGGAAACGATGTTAAGACTGTTGCCGAGTTCGGCAAGTTCGTCTTTTCCGTAGGTAACGTAACGGTCGTTGAAGTTAAAGGCGGCCATATTCTGCGCCATTGCGGAAAGACGGGTAATGGGACGGGTGAAATAACGGGAGATGAGCAGTACCGCCACGGCACTGATGAGTAAGGTGACGATGGAGGAAAGAAGTAAAAAGCGATTGGCAATGGCGGCGGTTTGACCGGTATCGCTCAGTGATACCTGCAAAATGACGTTGAGACCATTTTGCGTTCTGCCGTATAAGGTCAACTTCTCGGTCCCTTCCTGTCCGCGAAGCGGGCGGTCATTGACCGTGTACGTCCCGTTTGGTATATCGAGGGGCGATAACGAGAAGAAGGGGGTATCGTCCAAGAGGGGGATGGAACGGTCACGATACAAGATTTGGAAATCGTTCCATAAAAGAAGCGCCGCTTTATCGGCGGGGCGCTGTTGCAGATGGCGAATCAGTTGTTCTTGTTCTTGCGCCAGTACATTGAGTTCGTCAAAAGTCTGTACGAGTTCGGTTTGCTTTTGATCGCGATAATAATCGGAAAAAGCAAACGTGTTCAACAATAGGTTAATGGTGAGCAAGGACAAAATGCAGATTGCCGCCGCCAGATACAGTTTAAAGGTGAGAGAATGAAAAAAGCGAATCGGTCGTTTGTTCATATTAGCCCTCGAATTTATAGCCGATGCCGCGAATGGTTTTGATCATTTCGCCGGCTTCGCCGAGTTTACTGCGCAGTTTTTTGATGTGCGTATCCACCGTGCGCGCATCACCGTAGTAATCGTATTGCCATACGTTATCCAGAATTTTATCGCGGGATAACGCGATACCTTTGTTGGTGACCAAATACGACAACAGTTCGAATTCCGTATAGGTTAGTTCCACACGCTTATTGTCCACGTAAGCCTCGCGCGCAAGCGGGTCGACGTGCAATCCGCAGGTGGGAACGGGCGCGGAAGTGCCCTGTTTGCGGCGCAAAACGGCCTCAATGCGGGCGGAAAGAATTTTCAGGCTAAACGGTTTGGCAATGTATTCGTCAGCGCCAAGTTCAAATCCTTGCAACTCGTCGTCCTCTTCGCCTTTGGCGGTGAGCATAATGATGGGCACTTCGCTTACACGACGCAGTTCGGCACACGTGTCCCACCCGTTCATACGCGGCATCATCACGTCAAGCAGTACGAGGTCGGGATGTTCGACGCGGAATATGTCTAATGCTTCCACGCCGTCGGCCGCTTCAACGGTGCGATAATTCTTAATGCGCAGATAGTCGGCGATCACGCGGCGCATGCGCATTTCGTCATCGACGATGAGAATGGTGTATGTGTCCATACCAATTCCTCCGTTTAGTTTTCGGAAACGCTTTCGATTACATCGCGATAAAGAGACAGCGGATCGTTCAGGAACCGCTCACGAATAGCTTCGGCTTGCGCTTCGCTTCCTACCAATAGGGAGAGAGACATCAAGGGGGCGGGAGTGTCACCGACGGTGCAGGTGATGGTATAGCCGCGTTCTTCCTTACGAATGTCTACGTGATTTTCGCGCTCGTTACGCAAGCGGATGAGCAATCGTTTGGCAGCCTCAACCGACCGTTCGCGCAGCGTGTACGGTAACATATCTTTCAGTGTGAGTGCCGCGTCACGACCAACGTCGGTTACCGTCAGACGGCCAAGCTCATCTTCTTGCAAATTGTGAAGCGAGAGAAGGTCGGCAATCACGGTGCTGATATCAAAAAAATTGGCCATACCGTGTCCGCACAAGACGTTGAAAATGCTTTCGCGGGACATTGGCTCGGAAACACCGGCGAGCATATAGCAAACAAGAAGTTTGATTTCGTTGTGGGAATGGAGACCGCCCGGTTCTACACCGGCGTCAAAGGTATCACGGATCATTACGATATCACCTCCACAATATCATAGCACAAATTCTCTTTTAACGCAACAAAAATCCGCCCGTGAAATCACGGACGGATTTGGTTAGGTGAGATCGCCCGTCAAGGGGCAGGGAAGCGTGATCGTTTTAGGTGAAAATAACCGCGCTTCCTCCTCGGAATGGGTAACGAGAAGAATCAGTTTTTCGGCAAATTCGCGGTAAATCGTGTCGGCAATCGTCTGACAGAGTTGTTCGTCCAACCCGGTGAACGGTTCGTCCAAAATCAAGATATCGCCGCCGTAGGCAATGGCGCGGGCGATAGCGACACGCCGCTGCATACCGCCGCTGAGTTCTTCGGGGAATTTGTGACGTTCGTCCCACAGCGAAACCGCTTTTAAAGCACGTTCTACGCGTAACGAATCACCGCATACAAACGCAACGTTCTCTTCGGCGCTTAGCCACGGCAACAATCGATTTTCTTGAAACACCATCGAAACGGTAGCATTTGGTTGGCGAGTGATACTGCCCGAGTTTGGCCTCTCCAAATCGGCAATCAAGCGCAACAAGGTGGTTTTGCCGCAACCGGACGGCCCGTCGAAACGAAACACACCGCTATCCGGCAGGGTGAAGGACAGGTCTTCGATAACGGGAGTGCTACCGTAAGAAAAGGAAAGGTGTTCGGCGCTAATCATGCACGGCACCTCCTTTTTTAGAGCGTGCCGTTGCGGTCAATCGCAACAAGACACGTTCCAGCACCAAACTCAAAATCACCACTACGGCCGTCCACGCAAAGACTTGCGGGGTCTCCATATACAGTTTGGCTTCTTGCAGTTGTCGTCCGATGGAGAAATCGGGACGGCAGATGACTTCGGCCGCAACAGCGGATTTCCAAGCAAAACTTAATCCGTTGACGGCGGCGGTGAGAAAAAAGGGTTTCACCGACGGGAGGTAAATGCGGCGAATTTGTTTTGCTTTGGATAAGCGAAACAACGATGCCATTTCCAACAACTGCGTATCGGTTTGGCGAATGCCTTCACTGACGTTGATCCAAACGATGGGGAGGACCATCAAAAAAGAAATGAATGCGGGAACGAGATCGTACACGATCCACACCAACGTGATGATGATAAACGAGGCGACGGGTGCGGCACGAATGATGTGGAGTACGGGTGAAAACAGCGTGTGCAACAGTGAAAACCGTGTGGTCAGGGCGGCTAACAACACCCCAACCGCCAACGCTGCCGCAAAGCCGATACAAACGCGAAGCAATGTGAGCCCCACCGATTGCCAAAACAAGGGCTTAGTCACCAGTGTTCCCATCGTGCACAGCACCGCCCACGGCGTGGGAATTAAAACGTTTTGGTTTACGAGCACGGCAATGAGATACCACACGAGCAACCAAAAACAAGCGGTGCCGAGGACGGTGAGGATGCGCCGAAGTTTGGGATTAGCCGACATAATAGAACTCGTCATCCGGCAATTTGCTGCCGATGGATTGCGGCTTGGATTCGAAGAGCACGTTGTAGTACTTGGCGATTTGCTTTTTCATCGTTTTGCCGTCTACGTACGTGATCTCGCAATAAGGGATAGCCTTTTTGGCAATCGGCGCTTTGGCGATAATGCCGTATTCTTCGCACAAAGCGGCAGTGGTATCCACGTCGGAAGTTTTTTCAATGGCGGCTTCATACTCTTTCAAGAAGGTTTTGACCAACTTGGGATTCTTTTCCAAAAACTCTTCGCGAACGACCACACAGCCCATCATCAGTTTGTTTTCTTCGCCGGCAATGGCTTCCCATTCATCGTTGATGCTGAGTGCGATGCGGACGTCGGGTTTTTGCGTCGTGATAGAGGAGACAACCGGTTGCGGTACCATTGCGACCGCGGCTTCGCCGCTCACCATCAACGAAGCAAGTTCGGTGTTTTCGGACACGAATTTGATGGTGACGTCGGTTTCGGGACTCAAGCCATATCCGCGCAGGATGTAGTTGAGAATGTATTCGGGGTTCGCACCTTGACCGGTGGAGTAGATCGTTTTGCCTTTCAGATCCTTCACCGAGTTGATGGTGTTGCCGTTTTCCAACATATACAGTACACCGAGCGTATTGACGGCGAGCAGTTTGATCGAACCGTTTTTGGACTCGGCGGTCTTGTTGTAGTAGTTGGCGGCCACGTTGGTGGGGAGTGCCGCAATATCGACCGATTGGTTCATCAGCAACGGAACAACGGCATCGGGCGAGGGATACGCCTGGAACTCGTAGTTGTTTTCGGTGGCTTTATCGTCGTTGGCGTCCATCAAATGAACCATACCGATACCGGTCGGCCCTTGAATGGTGGCGACACGCACGACCGAAGCGGTGTTCAATTCACCGCCACTGCACGCCGTCAGTGTGGCAAGCAAAAGCACTACGATGCTGAAGAGAGAAATAACTTTTTTCATCATGATCCATCCTTTATGATTGTAAAATATATTGTTTGCCGTTCTTTATCAAGATATTTTGCGCAAGCAACGTATCAAGCGAACGGTAAAGACTGGAGCGACCCATATTCAAAATACGGGAAAGTTCGGTCATACTGTCGGGAATTAGCACCGTACCGTCTTCACACTGGTGTGATAAACAGTATTGGTATACGCGGTTGACCGAGGAACCGCCTGTAAGCACGGCAATTTTGCGGTTGAGGAACCGAATGCGTCCTGACAGAAATTCGATATATCGTTGGGCTACGGAAGGGTATTGACCGAATAGAAAACGGATTCCTTCTTGCGTGAGGTAACGCACCGACACGGTGTCCAACGCACGTAAAACGGTGACGTACTCGCTCTCTCCCGTGTCGAATAAGGCGGCGACACCAAAAATATCTCCGGCGCGCAGATGGTTCATTACCAGCGGGCGATCTTGCTCATCGGTGGATTCCACCAACACAGCGCCCGACAAGATAAAACCGAGTGCATTTTGGAATTGGTGCCGATCGTACAGATGTTCACCTTTATGGTATACCGTAAGCGGGGAAAGCGTTTCGTCCACAAGCGTTAATTCTTCCGTTGTCAAATCCGAAAACAAAAAGAAAGAATTGAGCGAGAGGGAGGGGGTATGTTCGGTATTCATAGTGTTCCTCCGAGTCTGTCCCATTTGGGACACTTTTAGTATACACGATCGTTCGGGAAAATGCAAGAGGAAATGACAAAAATGTTAATAGAGATTTACTTTTTCGAAAAAATGTGGTATGGTAGAGTCAATATCTTTGGAAACAAGGAGTAAGAACCATGATGAAACGAATGTTAGCAACTGTTTTTGCCGTTGTGATGCTTTTGGGCGTGATGGTGTGCGGCGTTTCGGCCGAGGGCGTTTTCACGTTTGCGGAGACAGCGCGGTATCAACAGGATGAATTGGTTGCCATTGAATGGAATGCGGCTGACGCGTCGGCTGAAACGGTGGTGGAGATTGCCGCTGTGACGGTTGATGGCGCTTCCTACACATTTGATGCCACACAACACGGGATCATCTACATAAACGTGGCACAATTATTGCCCGGTTCCCACACGATTTCCTGCCGGTACACGGTGGACGGTGTTCCCCAAACGGCCGATTTGGATCCGTTTGTAAAAGAGGGGACTGTCGGTGTGCGGTTGTCGATTTCCGTGAATGAAAACGGCAACGCGTTAATTGAAGCGGTGGATGAAAAAGGTGCACCTGTAGCCGGATACAAACTGCTTTTGTCGGTTGGTGATATGGAAGGAATTTCGGCAACAACGGGTAGTGACGGTCGCTTCCTTTCGCGCATTACCGCCGTGTATGGCGACGTCGTTTCCTGCGAAGGCGTGGAGACGGTGATAGGCGGTGTTCCGTACGCTGCCGCCGCGTCGGTAGAGGCGTTGTTTGAAGCGCCCGAAACGACCACGACGGAGGCGCCCACCACCACGACGACCGAGGAGACCACCTCGACCGAAGCGTCGACGAGTACGTCCACCGAGAAAACAACCACGACCGAAACGACCGAGGCTACGACCACGACAACCGAAAAAACGCAGGAGACGACCTCGACGAGTGCCGCGACTACCACTACCACTAACGGTACGATCCTTGGCCCCGGTACGACCGAGAATAAGGGTGACCGTGTGGCACTCAACGTCTCGTTGGACCACAACGTGTTGACGGCTTTCGGTGTCAAAGAATCGGTTTTCCAAAATAAAGCGCGGTTACTGTTAACCAAAGATGACTATACTAACCTCACCGATCGCGGTGCCAATCAACTGATGTTGAACGTTCTTACGGCGAAAAAACTGCCTACCGAGGAACAACTTGCCGCCGCAATCGGGGCATCTTCGCAGTTTGCTTCTGAGGAAGAGTTTGTATCGCTCACGTTTGATCTGTCGTTTTTGAAACTGAATCAAACGACCGGCAAAATTCTTCCCGTTTCGGCATTGCCTTTGAACACTACCTACGTGGTGGAGTTGCCGGTTCCTGCGGATATGCAAGATGCCAAACAGTTGGCGATCACCTTCTTTGACGGTGATCAATTGATGCAACCGATTCCGTTGGAAGTGCAGGGAGGATGCTTCAGTTTGGAGATCAATTCGCTCGAAGCGTATACGTTGATTGCTTTCGGCGCTGAAAAAGGCGTGGGTGGCGGCAGCAACTCGGTTTTGTTGATCGTGTTGCTTGTCGTGGGTATTTTGTTGTTGGCAGCGGCCGCTTTTTTGGTGTTTTTCTTCGTGCTGCGCAAACCCGAGCCTAAGAAAGTGAACGAAGCGCCCGTGTTTGTACCCGATCTGTTGGACGAAAACGATATTTTCAGCGGACGTGACGATCTTTCGGAGATCAATCGCCGCCCCACCGATAACAAATAATGATGCCAAGAGAACCGTTCTTGCAAACGGTTCTCTTGCAAATTAAGGAGAATTACCCACTATGAACGTTTCCGAAAAAATGAAAAATATGAAACCGTCCGCGATTCGAGAGATCTTCAAAAGCCTGGGCACGCCCGGTGCGATCTCGTTTGCCGGCGGCAATCCTGCGCCCGAATCTTTTCCGGTGGAGGCCCTCGCGGATATTGCGGCCGACATTTTCAAAACCAACGCTTCGGCGGCGTTGCAATACAGTGTTACCGAAGGCTATCCGATGCTCCGTGAGCAAGTGGCCGCTCGCTTACATAACAAATTCGGCATCGATACCGAACGCAATACAACCATCATTACCTCAGGCGGTCAACAAGCCATTGAACTGACCTGTAAAGTCCTTTGCAACGAGGGCGACGAAGTGATTTGTGAGAATCCGAGCTTCATCGGTGCACTCAATGCGTTTCGTTCCCTGGGCGCGCGCCCCATCGGCGTGGAATTGGAGGAGGATGGCATCAATCTCGCGAAATTGGAGGAGACGATCAAAACTCATCCCAAAGCGCGGTTCTTGTATCTCATTCCCACTTTCCACAATCCTGCCGGTATCACAATGTCGCTCGAAAAACGGCGCGCGGTATACGCGTTGGCTCAGCAATACGACTTGGTGATTTTGGAAGATAACCCGTACGGTGATCTGCGTTTTTCGGGTGACGAATTGCCCACCCTCAAGAGTATGGATACCGATGGTCGCGTGATCTACTGTGGTACTTTCTCCAAGATCTTGTCTGCCGGTATGCGTGTCGGCTTTGCGTGCGGCACCGACGAATTGGTCCAAAAAATGGTGGTGGCCAAGCAGGTTGAAGACGTGCACACCAACATCTTTTTCCAAATGATGTGTGCCGAATATATTCGTCGGTACGATCTGGATGCCCATATTGAAACCATTCGCGCGTTGTATCGCGAAAAATGTGAGCGGATGCTTTCGGCGCTGGACGCGCATATGCCGAAAGAGGTGTCCTACACCCGTCCGCAAGGCGGTTTGTTTCTGTGGTGTACATTGCCCGAGCACGTTGACGTCGCGGCGCTGATCAAGGAAGCGGCGGCGGAAAAAATCTTCGTGGTAACCGGCGCGGCTTTCCAATGCGACGAAGCGGCAACCACCCATTCCTTCCGTCTTAATTACTCTATGCCTTCTCTTCTCGATATTGACAACGGTATCAAACTGCTTGCCGATATCATCCGCCGTCATTTATAAGCGATAAAAAAACACGCCCCGCTGTGTATGATGCACAACGGGGCGTGTTTCATTTTGTCAGATCCACGTATCTTCAGGGAATTCCGTGGGCGGCACTTCCAACACTTCCGGTTTTTTCAGCAGGCGGCGGAACATACGGAAGGATTCCGCATAGTAGTGACCGTCGCAAATACGTTCATCCAACACCAAACGGATGCGGATGATCTTTTTCACGGTAATGTTACCGTCAAGATCGGCAACGGGAATGCGCTGCTTTTTACCGATAGCCATAAAGACAGAGGTGGTGCCGAAATCATAAATGTGGTGATAGATCGGTTCAATACCGATGGACCCCACGTCGGTCAAATAAAACGACGTGTGGAACGGGCTGATCTTGTTGATAAAGTCATTGAGCCAACCGCGATTGTCACAGAAGATGATAAAGTTGACAAAAGCGCGCACGATCCACGCGGGGCAACGGTTTAAGATGTTGGCGGCAACGTCGGTGGCGTTTTCGCCCTCGGCATCTTTTACCTCTTTTTCCATGGCTTCGTTGATACGACGGTATACGTCAAACACCGTATCGGTTTTTTCAAACTGCGGTTTGATGGTTGCTTCCAAGCCGTTTTGATGCAATTCGCGTTTCACGGTCATGGAGGTGGAAAGGGTGTTGCGCGCGTAGATCTTGCCGTTCATCACGAAGCGGTTGAGGCGGGGACGCAACACGAACATACGCATACACGCGGTAACGAACATATGGTACAGCGAAAAAGCGGGCATATCGTGTTCTTTGCGCATACGGCGAACGTATTGTTCCAGTTCGTCAATTTCAATGTAATCGTCGAAGAAGACTTGCGAGTCGGAGCGTTTTTTCATGATATGCGGCATCACCGCAAAAACCGACTGAGTGTGTCGCAAACGACGACCGTCTTTTCGATCGCCGAAACGGCGTTTGGGCGTTTGTGACATAAGTTCCTCACCTGATTCCCTCAAATTATTGTCGTATCTATGGATATTACCTACATAGCATCACTATGTCCCGCAATGACACAGTGCGCGGAAATGCGATAGAAATCGACAACAAAAACAGTGTACCAAAAAATCACCGTTTTGTCAAGAAAAGACGAAGGCCGCCGTGTGTTCACGGCGGCCGTAGAGGAAGTGTCAGCAGCAGGTATGATGGCAATCGTTACCGCAATCGGTCAACAACAAGAGGATGATGATGAACAACGCCCACGTGCAATCATTGCCGCAAAAAAGGTTTTTCAAGCACATACGAAAGCCTCCCTCCGTCCCAAAATGCCGATGCCGAAATCAGCAACCGCAACCGCAGCCGCAACCGTTGGTAGTGGGCACGTATTGGTTCTCGCAGCAGCAGTCGTTATCATCGTTCAAAAGAAGAATGACAATGATAAAGAGCAACCACGTGCAGTTGTTGCCGCCGAATAAGTTTCTCAGGCACATAATGTAACCCCCTTTCTGTTGAAAGCACGTTTGCGGTGCTTTCATTCCATACTATGTGGCGAAAGGGAAGGGGTGATAGAAAATTTAAAAAAGTGCGTATTCGGGAGATAAACGGAGCTTGCGAGAGATAATCGGTTAAATTTGCGATAAAGAAAAGTTAATTTGACTTTTTCTGACTTTGACTTTCTTTGACTTTTGAGATATGCTATCGACAAAGGAAGTGACGATATGCGCATAAGCGATGAAATTGCCGCCTATATTCTTCATATTATGGAAAATGCCGAGAACGGTTATGCCGAGTTGCAACGCAATTTATTGGCAGAAGAATTCGGTTGTGTTCCCAGCCAGATCACCTACGTACTTTCTTCGCGGTTCACGCCGGAACAAGGCTACTTGGTGGAAAGTCGGCGCGGGGGCGGTGGGTATATCCGCATCCGCCGCGTGCAAGCACAAAAGGAATTAACACCCATTATGCACGTGGTCAATTCGATCGGCGATTCGCTGGTGTCGACTGCGGCGGAGGCGATCCTGCAGAGTTTGGTGTATCAACAATTTGTGACACCGCAAGCGGCCAAAATTATGGCGGCGGCATTGTCCGAGCGTTGTTACCGCGAGATCGCGCCCGAAACGCGAGATCGCTTGCGTGCGGCGTTATTGAAAAATATGTTGACCGCGTACGCGGTATAAAGGAGTTGAGCGATATGTTGTGTGATCATTGCAAAAAGAACACCGCTACCACCCATGTGAAGCAAACGGTGAACGGTGTTACGACCGAAATGAATCTTTGCGCTCAGTGTGCGGCGCAACAAGGATTGTATACGTCGTTTGGAAACTTTGGCTTGGATTTGGGCGATTTTTGGGGTTCCTTATTTGCGGAACCGTCCAAACGCACGCGCGATGACAGCGTGCGTTGTCCCGATTGCGGGCGCAGTTTTCGAGAAATTGCCGAATGCGGCAAAGCGGGTTGCCCGTCTTGCTATCTCACCTTTTACGACCGTTTGTTGCCTTCGATCCAGCGCATTCACGGGAAAACGCAGCACACGGGTAAAACGGCGGGAAAGGCCGAAGAACAGGTGAAAATCGAGCATCAACTCGCTGAATTGAAAAAAGAATTGGAGCGTTGTGTGACGGCGCAAGAATACGAGGAATGCGCACGATTGCGTGATCGCATTCGCGCGTTGGAGGAAGGCGGTGACGTACAGTGAGCAATACGAAATGGTATCAACGATCCGGAAACCAAGGCGACGTTGTGATCAGTACGCGGATTCGCTTGGCGCGCAATTTGCAACGTATGCCCTTTCCGGCGGCAATGACGGTTGAACAAAAAAAGGCGGTTGCCGATCAACTCTTTGAAGTGCTGTTGGAGCGAGAGGGCGAATCGTTTTCGCATATTCGTATGAACACGCTTGACGAATTACAAGCGTTATCGTTGGTAGAACGTCATCTCATCAGTCCCGAATTTGCCCGTCGCGGTGAAGGGGAAGCGCTTGTCCTTTCGGCTGATGAAAGTGTCAGCATCATGTCCTGTGAAGAAGACCATTTGCGCATTCAAGTGATGCGTTCGGGTTTGGACCTGGACGGCGCGTTCCAAGAAGCGGATTGTTGGGATACCTATCTCGATAACCGTTTGCATTTCGCCTTTGATGAGCGACTTGGTTATCTCACGCAGTGTCCCTCTAATTTGGGCACCGGTATGCGCGCTTCGTTGATGTTGCATTTGCCTGCTTTACAGGAGAAAGGCATCGTTCAACAATTGAGTGCTACGGTTTCCAAATTGGGGCTCACCATTCGTGGCCTTTACGGCGAGGGAAGCGGTTCCAAGGGTGCCATCTATCAATTATCCAACCAAGTGACGCTCGGTATCACCGAGGCGGAGGCGATTGAGAATTTGAAAGGGATCGCCGAACAGATCATCAAAGAAGAACGCCATCATCGCCAAGAATTGGGTGAAACGTTGGCCGCGCAGGATCGTATTTTCCGTTCGCTCGGCATTTTGAAACACGCGCGGCTATTGTCGGGCAAAGAATTTATGTCACTGATTTCGCAAGTGCGGATGGGTGTATCGTTGCAACTCATTGAAGGAGTAACGCTCGATCAACTCGGCGCCTTGTTGGTGGACGCTCAAGCGGCCACCTTATCGCTGGCAAACGGTGACTCGCCGGATGCCGCTAAACGCGACGCGTTGCGTGCCGAGTTGGTGCGCGAATGCTTGAAAGGAGTGTAACGCGTGTATCAATTTAAAGGATTTACCGAAAAAGCCAATGCAGCGCTGAATTTTGCCATTCAATCGGCGCAACAGATGGGGCACACCTACGTCGGAACCGAGCATATCGTGCTTGGGCTGTTGCGGGAAGGCACGGGCGTTGCCGCCACGGTGTTAAACGCCCACGGTATTCTTTCCACCGAATACGAAAAAAAGATTATCGAGGGAGAGGGTGGCGGTCAACACACCCGCCTTTCGCCGGAAGATTTTACCCCGCGTACCAAGAAAGCTTTGGAATTAGCCTTTGCCGAAGCGGCGGCGATGCAAAATCATTTGGTGGGGACCGAGCACCTGTTGCTGGCCGTTTTGCGTGATGACAGCAGTGTGGCGGTGCGTTTGTTGACAATGCTCGGTGCGCGGTGCGGCGAACTTTCGGAAGACGTGATGAAAGCAGTGGGGACCGCACCCGCACAAACCGGTGCCTCCTCCAATCGGGCTTCTACGGGTAAAAACGGGAAAACACCCACGCTTGACCAGTTTGGTCGCGATCTTACCGTCATGGCCAAAGAGGGGAAATTAGACCCCGTTATCGGTCGTTCTGAGGAAATTCAACGAGTGGTGCAGATCTTGTCGCGCCGCACCAAAAACAATCCTTGCCTCATTGGTGAGCCGGGTGTCGGTAAAACGGCGATTGCCGAGGGATTGGCCCAACGCATCGTTGCGCAAGAAGTGCCCGAAACTCTCAAGGACAAACGCGTGGTCACGTTGGATCTGACCGGTATGGTGGCGGGCACCAAATATCGCGGTGATTTTGAAGAGCGTATCAAGAATGCTCTCGAAGAAGTGGCGCGCGAGAAAAATGTGTTGTTGTTTATCGACGAGATCCACACCATCATCGGGGCGGGTGCCGCCGAAGGCGCGGTGGATGCCGCTAACATTTTGAAACCCTCGTTGGCACGTGGCGAGATTCAAGTGATCGGTGCCACCACCTTGGAAGAATACCGCAAACACATTGAAAAAGATGCGGCGCTTGAACGCCGTTTTCAACCCGTCACGGTGGGGGAACCCACGCCCGAAGATGCGGTGGAGATCCTCAAAGGATTGCGCGATAAGTACGAAGCACATCACAAGGTGAAAATTTCCGATACCGCCATTCGTTGCGCGGTAAAATTGTCGGTGCGGTACATCGCCGATCGGTATTTGCCCGACAAAGCCATTGACCTGATCGACGAAGCCGCTTCACGCGTAAGGCTTCGCACCTTTACTGCACCGACCGACGTGAAAGCGTTGGAAGAGGAAGTAAAGCGCCTTTCGGAGGAGAAAAAATCAGCGGTCAACGAGCAGGACTTCGAACGTGCGGCACAACTGCGTGATGAAGAGAAAAAAGTGGCGGAAGAGTTGGAACGGCAACGCCAAAAATGGCAAGAAGAAAACGCGGCGGCGAACGATGAAGTGACCGAAAACGACATTGCCGAGATCGTTGCCGGTTGGACGGGTGTTCCCGTAGCACAGTTGACCGAAGCAGAAAGCGAGCGTCTGCTCCACATGGAATCGGTGCTGCACGAGCGTATCGTCGGACAAGACGAGGCGGTCGGCGCGGTTTCGCGCGCCATTCGTCGCGGGCGTGTGGGACTCAAAGACCCGCATCGTCCGATCGGTTCCTTTATCTTCCTCGGCCCAACGGGTGTCGGCAAAACGGAACTTTGTAAAGCATTGGCTGAAGCGATGTTCGGCGACGAAAATGCCATGATCCGTTTGGATATGTCGGAGTATATGGAAAAGCATACGGTTTCGCGTTTGGTCGGTTCGCCTCCCGGCTACGTTGGTTACGACGAGGGGGGACAACTAACCGAAAAGATCCGCCGCAAACCGTATACCGTCCTACTTTTTGACGAGATTGAAAAAGCACATCCCGACGTATTTAATATGCTGCTTCAAATTTTGGATGACGGCATCTTGACCGACTCGCAAGGACGGCGCGTAGACTTTAAAAATACGGTGATCATTATGACCTCCAACGTTGGAGCGCGATTGATTACCGACGGACGTCAATTTGGTCTTGGTTTCGGCGAGTCCGCTGCCGACAAAAACGAAGCGCGTATCCGCGAGAACGTGATGGGTGAACTCAAAAAGACCTTCCGTCCTGAGTTCCTCAACCGTGTGGACGATATTATTGTGTTCCAACAGTTGACACAGACGGATATTGAAGAGATCGCACGACGGATGTTGCGTTCGCTCAATAAGCGTGTGGGTGATTTGGATATTCAACTCACCGTGACCGAAGCGGCGGTGACACAACTTGCCAAAGCAGGTTTTGATCCCGTATATGGTGCCAGACCGCTTCGCCGTTCCATCCAATCGTCCGTGGAGGATGCCTTGGCGGAAAAACTGTTGGACGGACAGTTCGCGGCGGGGGATACCATCACGGTTGATTATGATGGCGAAAGATTTGTGTTTTCCAAATAATCGCGTTGACAAACGGCGAAAAATTGCGTAAAATACCAAAAGGAGTGAGCCGAACAGTCGCGTGCACGTTTGTGTATGAGGAAAGTCCGAGCATCACAGGGCAGGATAACGGCTAACGGCCGCCGAGGGTGACCTTAGGGAAAGTGCAACAGAGATATACCGCCGCCGTTTTCGGCGGTAAGGGTGGAAAGGCGAGGTAAGAGCTCACCGGCACACAGGAGACTGTGTGGCCCTGCAAACCCTATCCGATGCAACGCCGACCGAAGCAATACATTGGCCCGATGTGCTTCAACGGGCGGCTGGAGCTGCTTGGCAACAAGCAGTCGAGATAGATGACTGTTCAAGACAGAACTCGGCTTACAGGCTCACTCCGCATTTGTATGAAAAAACGGCACACCGTGTACACGGTGTGCCGTTTTTACTTTCATTTATTCCTCGTCCAACGTGGCCGCGTGTGAGGCTTGAATGTCGGGATCGTAGGACAAAATGGGTTCTACGTCTTTTTTCTTGATGCGACGGTTGACGTAGTTGCGGGTGATCTTCACAACAAGCGGGAAGAGCACTACCACGCCGATCAAGTTGGGCAGCATCATCAGACCGTTGAAGGTGTCGGAGATGTCCCACGCCAACGACGAAGTGAGGATCGCACCGAAGATGACGGTGCACACGTGGATGATCTTGAACACGATCACGCTCTTGGCGCCAAAGAGGTATTCCCAAGCTTTGCTGCCGTAGTGCGACCAGCCGAGTACGGTGGTAAAGGCAAACAGGAACATGGCGATTGCCACGAATTTTTGACCAATACCGCCCCACGAGAAGACGGTGTTAAAGGCGCCGCCAACCAACGTAGCGTCGGTGTAGCCGGCCAAAATTTCACCCGTTTCCACGTTGTAAGCACCGGAAGTGAGAACCACGAGGGCGGTCATGGTGCAGACGACCATCGTGTCGGCGAACACTTCAAAGACACCCCACATACCTTGTTTAACAGGTTCTTTGACGCTGGAGTTGGAGTGCACCATCACCGAAGAACCGAGACCGGCTTCGTTGGAGAACACGCCTCGTTTAAAGCCTTGGGTGACCACTTTGCTGATGACCACACCGATACCGCCGCCCACAACCGCTTCGGGGGCAAAGGCGTTCACGAAGATGGCTTTGAAAGCGGGGAGGATGTTCGTGTAGTTTACACCGATGATGACGAGCGAACCGGCCACAAACAAGACCACCATAACGGGCACGATTTTTTCCGCCACGTTGGCAATGCGTTTCAAACCGCCGAGCGTGATCAACGCAGTAAGCACCATCACGACGATACCGATCACGAGATGGTACATTGAGATGGTGGTGTCACCGGAGGTGTAAAGGGGCGTTTCGGAGAGGGCTTTGATGTCAAAGGCCGAAACCACGTTGGCCACGATCTTGTTGACTTGACCCATACTGCCGATACCGAATGCGGCGAGCATCGTGAAAATCGAGAAAAGAACAGCGAGCGTTTTGCCAATCCATTTACAGCCTTTTTTGTTGCCCAAACCGTCTTGCAGATAGTACATCGCGCCGCCGGACCATTCACCTTTGGTGTTCTTTCGGCGGAAGTACATACCAAGCACGTTTTCGGAGAAGTTGGTCATCATACCGAAGAAAGCGGCGATCCACATCCAAAACACAGCACCCGCGCCGCCGATGCAAATAGCGGCGGCCACACCGGCGATGTTACCGGTACCGACCGTGGCGGCAAGTGCGGTGCAAAGCGCTTGGAACGGGGAGATGGTGCCCTTTTCCTTGCGGTGAGCAATTACCTCTTTTTTAAACATACTGCCGATGGTGTTTTTCCACCAGTGACCCAAATGGCTCACCTGAAACACCTTGGTGACGATGGTCAGCAAGATGCCGGTGCCGACCAACAGGATGAGACCCACGGGTCCCCAAACGAATCCGTTGAGAACACCGTTGACCTCGGTTACCTTGTCCATAAACATTGTATACGTTCCCTCCAAAATAAAAAATAGCGATCTACGCAAAGCGCAAACCGCCACACACAAAAACAGAAAGAAAAAGTGTTTGTAAGACTTTGTCCTTTTGCCTGAGAGTTTAGCGTAAATCGCTTTGCACCTTCGGCCCTCAATCGAATGAGTTTCTCCAAAGTTATGTCGGCTTACAGTTCCGTGTCAAACGGTTCTGCAAACGTCATCCATATATGTAATTTTCTCGCATTATAACACAGCATTTTACAAAATACAAGAGGAAAATACGATTTTTTCTTGAACACGCAAAACTCGCGTGATAGAATGAAAGAAAATGCAGCAAAAAGGCGGTGAACACTACGAAGAAGACGGATTTTGCGACAGGTCCCGTGTGGAAATGCATCGTCGCGCAAGCGATTCCTTTGACCATCGCACAGGTGGTGCATTTGCTGTATAACGTGGTGGATCGCATCTATTTGGGGCATATGGACGGGGAGGACGGCCTCGCATTAACGGGAGTAGGGCTCGCGTTTCCGATCATCACGTTGATTATGGCGTTCACCGCACTGTTCGGTATGGGTGGCGTGCCGCTGTTTTCCATCGAACGCGGTGCGGGAAACACACAAAAAGCTTCCAGAATACTCGGAAATTCCTTTTTCCTATTGTTGGTTACGTCCCTGATACTGACCGTGTTGGGCTTTGCGTTTTGCCGCCCGCTTTTGTTTGCTTTCGGTGCAGGGGAAGAATCCTACGTATATGCGAAAGCTTATTTGGATATCTATCTGTTCGGTACGCCGTTTTCGATGTTAGCCACGGGCCTTAACGGATATATTAACGCACAGGGATTCCCCAAGGCGGGGATGGCATCGGTCATTATCGGCGCTCTCGTCAATTTGCTGTTGGATCCGCTGTTTATTTTCGGCTTAGATATGGGGGTGGCGGGTGCTGCCTTGGCAACGGTGATCAGTCAAGTCATCTCTGCCGTGTGGGTCTTATTGTTCTTGTTCGGTAAAAAGGTGCCCATCCCGATCACGCGTGCCGATATTCACCCCGATAAAACCATTGTGGGCGCGATTGCTAAACTCGGCACATCCAACTTTATTATGAACGGCACCACGTTTTTGGTGCAGGTAACCTGCAACAAAACGTTGCAATTGTATGGCGGCGATCTGTACGTTGGGATTATGACGGTGGTTAATTCGGTGCGCGAGATCTGTATGTTGCCGGTCAGCGGTTTGATGAGCGGTGCACAACCGGTCGTCAGTTTCAATTACGGCGCCAAACGGTATGAACGTGCCCGTGCCGGCATACGTTTTAACACGGCGGTCGGCGCCGTATATACGCTGATTGCGTGGGGGCTGATTTTGCTGTTCCCTCATTTTTGGTTCGGTATTTTCTCCGATGATGCGGCGATGATTGAAAGCGGCGTCGAATTACTGAAACTCTACTTTTTCGGCTTCGTTTTTATGGCGTTACAGTTTGCGGGACAATCCACCTTCCAGTCGCTGGGTGACGCCAAGCACGCCATTTTCTTCTCGCTTTTGCGTAAGGCGATTATCGTGGTACCGCTGACAATGATCCTTCCCGCGCTCGGTTTCGGTGTCAAAGGCGTATTTTTGGCAGAACCCATTTCCAACATTCTCGGTGGTATGGCGTGTTATATCACCATGCGATTGACCGCTTATCGCAAGTTATCCCACGACAAAGTGTTGTAATTTTCGATGAAGTATGCTATTCTGTTTTCAAGGAAATCCAAAGGAGGATCCGTTTATGAAATGTGCAAATTGTGGTTTCGAAAGTGAACAAGACTTCGCTTTTTGTGCGCAGTGCGGTACTGCCGTACAACCGACGGCTGAGCAACTGACGGTGAGCGAATCCACCCCCGTTAATCCGTTATACACGAAAACCTTGGCAGCGCTGAAAGATCCGCTGTTTTTGGTATTGTGCATTTTGGTCACGGCCGGTGCCTTTTTGGGCCTCTTGGCGGATCAAGTACCGTTGCTTCTTATTTTGGCGTCGGTCTTTTTGTGGATCGTATATGCCAAATCCCGCCGCGACAATATCCACGTGGAAAGCTTGCGTAGTATTAGCGGCGTGGTGTTTGCCGACTACGTGGTTTCCTACGTGGTAACCGGCCTTTTGGTCGTGATGGGCGTGTTGCTGACGGTGGTGATCGGTATTGCCGCGGGAAGCAGTGCTATTTTTAACGAAATTGTGGACGAACTCGGTTTGATGCATGCGGAATATATCGATCTGCTTGAGGTTGTGCTTTCCGCCTCGGCACCGCTGATGCTTTTGATTTTCCTCCTGTTGGCGGTACCGGTCTTTTTGTTCAACTTTTTCGGTATGCGCAAGATACACGCGTTTGTGAAATCGTTGTATCAGGCTCTCCAAAACGGGGTCGCGAACGTTTTATGTGCGAAAGAAACCAAAACGTGGTTGATGGTTCTCGGCATTTTGTCGGTTGCTTCCGCGCTTACCTCTTTGAGTTCGCTCGGTGGCGGTGTGGCGATGATTCTTGCTTCCGTTTTGGTGGGAAAATATTTTCTTGAAAACTAACAGGGGCGTCACGATGGAAAAACGATTTGGGTGCGCAATGGATATCGGCGAGTTGATGTTGGTATCCGGCGCTGAAATTCGCCGTGTAGAAGAAAGTGTCAGCCGTATGTGCTACGCGTTTGGCGCTACACGTGTCGACGTCTTTATTATCACCAGCAGTATGGTCGTAACCGTTCATACGGAGGACGGTGCCGTCTATACCCAAACGCGGCGGGTAACGTCACTGACCACCGATTATGAAAAACTGCATCGCTTAAATGCACTCTCTCGTAAAATTTGTGAAGGAAGCGTGTCGGTGCAGGAGATTGAAGAAACGGTGTCGACCATCAGGCAAATCAAAAAAGTGCCGCTTTGGTTGGAAATCATCTGCTATGCGATGATCGCCGGCGCGTTTGCCATCTTTTTTGGTGGCACGCTTGTGGATGCCGCGGCCGCAATGGTCGTGGGGATTGTGGTCAGATTGTGCTTGTTTGTAGCGGAATTGGTCATTACCAATAAAATCTTTGGTAAATTTTTCTCCACCATTGTCATCACGGTATTGGCGTTTTTGAGTGTCAAACTGGGGTGGGTCGCTACCCCTGATAACATCATAATCGGCAATATTATGGCGTTGATCCCGGGTATCGGTCTCACCAACGCGATTCGCGATCTGTTCACCGGCGACAGCATTGCCGGTTTGTTGCGTTCCATCGAAGCAGTATTGGCCGCTCTGGCTATTGCGGCAGGCTACTTCCTCGTGGTTTTGTTGGGAGGGTTTGCCGTATGACACAAGCGGAAATGATTCAAGTTTTGGCAGGGTTTATCGGCACCATCGGGTTTGCCTTGCTATTCAACATTCGTGGGATACGGTTAGTGATGGCGGCTGTCGGCGGACTGCTTTCGTGGCTGTTGTTTGTGCTGGTCAATCATGTGATTCCCTCCGAACCCGTTTCGTATTTTGTGGTGGCTTGTGCCATTTCGCTGTATGCCGAAGGAATGGCGCGATTGTTAAAAACCCCGACAACGGCGTTCATCATCACGTCGCTCATTCCGCTCATTCCCGGTGCGTCGCTGTATTATACAATGGTGTTTGCCCTCCAAGCGGATATGACTACCTTCTTGCCGAAAGCCGTGTATACGTTGGAATTGGCTGCTGCCTTGGCGCTTGGCGTCATCGTTTCCAGTGCATTCGTTCGCATCGTCAATCGTGTTGCCCACGGCAAGAAAAAGACATGAAATACAAAAACAGCCTCGGTATTAACACCGAGGCTGTTTTTTTGTATTTCACAATCAGAATGCTTTGTTGGGGTCGACGACGTATTTGTCGGTCAAGATCTTAACAAAGTCGATCAACATCAAAATGACGCTGATACCGAAGCAGAAAGAAAGCACGATTTTGACAATACCTTTTTTGGTTTCGCCCAAGATAAAGTTGTGGATACCGATACTGCCGAGGAAGAAGCAGATCAATGCGATAACGATCTTGTCCTGACCGTTGAGATAGTCACCGTTCGCGCCGACTTTTTTCACGGCTACGCCGCAGTTAAGGCAAACGTCCGCGTTGGGAGCAAGCGCGTTGCCGCAGTTAGCGCAAAAACCGTTGCCGTCGCCGACTTTAACACCGCATTTCAGGCAGATGGCTTGATTGTCGTTCATCGCTTCGCCGCAATTTTTACAATACATTCTACAAAACCCCTTTGTTCAGAATTTCGTCCACAAGCTTGTGTACTGAAAAAATTGTACCATAGGTTTCGACACAAGTCAACAAATTATGCACTTGTTTCCTTAAAATACAAGGGAGATCAACCGATAGCACCACCACGCCGCAAAGCCGAGTGCGATGCCGATCAAGAGGAGACGATCGGGGATCTTGCGATGAAAAATACCGTTGTCCGAAAGAAAATAGAGATATAAGAGCGGTATGCTCCAAAACATCGGATGAAAAGAAAAGGCGGCGACGATATCCAATCGGCAAACCGCAAACCACGCGCGCGACATCCCGCAACCCGGGCAGGGGATACCCAGGAGAGAGAAAAACAGACAAGGCAGATCAAAATACCAACCGATCAGCAAGATGCCGCCGTAAGCGGCAGTGAATATTAACTTTTCCTTTAAGTGTGAGATCTTCATATCGATTTCACCGTGTTTTATGTCGTAATACGACAGCTTCTGTAAGCCAAAAGATTAGGCAACCGACACCGTAACACACAATGTCGATTACGGAAAAGGAGGTCCCGATCAGTGTGGATAAGAAGGCGTTGTTTTCTAAGCCCAGTAATTTGACAATGTTAACGTATTGCGCAAACTCAACCAGCACGGCAAATCCAAAAACAAATAGTGGTAGGGCAGGGGCACCTTTTGAAAAGACGGCTTTGTATAAACAGCAAAGCAAAATGGTAACAAGTACGTCTCCGAAATACGGACGAATAAATGTATCGTGAACAAACAGGGCAATCACAACCTCCGCCAAGAAAAGCAAAGCGAAGGCAACCGCATAAGGAATACGGGAGTGTTTATCCATATCGTCACCACCTTTGATTCATTGTATCATAAAATACGTAATCAAGCAAGATGAGACGGAGTGAATGGAAAATTCTTGTTTTTGGTGGTTACGAACCATTTAGATGCATTTTTTAAAATTTTGTTTTATTTCTCTGGCCTTTGCGGCGTTATCTTTTATTAAATCGTAAACGGTACACGCCAATATCTTTGAAGCGGTCACATAAACAAATTCTTTATCAACGATTGAAAATTCCTTGCTATGTAACGCACCGTCAAACCCACCGATAGTAGGTTGTATTGCCGGTATGATATTACTTACGTCTCCCATATCGGTAGAACCCGTCATATCCTGATGATGACCAATGTCTCCCGAGTTTAAGAACATAAGCGCATTATCCTCGAAAACCTTTGAAAGATTTTCGTCCTGTATTAACGGTGCGTAGCCTTTAATATTTTCAATAGAGCAGTTCGCACCTAGTGCGATAGCACCTGCTTTTGACGCATTGTCTACCTTGCTGCAAGCATCGGTCAGTGCCGAAATATTGCCTGCACGGATGTATGTCTCAATTATCGCTTTATCTGGTATAACGTTTACCAAATCGCCGCCATTTGAAATAATCGGATGAATCCGTACCCTGTCAGAATCCTTGAAGGTAGAGCGATTTGCATTAATAGCGTTAATGGTCATAACCGCGGCATCAAGTGCATTGATACCATTCCATGGCTCGCTTCCGTGAGCCGACTTTCCTAAAAAGGTTATTTGCCTTGCCTCAAAGCCAAGGCTTGAACCGAGCATATATAAACGCGGCTGCGGTGTTAAAGCGTGAGCGTGAATCATCATAGCAACATCGATATCATCAAAAACGCCAAGATGTATCAATTCCTGCTTACCCGACATATATGTAATGGCGCCGTCGTCAACCAGACGTTTGCGAAAATCCAGTTCAACAAACTCCTCTGCAGGAACTGCTAAAAAGGTAATTTTACAGTTGCACTCGTTAAGAATGCCGCTTTTTACTATACCGTAAGCCGCACCGATCATTTGTGCAATCTGCGCATTATGACCGCAAGCGTGAGCGGCACCCGTAACTGAGTCAGCATAGGGGTGTTCATAGCATTTAACAGCATCCATTTCCCCGATCACGCAAATATTCACATCTGCATCAGGTTTTCCCACCACGCCCATTACGCCGGTGACGGCTAAATTCTCTTTATAAGAAATACTCAATTTCTTGAATTCCTGTTTTACGTACTCGCTTGTTTTGTATTCTTTAAATCCTAACTCGGGATTGTTCAAAATATACTCACCACAAGCAATAATTGCATCTTTGTTTGCCTCTATTACATCTATAATCTGTTTTTTCATTTATTCCACCCACTTTTCATTATACTACAAAACTATAATTTAATCAGGTGTATCACAATTTCGGTCGTTCGAATCTATATTGAAGGGAATATAGGTGTAGCTTGCGGTGCTGTTCATCGCGATTCTCCTTTAAAACTCAAACGCGCGGTATACCGTTTCCACGAGTTTTAAATGTGTTTTACCAAAAGCGTCCGGCCATCCCAGTAGGTGCATGCCCATTGTAAGGGAAAGTTTTCGTTCGGGGTCGATGAGCAAATAAGATCCGGCTGCGCCGTCCCAACCGAATTCACCCACGTTCAGGCCAAAATCGGTCGGTTTTATGCGAGAACGTACGCCAAATCCGTAACTGTAATCGTCCCCTTGTACGCAGGTGAATTGGTTTTCCAATCGTAACGATTGCGTGTGTGGCGCACTCATTAAGCGAATGGTTTCGGGTTGCAGTAAACGATAGCCGTTGTTGGCCACGCCGTCGTTGGCAAGCGCTACGGCGAATTTCGTATAATCCGCGGTGGTGCCGATCAGCCCGGCGCCGCCGCTGTCAAATTCGGTGGAGGGGACAAGGTCGTTGCGCAAGGGGTAGGGGACAATCTTGCCGTCTTTTACGATATACTGCGGTAACATATGGTCAAAATCGTTATCGTGAAAACCGCAATCGCTCATTTGTAACGGCGTAAGAATATGCTCTTGCATATAGGCCGAAAAGCGTTGTCCGCTTACCACTTCTACCACCCGTGCCAACACGTCGAGGCAAAGGCTGTAATTAAACCGGGTGCCCGGTACAAACTGCAACGGATGTTCTGCCAAAGTATCCACAAACGCGGCGGTGGAGGGATTCTTTTGTGTGTTAAACAGTGCTTTTAGCGGCTCGGTTGCGATGTTGTAGTCAAATCCTGCCGTCATGGTTAACAGGTGCCGCAGGGTGATTTGCGGGCCGACAATCTGCTTGTTGCCATTGGTATCCAATGTGAATGCCTTTTCAAAGGCGGGAAGGTACTTGACAAGGGCATCGTCAAGCGAGAGTAAGCCTTGTTCCCACAGTTGTAACGCACACGTTACCGTCAATGGTTTGGTACAAGAATACAAGTATAATTTGTTTTTATCGGCACAATCGTCAGGCTTGTCAACGTAGGTAAAAAGGTTTTCGTATCCTTGAAAAAGACGCAATTCAAAATAGGGGAGCCCGATCTCGTCGGTGATGGCGTGAATACGGCGAATCAAGTCGGCTTCCCTTTGGGGAGTAAGTCGGTTTTTCGGTTGCATATAAACACCTGCTTTCGCGGTTATTTTATCACATCAACTGTACAAATAGCAAGTAATAAAAATCCCCCCGCTATGCGGGGGGTTATTAACGGGCTTTCGAATCCACCTTCTTTTGTTTTGGCTGTTACGAACCATTTAGATGCCACGTTTATTCAGTAAATGGGATTTGATCTGATTCGTTTTTTTGTAAAATCTTATTTAAAACCCATTTGTCTTCTTTTCTTATAAATTGCCAGTATTCCACAAAAGATGTTGATGATGTATTACCGCTAACTTTTAATTGAGTATTGGTATCAATAATATAATCCACCATTCTACCCTTTATGTAAAACCATATGTAATCGCGAGAATTATCGTTATCATCGTGAACAGCGACGGGAAGTGCTTGAATCAATTGGATGTTTTCTAAAATGTTTTTTTGGTTTCTATAAGACATCCAGTTTAACTTTGTCTGAAAACTGTCATATAATTCATCCGATATATATTGAAATGCCGAAGTCATATCCATATTTGCCCATGCAGTTTGAATGGCGATAAAGCTGTCTTTTACTGTGGAAGAAATGTCTTTGTATTTCCAAGCATTATCACTTTGCATCATTTGTTTCATCAATTTTTTTGCTTTTCTTGAACGCTTCGTAAGTTTAAGATAAAAAACAATCGAGGACGAAAACAATACAAAAGGCATCATAATAAATTGAATAATTGATTCAAATAGTGTGGGCTGACGTCCCGTACCGGAATGATGTGAAGAACCGCCGCCTGAGCCGCCACCGCCACCGGAGCCGCCACCACCTCCGCCACCGGCGCGTAATGTGATTACAGAAATACTGTAATAATCATCAATGTTCTCGGCATAAGCAGTTATACTTATGCAAGAAACAAGCATTAAAATAACTATAATTAAAGACATTATTTTTTTAGTCATAGAATCACCGCCTTTGTTTAATTATAGCATAAAACAAGAAAATAAACAAGATACGATTGGTTTCGGTCGTTCGAATCCATCTTGACGGAGATTTTAGTGAAATCGTTCGCTTACACTCACGGTGAAATCAAAGGCTTACGCCTTTGGTGAAATATTTTGCTGACGCAAAATATGAAATTAAATCCACCCACCGCCGCAGCGATTTCACTCGAGCTTTGCTCGAATTTCACATTGCGAAGCAATATTTCACCCACCCGACAGGGTGGATTTAACTGAAAAAGAGCCGATGCTTTGCATCGGCTCTTTTTCTGGTGGGGAAGGTGGTTACTGTACAGTGCGGTAGTTTGTTCTCGTCTGCGAGTTTCGGTACAAGGCGGTA
>JAFSFY010000020.1 GCA_017434985.1 Clostridia bacterium | reverse complement strand
GCTTGCGATAACGCTTCGGTCGCCAACGTGATAAACGCACTGATGCGCACGGTCGCACCCGAATAGGCGTCCGTTTTGCCGCTGTCGGGGTTGTAGAGGAGCTTTTGCGGATCTTGGGTATACAGCAACGCTTGCTCCATAATCTGCGCCTGCTCGTGCCACGGGAGAGAACCCTCCGCCATCACATATTCACCGTTTTTGGAAAGCGTTTTTTTGCTGTTTCCGTCGGCGTCGTAGGCGTCCCAATTCACAGCGGTGATCTGTCCGTCTTTGACGGTCAGTTCCACCGTGTCAAAAAAGCCGAATTCTTCTTGTTTGGCGGTAGCACGGTATTGCCCGTCGCCTTTCGGTTGGTTTCCGCCGTTCAAATACAAGGGGGCAACCGCATCGCGAAACTGATCCGTAAAGGCGTTGCCCGTAATGCGTGCGCCGTACCCCGGAGTTTCGTTGTGCGAGCCGATGCGAATGCCGCCAACACGTGTGCCATCCGCCGAAACGGCGGTGTGCACCTCAATGCGTCCTGCATATCCCTGCACCGATACGGTAACGGCATAACCGACGGTTTCTCCCCCATTGTTGACGGCGGCAAACGCTTCTTCGACCGCATCAAACCCTTCACGGGGAAGTTCTTCGTAACGTACGGCGTCGAAAAAATCGCCGTAGACGGTGTGAATACGGTCGGTAGTCTGTTCTTGCAGTAAGGCGTGGGTCAGCCAATCGGCCGCAAACAATACCCCCGTTGACACGGCGGCCACCGCCAACAAGGCAAACACGGTTTTGGTGGTTTTGTTCATTGAGATACCCCCTTCGGAATGGTGAGAAATTCAAAAAGCGGTGCGACAAGATTCATCGCCAGCACGGCAAAACACACGCCTTCGGGATAGGGGCCGTAAAAACGCAGTACGGCGGTCAGCACGCCGACAGCCAAGGCAAACGCGATTTCACCCGCAAGGGTAATGGGTTTGGTGGTGTAATCGGTAAACACAAACACCGCCCCGAACAACAACCCGCCCGAAAACAGCGCAGGGAGAAGCGGCTCTCCCGCCAACAATGTCAAGAGCGAAAATCCCGCGAGAGATAACAGGGGAATGTGCCACCGTATCACGCGACGAATCAAAAGCCATGCCAAACCGATAGCGATTATCAAGGCGGACGTTTCGCCCATCGAACCGCCGATACGCCCGACGACGAGGTCAAAAAGCGAAGCGTCGCCGACAAGCGGGGTGGCGGAAGAGAGTGCGCCGGGCAATCCGAACCCCGTCAGTTGTGACGGGAAGATTGCAAGCATCAAGCCGCGCGCCGCCATGGCGGGGTTGAACAGATTTTGCCCGATACCGCCAAAACCGTCCCGCACCACGCAAACGGCAAAAAAACAACCGCCCACGAGCAACCAAAGCGGTGTCTGTGAGGGACAGGATAGGCACAAAATCAATCCGCTGACCAATGCGGCGAGATCCGGCCCGTCCCGTTTTCCCGTCAGACGCCCCGCCACCAACGAACAAACGGCGGCTAGCGTCAAACGAAGCAGGGCGTCGATGCGAAAAAACCATACCGCGGCGAGGATGGTGGGTATCAGCGCAATACACACGTCACCCATCACGTCGGCGGTGGTGCGGGTTTTTCGTATGTGCGGCGGTGCTACTCTCATTGTATGCCCTCCTTGAGTTCCCGTTTTGCGGCGGTAATGCGGGCGGCGAGCGGTCGCTTGGCGGGACACACGAACGAACAACACCCGCACGAAAGGCACGCCGTGGTACGAAGCGGGCGATATCGCTCCTTTTCGCCTTGTAAAACGGCTTGCTCAATTAAAAACGGCAGTAACGATGACGGGCACGCGCGCACGCACGCCCCGCATCGAATACACGGAGTTGCCGAAAAACTGTGCGAGGGCAATAGGGTCAGTCCGCCGCACGTCTTGGGAAGTCCCGCTTTCAGGGTGGTTAAACGCCGCCCCGTCATGGGTCCTCCCGCAATATAACGAACGCGCCGATCGGCCGTTTTCGGTTGCACCGCGGCGGCGATATCGGCAAACGGCGTGCCGATGGGGACAAGCAGGTTGCGCGGTTGTTTCACGTAACCCGAAACGGTGACGATGCGGTGGGTCAGCGCCAGCCCGCGCGCCGCATCTCCCATTGCGGCGGCGGTTCCCACGTTGGAAACCACCACCCCCGCTTGTGTCGGTAACACGCCGTCGGGTAAGCGCTTGTCGAGAACCGCTTCCACAAGTTGGCGTTCGCTGCCTTGCGGATACCGTTTGGTCAGTGTCACGACCGATAACCCGCTTTGTTTGAGTGCTGCCGCCGTTTGTGCAGATTCGGTACATAGGCGAATGTGCGCGGGGGCTACGCGGGCGGCGGTCGCCATCCGGTGTACCCCCTCGACGATCAGCGTTAAAAAATGACGCGAAAGAGAGGCGTCTGCCGCCAAATACGGTTCGCATTCGCACGCGTTGATCAGCAACCATTCGGCGGTGAGATCACGATATTTGCGATGGGTGGGATAACCGGCACCACCCATTCCGACGAGCCCCGCTTCATACATTCGCTCGACGATGGCGTCGGGTGCAGCGGTTTCGGCAAGGGGCGGAAGCAAACACGCGCGACCTTGCCCGTCGTTGTCGATGACCACGGTGGGCACTTCGCCGCCCTCGGCACAGGGATGAAACGTGTCGATGGCACGCACCGTTCCCGAAACACCGCTGTGAACAGGCGGCAAAAAGCCGCTCGGATCTTCAGCCACGCGGGTACCGATATCCACGCGATCGCCCGCCGCCACACACGCGCACAGCGATCGTTTTTGCACGAAAAGGGGCAGATAGAGAGTGGATGCGGCGAGGGTGTGGATGTGCTCCTCGGCCGCTCGTTCTTTCAGTTCGTTTCCTTCCGTCAGTTTGATACCGCCGTGAAACAGACGCATTTTGTATCACCTCTTGCAACGAATAGTGTTGTGAAAAAGGAAACAAAATATACAAAACAAACAGCCGCCGAAACGAATGTTTCAGCGGCTGTTTTAAGGATAAACAACAAAAGCACTGCGAATTCGCAGTGCTTCTCGTTTGCTCAAGAAATTTATGCGTTGGCCTTTTTGACGAGGGCGGACTTTTTCCTGGCAGCGGTATTCTTGTGCAGGAGACCCTTGGCAACGGCCTGATCAATCTTTTTGACGGCGGCTTTGACAAGCAATTCCTTGTCCTCCGCACCGGCCTCAATGGCGGCGTTCGCCTTTTTGATCTGGGTTTTCAGAGCAGAGCGATTGGCTTTGTTGTACGCAGTTTTGGTGGCGATCACCTTTACGCGTTTCTTCGCGGATTTAATATTGGGCATGGTCACACCTCCTCGAAAAAGAATACTTCTAAATCACGCACGGATTATAATACCACGAAAGTTTTGTAAAATCAATACTTTTTTGAGAATATTTCGAAAAAATCTTTTTATACTACATCTTGTGGAAAAAGGAGAGAGAAAGATGCAATTTCGAACGGATCTGGCATTGGAAGCCGCCATCAACTGTGCCGACGGATTGCCCGACGATGCCCTTCGGGAGGAAAAACGGGTGGGGGAAATTACGGTAGACCGCTTAACACTCGGTGAACGGTCGGCCGATGCCATCGGCAGAAAACAAGGGCGATACGTGACCGTGTCCTTCCCGCCGCTCACCGACAACGACCGCCATTTGGAAGAAGCGGCGCTTGTTATCGGTGACGAACTCGCCTCCCTGCTTCCGCGCGACGGCACGGTGTTGGTAGTCGGGCTCGGCAACGAGAGCATCACCCCCGATGCGCTCGGTCCTCACGCGGCGGATATGGTACTTGCCACTCGCCACATTCGGGGCGAATTTGCGCGCAGCAGCGGGCTTGACGATCTGCGACCCGTCGCGGTGATACGCACGGGCGTGCTCGGTGATACGGGACTGGAAAGCGGCGAAACGGTTGCCGCGCTTTGCCGTGAGATTCGTCCGGCGGCGGTGGTGGCCATTGATGCGTTGGCGTGTCGTTCGCTGTCGCGGCTGGGATGTACCGTGCAACTGTGCAACAGCGGTATCGCGCCCGGTTCGGGTGTGGGCAATGCCCGCGCACCGCTCTGCGCCGACACCCTCGGCGTTCCCGTCGTCGGCATCGGTGTGCCCACGGTGGTGGATGCCGTAACGGTGGCACAGGACCTGACGGGAACCGACGGCGGCGAACGCGTGACGCCGAACGGACGCGCGATGATGGTGACCCCGCGTGAGGTGGATTTAATGATCGCGCGTGCATCGCGGTTGGTGGCGCTCGGCATCAACGCGGCGTTGCAACCACACTATTCTCCCGCCGATTTGGTATCGGCGGCGGTATAACGGCGTTGTTTGGCGCATAAGATAAAGTAAGTCTATGCGTGGCGGTGAAACGAATGATCGGCGGGATACTCAAAAAGGTGATGGCTTCGGTTGTCGGCAGTGCGGTAATGGCGTTTACGCTTTCGGCGATTCCCACTGCCGAATGGGTGTCGATCGGGCAAAAGGCGGCGGCGGCCGCCGTGGGACTTGCCCATCCGCAAGCAAGCGTCGAACTGCTCAAAGACCGCAACGAGCCGAATACCACCACCTCCACCACCGCGACGATGCCGTTTCTCGGCACGGCAATGCAAGTACCCACCACCACGCCCGTGCCCCCCACCGTCGGGACGGTCGTGTCGGGTGGTGGCAAGGTGCTCACCCAACGATTGAGCACGGGCTCCTCGTTCGTACAAGGGGTGGCCGTTAAAAACAATCACGGGTTTGCGGTGGACGTGGCGGCATCGCTTTCGCACAAACCTGCCCTTGCCTTTGATGTCAAGGAAACGGCACCGCAGGTGCTCATCGTGCATACCCACACCACCGAGTGCTACCTGACCCACGACGACGGCGTATACGCGCCCGATGATGCCACCCGCACCGACGATCCCGCCGCCAATATGGTGGCGGTGGGCAAAGCGCTGACAGCGGAACTGAAAAAGGCGGGCATCGGCGTTATCCACGATACCGCCATTCACGACCAACCCTATACCGGTGCATACGGGCATTCCAAGGCGTCTATTGAACAGTATCTGAAGGAGTATCCCACCATTCGGGTGGTACTCGACCTGCACCGCGATGCCATCTATCCCGACGACAATACCCGTATCAAGCCGACCGCGGTGATCGACGGTAAAAAAGCGGCACAGGTGATGATCATCGTGGGGATGCTCAACAGCAAATCGGCACCCAATCCGCACGTGACGGAAAATTTGGCGTTTGCCGTGCGCTTGCAACAACGTTTACATACCGATTACGAGGGCTTGATGCGTCCGCTTAACCTTGCCAACGCGCGCTACAATCAACAGTTGACCAACGGTTCTCTTTTGCTGGAGATGGGCAGTGATGCCAATACGTTGGAAGAAGCGGTGTATGCGGCACAGTTGGTGGGGAAAGGTCTTGTGCAGGTGTTGTTGGGGTGAGGAGAATGGAGAAAAAACAACAAAGAAAGCGCACACGCCGTCGGGCTGTGTGCGCTTTTCTGCTAATCCTTATGGTGGTTGGTTTTGCGGGCGGATTGTACACCGTGGACGTGACAACGGGTCGCACCTTGCACGGCGCGGCGTATCAACCGTCCATCGTTATCCCGTCGGCAACGTGGTTACCGCCCCGCATACAAGTGCTGTGGGAATGGTTGACGGGAGAGGCTTATTTCTCGCTTTTGGCGGATTTGGCGCGTATTTTTTGAACGAGGGGCATCCAACGTTTTTGGAAGATAAGCGCGAACAACACGGCCAGCGCCAGCACCGAGATCACCACGCCGAGAGCAAAGCCTTGCGGCGAGTAGGTCATGGTGACGGTGTGATTGCCGCTTTCCACCGCAAAGGCGAGGAAGCCTTTGTCCACCGCGTAGGTGGGCACGCGTTTGCCGTCCACTTTGACGGTCCAACCTGCGTCGTACGGAATGGAGGTCATCATCGTGCCGGCGTTAACGGCGTTGACCGAGCCCTTGACGCGCGTATTGGAGAAAGAAGACACCTCGAGTTGAGATTCGCGCAGAATGGCCATACCGCGCTCGTACACGTCGGCATTCATGGTGGCCACGTAGAAGTTGCCCGAGCAAGCAATGTCGGAGTTGATGTTCATCGTAAAGGCGTCACCGACGGTGCCGAAACCGCCGTCAATGATAAACGGCTCGTGCGGGGTAACGCTCCACGACGAGGAGGAGGACGCCACCGAAATGGTTTTCGCCGCACTGCAGTCGACGTAGATAAAGGTTTGGCCGCTTTCGGTCAATTTGGCGGTGAACACGCCCGAAGCAGACGACCCGCTCGATTTGATTTGGAACCACGTTTCGCCCGAGGTAGAACCGCCGGCACTGCCCTCAAACGGATGTAAGGTGTACAACTCTTCGTCAATACCGGTGATGGCGGTAAAGAGCTCGTTTTGCGAGGCAAACGGGTCGTATTTGGTGTAGGAATAGTCCTTCACGTCATCCGACACCATATAGCCGAGCGCCAACGCGTCGGTGTTTTCGTAGATGGAATAGGATTGGCTCTTTTTGTTGAGCGTCTCGAGATATTTGAGCTGTTGGTGATCGGTCAACTTGACCTCCAACGCCACGTACTTGATGCCGAGCAACGAGTCGGTAAACGGCACGAACGAGCGATACAGATGGCTGTTAACGCCGTTGACGGCGTAGCCGAGACCGCCGAGCAGTTTGGTGGTGGTGTAATAGTTGCTGGAGGAGAAGGTGGTGAGACCGCGGTATTGATACAGCGCGGTGTCCACACAGGTGCGGCGCGGCAGGAATTCCAAGCGATAGAAATCGCCTTCCGCCACGCGGTCGCCCACTTCTTGCATACGGTCCACCGTTTCGTGCAACAGTGCGGTGACGTTGTTGTCCACGTAATCGTTGTGGTTGGTGTAGTATTCTTGCTTGTTCACCCGCACCAACGCGTATCCGCTGTTGAGGGTCATTTCCGCCGTCACGCACAAAAGCAGCAAGGCGTAGGCCACTTGCTTGACCAGCTTGCGGTTGGCGATGGCGAGCAACACGACGGCATACACGGCCATAATGAGCAGGTTGATGTAAATGGTGTTGAAGCCGTAGGTCTTGTCCTCGCCGAAATGTTCTTCAAACACAAGATAGGCAACGCCGCAGGCAAACACGCTGAGAATTTGTTTGGAGGTGATATCCTGCAGATGCGAGAGCACTTCAAACGCCATCAACAAAACGAAGAAGGAATAGACGAACGAGAAACGATAAGGCAGGTCGTTGGGGGAGTGCAGACCGTGCCACGCGAGGTCGGTGACGTTGATGACGAAGGTGATGAGCAGGACGAGCCACACGCCCATATACGCCGCGCGGCGGCGAAGCGGAATACCTTTGTTGGTGGCAAACAGCGGAATGCAGATGGCCGACAACACACCGCAATACATATTGGGCAGGTTGCCCGAACGAATGGTGGGGGTGGTGCCCGCCAAATGGCGCCCGATGAGTTCGAAAATGTCAATGGTGTTGGTGAGTTTGGGCAGATCGTTTTCTGCCGCCGACGTTTGTTTCAGCGCGAGGAACACGGGGATGAGCATCGCCGCGGCCAACGCCGCACCGAGCACCGAAAATCCCGCAAAACGCCCGAAACTGACCGCGAATTCGCGACCGCTCAACCGTTGACGCAACACGAATGCCACGTAGTAAAACACGAGGAAGATGCACAACATAAAGCCGATGTAATAGTTGGCGTACAAGCAGTAGGTCAGCGACAACACGTACGGCAAATAGCGGCCGGTCTTCATCAAATGTTCAAAACCGAGCACAGCCAGCGGTAATACCATCACGACGTCCAACCACATAATGTTCCACGAATACGCGAGCAGATACATCATCATGGAATACATCACCGAAACGAGCGGGATGATGAGCCCTTTGCGACGGTAGACGTGTTGCACGCACAACCCGAAGAAAGCGCCGCACAACGCATTTTTGATGAGGGTGATCACCAAAATGCCTTCGGCAAGCAACGCTTTGGGGAACAAAATGAGCAAAATGTTGAGCGGGCTTGCCAAATAGTAGCCGAAGAGGGAGATGTAGTTGGCGCCAAGTCCCACTTCCCACGAATAGACCGACAGGTCACCCGTCAAAATGTTGTCACGCAAACCGGCAAGAAGCGGCGCGTATTGGTGGTGCATATCCACCACCATCCCCGTTTCGGTGCCGAACGGCCACATACCCACGAAGGTATACGCGACACACATCGCGCCGAGCGACAACACGCCCGACATCACGGGATAGTACCAATTGGGGCGATTTTCCGGCGCGACCGATTGACCGCTGAGGGCATTAGAAAGTACGCACATAAGCGAACCCATCAACGCCGCAATGCCGCCGCTGCAGGCAATGCGTTGCGCGTTGGTCATACCGGACACGATGGACGCCTTGCCGGTGATGAGCCACATCAGCGCCAGTAAGAGCACGGTCAAGAGCACGCAACAGATCGTCGGCAACGCCTGACGAAAGCCGTTCTCTTTCACGGAAACACGAGAATCTTTCATAGGGGAGCTCCTCCTCTGAAGTCAAAATACAGAATCAGTATACCATACTCCGAGCGGACGCGCAAGGCAAAAGTGGATTTTGTGAAAAAAAGAGGAGCAGGGGCGTTGCCGCATGGAAAAGGAAGCGGTGCGGGTACGCAAAAGCGTATGAACGAGGTCGCGCGTTTCCCAATCGAGATCGTTTCGCTTTGATAACAGCAGCAATTCGGCGTCGGTGCGTCTTTTCAGATATGATTCTAACGAATATTTTTCCATCAAACCAACCTCCTTTTTTAAGACTGCACCTATATAAGCGCATTCTTACCATAACATTCTTCTATACTATTGTCGAACAGATTGTTCTTGAACAGGTGCAAAGGAGGCGTGGCAATGAACCCAACGGTGGAAAGGAAAGTTGGCCAAAACGTGCGAAAATTCCGACTGCAAGCGGGATTGACGCAAGAGCGATTGGCCGCCAAATTGCAGGTTGAAGGGTGCGATATCACCCGCAATGCCGTTGCCAAGATCGAAGTGGGACAGCGACACATATAGCCGAAGGGAGCCGAACTCCCATCGGTCAAAAATATGATTTTTCCTTGTATCGTCGTTACGCTCGCTCGAAATACGTACAGTATTTCTTCACTCGCAAGCCTTGTTACAAGCCAAAATCCTTATTTTTGACTTGCTCACAACCCGTAGGCACGACTTTTCGAGCAGAAACGTAGTCGAGGAGTGCCGATATACGGGCGTATTTCAAACGACGAGACAAGGCTTATGCCGAAAAGTCGTCCTACGGGCGGCGGGAGGTTCGGCTCCCTTCGGCTATACCCCGACGAACTGATTTTACTGAAGAAGATCTTCAACGTGACCTACGAAGAATTGTTGTCTTGAGGACCCGCTTGTCGGGTCTTTTTCTTTTCCTCACTTGCATTTTTGTAGAAGAATGGTACAATGGGGATGAAAACAAGGCGGTGGGAAACGGTATGACGAAGAAAACACGGCGCGACATTGCCGCGTATCTGCAATTCCTCAATACAAACGGATGCCCCGTTCGGTTAAGCGAATGGGACGTGCTTTTTGCGCCTTATACGGAGGACGAATGGTTTCCGTTTTTGTACGGCGGTGAGCGGGAGACGGCGGTCGTTGCGATCAAGCACGGACAAAAAGTGATTGTACAGTTGCATATCCTCGCCGCGGCGGAAGAAGCGCTTATTCTTCCGCTCGGGTATATGTTCGAACGCTTGTACGAGCAATGCGGCGAATGCGGGTCGAACGCTTCGGTCGTCGACGCGTGTATGCGCTCGTTGGCATACATCAAAGAAAATTACGAGCGGGACATTTCCGTCAAGGACGTGGCCAAAGGTTCGGGCTATTCCGAATCGTATTTCGGTTATTATTTCAAAAAGGTGCACGGTGTATCGGTCAACGGTTACGTCGTGCAACTGCGATTGGAAAAGGCGGCACAGTTGCTCGAAAAAACGTCGCTTCCCATTACGGCGATCGCACAAAAGGTGGGGTTTGCGGATGCCAATTACTTCTCGGTGGTGTTCAAGAAAACCTACGGCGCGGCGCCGCGCGAATATCGAAACACACACAAACCGTCGTAAGCGATACTACTTACGGCGGTTTGTGCTTTTTTTACAAAAAACCGAAAAATTCTTTGTTTTTCGGACGGCTTCAAATTCAAGAAAGACGGCTTTGATTTTGTGGTAATGGTAGCGGGCGATATGATAGACTCAAGGTGGAGAGTATCCAGACACATCATAAGGAGGAAACTGATATGCCCGTTTATGAATCCATTAAAAACGCGGATAATAAAATCGTGATTTCCGCGCAAAACAAAGATGCCGTCGTCTTTGGTTGGGACAAGGTGTTATCCGCGCTTGCGGACAAAGGTGCCGCCACCATCGCAATTGACGGTTGGTACGGTATTGACTATCGCAAAATTGCGGAAGCGTTGGCGAAAAAAGTCGAAGAAAAAGGCCAAAAAGCCGTGCTTATCGACGCGACTTCGCTGTACGTGACCCGCGAAGAGATCGTGGCCTACAACCAACCCTACGTGACCGATGACCCCGGTTTCGGTAAGGTGAACAAAGTCGGCGTCATTCAAGACGTGATGAAAGCCGAGGCGATTGCGGCTCTCAAAGCCAAACTTGCCGCCAAGACCGGTGACGTGACCATCGTGTACGGCGTGGGCGCGGCGATTGCCGAGTTGGCCGACATGATCGACGTGAAATGCTACGTGGACAACACCCACCAAAAAGTGCAATGGGATATGTGGACCGGCAAACTGTGCACCTTTGGTTGCACCGAGCCGACGCAGGCCTATAGCTGGAAAGAGTATAACTATTCCGACTACTATATGTTGAAGCGTCAAAAAGACTATATGTACGGCGCGATGGACTATTACGTGGAAAACTATTTTGAGGACGATCTGGTGTTGATTCCCCGTGCGTCCTATGACGAGATTATGTCCACGTTGGTCAAATACCCGATTCACGAAGTGAAGATTTTCAGCCCCGGTCCGTGGGGTGCCTATCGCTACGAGCAGATGGATTACGGCGTGGAAGGTCTTGCCAACAACGCGTGGAACAAAATTGCCGGTCCTGAACTGCGCATTTTGATCGACTTCGGCGGCGAAAGAAGCATTTCGATGCCGATGCTCAATGCGATGCAATACGGCAAAGAATTGGTGGGTGAACTCATCAACGCGCGCTATCCCGGTTTGTTCCCGCTGGATATTTGGTTGGACGACGGTTGGCATCCCACACCGCAACCGGCAGAACGCATCAGTATGCCGATGCACATTCACCCCAGCAGCAAATACGTAGAAGATCATTTTGACGAGCCGCTCGGCCGTTACGAGACCTACTACATCGCGGAGGCGTACGAAGGTGCCAACACCTGGATGGGCTTCAAAGACGATGCCGATATCGAAGAATGGGAGCGCTTGTGCGAACAATCGCAAAACATCACCCCCATCGAAAATTGGAAAGACTTCATCGCCAACTGGAACAGTAAAGAAGGCGACCTCTACCTCATTCCGCCCGGAACGATGCACGGCCACGGCGGTAACCAAATGGTGCTCGAAATGGATACCAATCCCAGCATCAACGGTACGGAATACTCCTTCTTTGAGTACGACTTCGCCAGACCTTCGTGGGACGACGATGCCAAGACCATGACCGGCAAACCGCTCAAAATGCATCTTGAGCACGGTCGTAATATGGAAAAGACCCGTCGCGAATCGTGGGTCAAGGACAACCTGCTCTCCACCCCCTTGGTGGTGAAATGGACCCCCGATTACTTCATTGATCGCTATAAGACCCATTCGGTGATGCCGTATCACGTGGAACGTATCCACTTCGAAAAGAAAGCGGAATACAGCACCGAAGGCAAGTTTATGCATATGTTTACCCCCACCGTGGCGACCAAGGTGACGGTGCGTTCCAAAACCAACCCTGCGTTGAAAGCGGAGTGCGATAAGTTTTCAACGTTGGTCATTCCTGCTTCGTTTGGTGATTATGAGATCATCAACGAAGAAGGCGGCCGCGTGACCTGCGTGATTCAAAGATGGAAACAGGGCTGATGTCATAATGAACGTGCGAGGGCATCGGCAACGGTGCCCTCGCGTTGTTGTTTTGATACGATATGTGAAAGGAAGGCTATCGGTATGAACATTCTTGCCATAGGAGCACATCCGGACGACGTGGAAACTTCCTGCGGAGGAACGCTTGCCAAATATGCCGCACAAGGTCACAAGGTGTTTACCGCCACCGCCACCAACGGAAACGTAGGTTCTGCCACGCTTTCGATGGACGAGATCGCCAGAATTCGTAAAGAGGAAGCGCGCAAAGCGGCGGCCGTTATCGGTGCGGAATACGTGTGCCTCGACTACGATGACGAAATGTTTTTCGAAGACAGAAACGCTCGCTTGGCGTTTATTGACCTGGTTCGGTATTGCAAAGCGGATATTATTTTGACGCACAATCCCGAGGATTACAATCCCGACCACGAACTCACCAGCAAGATCATCAACGATATTGCGGTGATGATCCCCGTTGCCAAAATTCAAACCCGCAACAAACCGTACGAAAAGATCCCCACGATTGCGTATTTTGAACCGGTTAACGGACTGGGTTTTGTGCCCACGGAATACGTGGACATCACCGACTATTTCGAAAAGAAATTGGAAATGTGTTATGCTCACCAAAGCCAAATTTCGTGGATGTCGGACAATTACAAGGATAGTTTGGGCGACAAAAACTTTTTTGACCAATACACCATTATTGCGAAATACCGAGGATTGCAATGCGGTGTGGAATATGCGGAAGGATTCCGTATGGCAAACGATGCCTTCCGCGTGGTTCCGTATCGCGTGTTGCCTTGATCGAAAATAAATACGGGAGGATGCCGTTATGTTGCAATTAACCGTTGCCGCGGTTGCTTTGGCCGGCGAATACGAGGTGGGGTTTGACAAAACGCCGTCGCTGTATCAAACAACCGTTGCTTCTTTGCGTGAGGCGGGAGTTGACGTATTGGACAGTAACATCGTGATGTATAATTTTGAAACGATGTTGCAAGCGAAAAACTATTTGAGCGAACGTTCTTTTGACGTTCTGCTGGTTTGTGTCGGCACGTGGAGTGAAGATCATCACCTGCTCGATTTGCTGGGTTATTTTGGCAAACCCGTGATTTTGCACGCCTATCCGGGCGTGGATACCGGCTCGTTGTGTGGTGTGCAACAAATCGGTTCGGTGTTTCGCGATATCGGGTTTTCGGATTTTGGATTTGTGTTTGGCGAGGCGGGCGACGCGGCGGTTACCGATAAGATCTTGCAGCAACTGCGCGTGTTGGATGTGGCGGAACGGATGAAACACGTGCGCGTGGCATCCATCGGCAACCGCTGTGCAGGCATGACCGAAACCGCCTTCGATGAGTTTGCCTTGCTGGAAACGTTTGGTGCTCGCGTGGTTACCATCGACGAAAGCGAACTGCTGGAAGAGGTGGCAAAGGCCGACGAGTCCGACGTTGCTCGCCTTTGTGAATCGTTAAAATTGCGGTTTTGTCGCATCACGTCCACCGATGCGCAACTGCGCGAATCAGCTGCCTATTATTTGGCGATGAAAGCGTTGGTTGACCGTTACGGTTTGGCGGGACTGGCCATCAAATGCTACACCAAATATATGGGTAAAATTTGCCTCGCGGGTGCTTTGCTTGCGGAAGAAGGCGTTGTGTGTGCTTGCGAGGGCGACGTCAACAACACCGTTATGATGAAAATTTTGAACGTGTTGTCGGGCGACTGCGTGAATTGCACCGATATTCTGAAACCGGATGCCGAAGACAATACGTTGCTGTTTGCTCATTGCGGCAACACGGGTTTTGCGATGGCGAATTCCGACGGCGACGTGGAATTATGCCCCGTCCGTATTATGGAACAAGGGGTGTGCGGCCGATTCGTGTGTAAGCCGGGTTTTGTCACGGCGGCCGATTTGGTCGGGCACGGCGGCACGCTCCGAATGTCGGTTATGACGGGTGAAGCCGTTCCCTGCGGAATGGAATTTCCGGGAACACCCATCAAGATCCGCACCGAGAGACCGGTGTTGGATATTTGTGAGGACATCACCATGCAAGGGTGCGGCCATCATTGGATGGTTTGCTACGGAAACTACAAACAACAATTAAAAGACTATTGCAAACGCGTCGGCATTGAGTTTATCGACGTCGATCAAAAAGGAGAACGTAACGTATGAAACGCTCGGAAATTAACGGGGCAATCCGTGGTGCCAAGGCGTTGTTTGAGGAATACAAGATTTCCTTGCCGCCCTTTACGCAATGGACTCCCGAAGAATGGAAACAAAAAGGGGCAGAGGTTGCCGAAATCCGCGACAATATGCTCGGTTGGGATATCACCGATTTTGGCTCGGGAAACTTTGATGAGTGCGGTCTGCTGCTCATCACCCTGCGAAACGGCAACCAAAAACAACCGCAACACTACCCGAAACCGTATGCCGAAAAATTGATGGTGGTGCAAGAAAGCCAAATCACGCCGATGCATTTTCATTGGCATAAAATGGAAGATATCATCAATCGCGGCGGCGGTAACTTGATGATCAAGCTGTACAATTCCACCGAGGATGAAAACTTGGCCGACACACCCGTCACGGTTTCGATAGACGGTGTCAAACATACGCTCGCGGCCGGTTTGGTGGTACGGTTGGAACCCGGTCAAAGCATCACGCTGACTCCCGGTTTGTATCACCGTTTTTGGGGTGAAGAGGGCAAAGGGACCGTGTTGGTGGCGGAAGTGTCGATGTGTAATGACGACGCCGCAGACAACCGCTTTTATGATGAGGTTGGTCGTTTTCCTGCCATTGAAGAAGATGAAGCACCGCTTCACTTGTTGTGTAACGAATATTGATCAAAACCGCCTCGCGTCAAACGAGGCGGTTTTTTGTTGACGAGAGTGGACGAGGTGTGATACACTGAAACCCAAAGGAGTGATCGGCGATGAAACTGTCGGTATCGTCATACAGTTTTGGGAAATATCGAAAGGAAACGGGATGCACCTATCTCGACTTGTGCGACAAAGCCAAGGCGCTCGGGTTCGAGGGCATCGAGTTTATCGACCTTGAGGGGGATGACCCCCTGTCGCTCGCTCGAGAGATCCGTCAACGTTGCGAAAACATTGGTTTGCCGATCGTTGCCTACACCGTCGGCGCCGATTTTTTGGCGGAGGACATTGAAGCGGAAGTCGCACGCGTGTGCGCGTGTGTGGACGTGTGCGAAGCGCTCGGTGCGCCGCTCCTTCGCCACGACGTGTGCAGCAAACTGCCCGATAACCCGCTGTATTCGTGGGAGGACGCCGTCACTCAAATGGTACCGCACATTCGCCGCGTGACGGAATACGCGGCTGCCAAAGGCGTTCGCACCTGCACCGAAAACCACGGGTATATTTTTCAGTATCCCGAACGTGTGGAAGCGCTTATCCGCGCGGTGAGACACCCGAATTACGGTTGGTTGTGTGATGTCGGCAACTTTTTGTGTGTCGACGTTGACCCGCGACACGCCGTTTCGGTGGCGGCGCGGTATACCGTGCACGTTCATGCCAAAGATTTTTTGCTGAAAACCGATGCCGAGTGTCCCGACGGCTTTTTCCCCACGGCGGGGCGCCGTTGGTTGCGCGGAACAATTCCGGGGCACGGTGTGGTGCCGGTGGCGTCCTGCCTGCGTATCCTGAAAGACAGCGGCTATGACGGGTTTGTCACGTTGGAATTTGAAGGGCCGGAAGAGTGCTTGCCCGCCCTCGAAAGTGGATTGAAAACACTGAAAGCTTACACGCAATAAACAAAACCCGCTCGCCAATCAATCGGCAGGGCGGGTTTCTTGCTTCTTAAGCAACATTTCAATTGTTGCGACGATGTCAACCTCCTTTTGTTCGCGATAATACGATAGCATTATACGCAGTTCGTCTGCTGTTTGCCGTGCCAAATACCCCTCCAGCGAGTGATCGCTCATATTCGCACCTCTTTATTTTTGTTTATCGTAATAAATATACGACAAAAATAATTATTTTGCAACGATAAAGTGGAGTATACTGAACGAAGAAACAGAAAGAGGGGTGAGGGTTATGCAAAAAGTGCTGGAAACCATCACGAAAGAGCGTGAAGCGCGCGGTTGGACGGAGTATGTATTGGCAGAACGCGCGGGCCTTCCGCAATCCACTATTTCGTCGTGGTATTGCAAACACGCGACGCCGTCGATGGCATCGTTAAACAAAATTTGCACAGCCTTTGGTATCACCCTTTCGCAATTGTTTGCCGACGGAGACGATGCCGTAACGCTGACAGCGTCCGAAAAGAAATTGTTGAACGTATGGACACGGTTGAGCGAAGAACAACAAGCAGCCGTGTTTGCTTTGATTGAGAAAATGTAAAAAACCCGCCCTGCAGGGCGGGTTTTTGTTATTGTAGGGAAAAACCACCAGCAGTGCTGGTGGTACCATAAAGCTTTAGCTATGGGGAGTTCCGCCGCAGCGGTGGCCCCCTTGTGTAAAGGGGGCTGTCAGCCGACAGGCTGACTGGGGGATTGTTTGCTAATCAACAAG
>JAFSFY010000003.1 GCA_017434985.1 Clostridia bacterium | reverse complement strand
TGATCACCGGTGCTGCTCAGATGGACGGCGCTATCCTCGTTGTGTCCGCTGCTGACGGTCCGATGCCCCAGACCCGTGAGCACATCCTGCTCTCCCGTCAGGTTGGCGTGCCGTACATCGTTGTGTTCATGAACAAATGCGACCAAGTTGACGATCCCGAATTGCTCGAGCTCGTCGAAATGGAAATCCGCGAACTCCTCAACGAGTACGACTTCCCGGGCGACGACACCCCGATCATCAAAGGTTCCGCTTTGGCCGCTCTCGAGTCCGGCGCTACCGCTGTTGAAGGCGTTGCCGAATACGCGCCGATCCTCGAGCTCATGGAAGCTGTCGACAGCTACATTCCTTCTCCGGAACGTACCACCGACAAACCCTTCCTGATGCCTGTTGAAGACGTGTTCACCATCACCGGTCGTGGTACTGTTGCTACCGGCCGTGTGGAACGTGGCCAACTCAATATGTCCGACGAAGTGGAAATCATCGGTTTGACCGACGAGCGTAAAAAGACGGTTGTTACCGGTATCGAAATGTTCCGTAAACTCCTCGACTACGCGGAAGCCGGCGACAATATCGGTGCTCTTCTCCGTGGCGTGCAAAGAACCGAGATTGAACGTGGTCAAGTTCTCTGCAAACCCGGCACCATCAACCCCCACACCAAATTCCATGGCCAAGTGTACGTCTTGTCCAAGGATGAAGGCGGCCGTCACACCCCGTTCTTCAACAACTATCGTCCTCAATTCTACTTCCGTACCACCGACGTGACCGGTGTCATCCAACTGCCTGCCGGCACGGAGATGTGCATGCCCGGTGACAACGTGGAAATGGACGTTGAACTTATCACCCCCATCGCTATCGAAGAAGGTCTCCGTTTCGCTATCCGTGAAGGCGGCCGTACCGTTGGCTCCGGTGTTGTTACCAAAATTAACGAGTAATTTGTTGCGATAATCGCTGTTAAAAATCCCGTCTGCATTTGCAGACGGGATTTTTTTGCCTTTTTTCTCTTGACAAATCGGTCTACATAGTGTAGACTAAAGTTGGTCGACAACTTGTAGAATGGAGTGATTGCCGTGACCGAATACCAAATGGGTGCGATCGAATCGCGTTTTGCCGATATCATTTGGGAAAACGAGCCGATTTCCTCAACCGAATTGGCGCGCCAAAGCGAATTGGAATTTGCCTGGAAAAAATCCACCACCTATACGGTGCTCAAGCGCTTGTGTGAAAAAGGGTTGTTCCAAAACAACGGCGGCACCGTCACGTCTTGTGTATCGCGTGAGCGATTTTATGCTTTGCAGAGCGAAAAATTCGTGGAACAGACTTTTCACGGGTCGTTACCGGCCTTTTTGGCCGCCTTCACCAACGGTCGACCGCTGAAAAAAGAAGAAGTGGAAAGTTTGCGCGCAATGGTTGCCCGATACGAGGAGGGATAATGATGGAAAACGTGATGTTACATCTGTTCAACGTCAGTATTTCGACGTCGTGGCTGATCGCGGCCGTGTTACTGTTGCGATTTTGCTTTGCCAAAGCCCCCAAATATATCCGCTGTCTGTTGTGGGGCATCGTGGGTGTGCGACTTTTGATGCCGTTTTCCATCGAAAGCGCGCTCAGTTTGTTGCCAACCTCCCAAACCATCCCCGATGAGATCGTGTATGCGACCGTCCCCTCTGTCAACACGGGCATCTTTGAGGTGGATCAGCTTGTCAATCCCGTTATTGGCGAAAACTTAGCCCCGCAAGTGGGGGCCGGCGTCAATCCCGTGCAAGTGTGGTTGTTTATCGGCGGCCTTGTTTGGGCGATCGGTGTATTGGCGATGCTGTGCTATGCGCTGGTAAGTTATCTGTCGGTGCGCCGCCGTGTGCGGGAAGCCGCCTTGTTCTCCGATAACGTCTATCGTTGTGACCGCGTGGACTCTCCGTTTATTTTGGGGTTGTTCCGCCCGCGCATTTATTTGCCGTCGGATATGGGGGAGGAGGACCAACGCTACGTCATTGCTCACGAACAAGCACATTTGGCTCGCCGCGACCACTGGTGGAAACCGCTCGGCTTTGCGTTGCTCGCGGTATATTGGTTCAATCCCTTGTTGTGGGTGGCATACGTGTTGCTCTGCCGCGATATTGAACTCGCGTGTGACGAAAAGGTGTTGGCCACGTGCGGTGAAGAACAGAAAAAACCGTATGCCGATGCCCTCATTAACTGCAGTGTGCCGCGCAAACGATTGACTGCTTGTCCGCTCGCGTTTGGTGAAACGGGTGTCAAAGGCCGCATCAAATCGGTGCTGCACTACAAAAAGCCCGCGTTTTGGGTCATTGTGATCGCGTTGCTCGCTTGCGTGGCGGTGGCGATCGGGTTTCTTACCGTTCCGCAGGACGAGGAACACTCGACCAATTACGGCATCGTTGGTGTCAGCAGCGGCGTTGACTGTGAAAACGTGCTGTTCCATTACCGTGAGGGCAGCATCAACCACGCCGATCCGTATATCACCGTGACGATCAAAAACGATACCGATGACACCTTGTGCTTCGGCGAATACTTTACCCTCTATTCCCGTGACGGGAAACCCTGTCCGGAGATTGAACCGCCGATTTTCGCGGATATCTTGCACGCGTTATTGCCCGGCGGCGAAACAACAAAAACCTACGCCATCGGTGCGTATGACCTCTCGCAAAACGGTCATTATCGCTTGGAAACGGAAGTCTATTTGGAGTCCGCTCCCGAAACGAAGTACACCGCCTACGTCGATTTTACCATCGACCGTATCTATTCCTTTGTCGGTTGGCAATACGCGGGCGAAGGCGTGGTATACGGCAACGACAAAGTCCCCGATGCAAAATACACCGACGGCACCGTACCGAACGTGTATATCACCGAGGATAGCGTGTATCTGCAAATACGGAAAGACGGAGAGTGGAAAGAGATCGGCGCCCTCACACAGGACAAATTGGACCGCACGCGTTTTGACTACGCGCTCACCGAGGATTGGTGGGATGCGGGCTATTCCGCCAAGATCTTGCGTGAAAACAACAAGCATACCGTGTCCTATATCAATGCCGATGCGAAGGAATGCTATTATTTGCTGGAACAACAAAACGGCGAGATATATTTGGCGATAGGACGCTTATCAACCATCGATTGGATCTTCCGCTTGAGCCCTGTGGGACAGACGACGCTGATCGGTCGACCCACCAGCCCGCCCACGGGTCCTCTCACGGTGATGGATTGCATCGTCGATCCCGAATCGCTCGGCGGTTACGAAGGCATTTCCTTTGACTGCGTGGGCTGTCAGGAACAAGACGGGCGACTGTATATGCGGGTGCGTTGGGAAAACCGCACCGACAAGACCATCACCTTTGATCCGTCGTTCACCCTTTCGCACAACGGCAAGAACATGTTCCCGCCCGAAGGATACGGATGGGACACGGTGTTGTATACGGTTGAACCGGGCGGTATCTTTGTGGAAACCTTGGATATCAGCGCATGTGTGGCGAAAGGGGAGTATCAACTCACGAAGTATTTCACTTTCTCGCCGCAGACCGAACAACCCATCGCCTTTCCTATGACGTTGGCTTTTACGCTTCCCGAAACGCGAAAAACAACCGCGATACCCCAAACAACAACCTCGGTTCCAAACAGACAATCCTCCTTCAATGCCACTGTGTTGGAAGTGTATAACGGCAGTGCGCTGGTGAGTGTCGATGAGATTATCAGTGGCGGAAATGTTGGGGACAAAGCCAGCATCACCACCAACGTGATTTCCGCAACGCCCGCTCCCGCATTGACAAAAGGTATGAAGATTCGTGTGGTGTACGGCGGTGAGGTAGCCGAAACCTATCCCGTCCAAATCGGCAAGGTGTTTGCCATCTATCATTTGGAAGAGGTAACAACCTCAACCACACCGAGCACTACCCCTGCAACAACCACAACCACTACAGCGACACGCCCAACCCTCGGTACACAAACGACGAGATTCGGCGCCAACGATTTTCGTGGCGATGTGGAGGTAGAATTGGAGCGGACGGAATATACCGTCAACGAAACGCTTTACTTCTCCTTGATAAACAATACGGGTGAAAAGTTCAATTATGGCGAACGGTATTTTCTTTTTCAACAGGTTGGCGAGGAACAATGGGTAATATATCCTAACACGACCGGAACATATAAGTCGATCGCATACGTTGTACAAGTGGATGGTGTTTCGAAACGCAACGCCATCAACCTGTCGCAATATTCGTTGAGCGTGGGGCAATCGTACAGAGTCGCGTTGCAAATCAATGGTGAATGGGTGCTCAGCAACGAGTTTACGGTGGTCGAACCGGGAGCCGCAACGGCACCCACCACAACCGTTACGACCACCACATCCCAAAATCAACAAGCCGAAATTCCCGGTGTGATTGTTAATGCCGGTAGGTTTAAGTACCTGTTGAGATCCCTCGGATTGAAAACGACAGACGTCATTCCTATGTCGGAATTTTTGCAAAAGTACCCCATTGCCTTGCCGAGCGGTTTTGCCGCGATGGAATGTCGTTATCGCCTTCCTAATGAAAATTCCCCCGATCCGGCCAAGGTGGAGGACGGCTACGTGCAATGCACAAAGGGAAACAGTACGAATAGTTTGCGTCTTTATGTCGGAAAAACAGCCTATCCGGCCACAAACATCCAATATGGTCCCGGCGGAGCCAAGGCATCCTACGCAAATGGAATAGAGGTGATAATCTACCAAAACACTTCGGAGTATGGGTCTGTGGATGTGGGCGATTTTATGGTAACGTTCCAAAAAGACGGATTTTACCATCGTTTATTGACGACCGATATGACGCTGACAGAACTGGTCACCGTATTGGAAGAATTGCTGGGCGGCAAATTTTCAGAAACGGCCACGCCGACTACAACGACAACAACAAAACCTAGTTATAACCCGCAAGGATAAAAGAGAAAACCCGAGCCGATGTCGAAAGACATCGGCTCGGGTTCGTTTTATAAGACTTATTCTTCGATCAGTTCGGGTTCGGCATCCTCTTCTTCACCGAGGAGAGAACGAAGCGCCGTCACGTACGGATCGTCGCTGGAAGCGTGGGTGTTCACGGCTTCCGCGTTGCTGTACTCTTGCATACCGGTACCGGCAGGAATGAGTTTACCAATGATGACGTTTTCCTTCAGACCCAAGAGCGGATCGACCTTGCCTTTGATGGCGGCATCGGTCAACACACGGGTGGTTTCTTGGAAGGAAGCCGCCGACAAGAACGAGTCAGTGGACAACGACGCTTTGGTGATACCCAAGAGCACAGGGGAGCAGGTCGCCTCTTTGAGGTGAACTTCACCCGCCTCGATACGAGCACGCACACGGGCGTTTTCTTCGTCAAATTGGCTACGGTCGATCATCGCGCCGCCCAGCAGATAGGTATCGCCGGCTTCGTCGACTTTGACTTTGCGCATCATTTGACGGACGATGACTTCCACGTGCTTGTCGTTGATGTCAACACCCTGCATACGGTAGGTGCGTTGTACTTCTTGGATGAGGTAGTTTTGCACCGCTTCGGCACCGCTGACCGCGAGCACGTCGTGCGGGTTGATGGAACCTTCGGTGAGACGGTCACCCTTCTTCACCACGTCGCCGTCCTGTACACGGATACGGCTACCGAAGGAGATGGGATAGCTGCGCTCGTCAGCACCGTCTTCGGAGGTCACGTACACCACGCGTTTTTTCTTCTCTTCGCCCAAACGGACAACACCGTCGATCTCGGAGATGATGGCAAGCGACTTCGGTTTGCGGCCTTCGAACAACTCTTCAACACGGGGAAGACCCTGCGTGATATCTTCGGCAGACGCAACACCACCGGTGTGGAAGGTACGCATGGTCAACTGCGTACCGGGTTCACCGATCGATTGAGCGGCGATGATACCCACCGCTTCACCCACGCGGACGGGATCCACAGTGGCAAGGTTGGAACCGTAGCACTTGGCGCAAACGCCGTGTTCCGCGTGGCAAGTAAGCACCGAACGAATCTTGATCTCTTCGACACCGTAGGTCTTGACGAGAAGATTGGATTCTTTTTCGGTCATCATGGTGTCTTTGCTCACCACCACTTCGCCGGTCGCGGGATCGACGAAATCTTCCACGAGGTAACGGCCGATCAAACGCTCGGTGAGCGGCTCGATCATTTCCTTGCCGTCTTTGATATCGCGCACGGTGATACCTTCGCAAGTGCCGCAATCCGCTTCGCGAATGATAACGTCTTGCGAAACGTCCACCAAACGACGGGTCAAGTAACCCGAGTCAGCGGTACGCAGAGCCGTATCGGCCAAGCCTTTACGAGCACCACGCGAGGAAATGAAGTATTCGAGGATGTTCAAACCTTCACGATAGTTCGCACGAATCGGCACTTCGATGGTACGACCCGAGGTGTTGGCGATCAAACCACGCATACCGGCGAGCTGACGAATCTGGCTGATCGAACCACGAGCGCCGGAGTCGGACATCATGTAGATCGGGTTGAACGGATCCATGTTGTTGTTCAAGGCCTTGGTGACCTTGTCGGTGGTATCGTTCCAAATACGGATAACCATTTGATAACGCTCTTCGTTGGAGAGCAAACCGCGGTTGTACAGCGCGGTTACCTTGTCGACAGCCTCTTCGGCTTCGGCGATCAAGGTCTTCTTCTCGGGCGGGATGGAGGCATCCACCACCGCGACGGTGAGAGCACCCTTGGTGGAGTACTTGTAACCTTGCGACTTGATGTTATCCAGCACTTCGGAAGTGCGGGCGGGACCGTGGATCTTGATGCACTTGTCAATGATCTGCGACAATTGTTTCTTGCCGACTTTGTAGTTGATCTCGTACAAGAACAGATCGTCTTCCGTTTCGCGCGGGCACAAACCGAGGTCTTGCGGGATGGGTTGATTGAAGATGATGCGGCCGATGGTGGTTTCCACCAAACGGGACTTCATCTCACCGTTGATCTCCATCGTACGGCGAACCTTGATGAGTGCGTGCAAACCGATGACCTGCGCTTGATACGCCATCATCGCTTCGTTTTCATCGCGGAACACTTTGCCTTCGCCCATTTCGCCGGGCTTTTGCACGGTGAGGTAGTAGGAACCGAGCACCATATCCTGCGTGGGCACCGCCACGGGACGTCCGTCAGACGGTTTCAGCAGGTTGCCGGCAGCGAGCATCAAGAAGCGCGCTTCGGCTTGGGCTTCGGCAGAAAGCGGTACGTGCACGGCCATTTGGTCACCGTCAAAGTCGGCGTTAAAGGCGGTACACACAAGGGGATGCAGTTTGATGGCGCGGCCTTCGACCAACACAGGCTCAAACGCTTGGATACCGAGACGGTGAAGCGTGGGAGCACGGTTGAGCATCACGGGATGGTCTTTGATGACCACTTCGAGGGCATCCCACACGTCGGGATGCACGCGGTCGACCATCTTACGGGCCGATTTGATGTTGCCGGCGTGACCGGTTTCCACCAAACGTTTCATCACAAAGGGTTTGAACAGTTCGAGTGCCATTTCTTTCGGCAGACCGCATTGATACATCTTCAGTTCGGGACCGACAACGATAACCGAACGGCCGGAGTAGTCAACACGTTTACCGAGCAGGTTTTGACGGAAACGACCTTGTTTACCCTTGAGCATATCGGACAAGGATTTGAGCGAGCGGTTGTTGGGACCCGTGACGGGGCGACCGCGACGACCGTTGTCGATGAGGGCGTCCACCGCTTCTTGCAACATACGTTTTTCGTTGCGCACGATGATGTCGGGTGCGCCGAGTTCCAACAGTCTCTTCAAACGGTTGTTGCGGTTGATGACACGACGGTACAGATCGTTGAGGTCAGAGGTCGCAAAGCGGCCACCGTCAAGTTGCACCATCGGGCGGATGTCGGGCGGAATGACCGGCACCACGTCGAGAATCATCCATTCGGGGCGGTTGCCCGACAAACGGAAGGATTCCACCACCTCCAAACGTTTGAGCAAACGAGCACGTTTTTGACCCGAAGCATCTTCGAGTTCTTCTTTCAGCTCGGTCGACAATTTTTCGAGGTCGATGGCGGCGAGCAATTTTTGAATGTACTCAGCGCCCATACCGGCGTCAAAATCGTCTTCATACTTCTCGCGCATATCGCGATAGTCTTTTTCGCTGAGCACCTGTTTTGCTTGCAACGGCGTGTCACCGGGATCGGCCACGATGTAGGAGGCGAAATAGAGTACCTGTTCGAGAAGGCGAGGGGAGACGTCGAGCAGCAGACCCATACGAGAGGGAATGCCTTTGAAATACCAAATGTGAGACACGGGCGCGGCCAATTCAATGTGGCCCATACGCTCACGGCGAACCTTGGCGCGGGTCACTTCCACGCCGCAGCGGTCGCAGATCTTGCCTTTGTAACGAATACGCTTGTACTTACCGCAATGGCATTCCCAGTCCTTGGTAGGCCCGAAAATGCGTTCGCAGAACAGACCGTCGCGCTCGGGTTTCAAGGTGCGGTAGTTGATGGTCTCGGGCTTCTTCACTTCACCATAAGACCACGCACGAATTTGCTCGGGAGAGGCAAGACCGATCTTAATCGAATCAAAAATGTTAAATTCCATCATAGTCAATCAGTCTCCTTCCTCAAATGTCATCCGAATCGTCGTCGCCAAACTCGTCCGAAACGCCAAAGAACTCGCTGGTGTAGTCATCCAGTTCGGGTTCTTCCACGCCGTAGCCTTCAAGTTCATTCTCGTCGGTCACGGTGGAGAACGCGTCGTCGCTGTCGACGGTGATCATATTCAATTCTTCGTCTTCTTCAAAGGTTTGTTTCAGATCGATCTCTTCTTTGTCCTTGTTGAGCACTTTCACGTCAAGGCCGAGAGATTGCAATTCTTTAACCAACACTTTGAAGGATTCCGGCACGCCGGATTTCGGCACGTTTTGACCTTTTACGATGGCTTCGTAGGTCTTTACGCGGCCCACCACGTCGTCCGACTTCACGGTCAAGATCTCTTGCAACGTGTAGGCGGCGCCGTAAGCTTCGAGGGCCCACACTTCCATTTCACCGAAGCGCTGACCGCCGAATTGGGCTTTACCGCCGAGCGGTTGTTGCGTAACCAGCGAGTAGGGGCCGGTGGAACGGGCGTGAATCTTATCGTCGACCAAGTGGTGGAGTTTGAGGTAATACATATAACCCACGGTAACGGGGTTGTCAAACTGCTCACCGGTACGACCGTCGTACAAAATGGTTTTGCCGTTGGGGTTTTTGCCGGCTTGTTCCAAGAGTTCTTGGATATCCGACTCGTGCGCACCGTCGAACACGGGGGTCATCACCTTAAAGCCGAGCGCTTTCGCGGCATAGCCGAGGTGCACTTCCAAAACCTGACCGATGTTCATACGAGAGGGAACGCCGAGGGGGTTCAGCACGATATCAAGCGGCGTACCGTCGGGCAGGAACGGCATATCTTCGCTGGGAAGAATGCGGGACACAACGCCCTTGTTACCGTGACGGCCGGCCATCTTATCGCCGACGCTGATTTTGCGTTTTTGGGCAATGTAGCAACGAACCACCATGTTGACACCGGGGGAGAGTTCGTCGCAGTTTTCACGGGTGAACACTTTTATGTCCACAATGATACCGTACTCGCCGTGCGGTACGCGAAGAGAGGTGTCGCGCACTTCGCGCGCTTTCTCGCCGAAGATGGCGCGGAGCAAGCGTTCTTCCGCGGTCAGTTCGGTTTCGCCCTTGGGCGTCACTTTACCGACGAGGATATCACCGGAGCGCACCTCCGCACCGATGCGGATGATGCCGCGCTCATCGAGATCTTTCAGCGCGTCGTCACCAACGTTGGGAATGTCACGGGTGATCTCTTCCGGCCCGAGTTTGGTTTCACGGGATTCCACTTCGTATTCTTCGATGTGGATGGAGGTGAACACGTCGTCACGAACGACCTTCTCGTTGATGAGAACGGCGTCTTCGTAGTTGTAACCTTCCCAGGTCATAAAGCCGATGAGGGCGTTTTTGCCAAGCGCGATCTCGCCGTTGTCGGTCGCGGGACCGTCGGCAATCACCGCGTTTTGGTCCACGTGATCGCCGACCGACACCACGGGACGCTGGTTGATACAGGTACCTTGGTTGGTACGAGCAAACTTGACCATTTGGTAAGTGTCAATGGAACCATCGCTGTCGCGTTTGACCATGACACGGTCCGCCGAAACGGCGGTAACGGTACCCGCTTCTTTGGCGAGCACGCAAACACCGGAGTCGACGCCGGCTTTGTATTCCATACCGGTACCGACCACGGGCGCTTCCGTTTTGAGAAGCGGCACAGCCTGCTTCTGCATGTTGGAGCCCATGAGTGCGCGGTTGGCGTCGTCGTTTTCGAGGAAGGGGATCATCGCCGTGGCGACCGAAACGACCATCTTAGGCGAAATATCCATAAAATCGATCTTGTCGTTTTCGATCTCGAGGAATTCGTCACGGAAACGGGCGTTGACACGGGCACGGACAAAGCGGCCGTCTTCATCAAGCGGTTCGTTGGCCTGCGCCACAATGTAATCGTCTTCCATGTCGGCGGGCATATACACCACGTCGTTGGTCACGATGCCGGTCTCTTTATCGACGCGGCGATAGGGGGCTTCCACAAAACCGTATTCGTTGATACGGGCAAAGGTCGCCAAGTAGGAGATAAGACCGATGTTGGGACCTTCAGGCGTTTCGATCGGGCACATACGGCCGTAGTGGCTGTAGTGAACGTCACGCACTTCGAAACCGGCGCGGTCACGGGACAAACCGCCGGGACCGAGGGCGGACAAACGGCGTTTGTGCGTGAGCTCGGAAAGCGGGTTGTTTTGGTCCATAAACTGCGACAGGGGAGAAGAACCGAAGAATTCTTTAATGGCGGCTACCACGGGACGGATATTGATGAGCGCTTGCGGCGTCACGGTATCCTGGTCCTGGGCTTGCAACGTCATACGTTCGCGGATCACGCGTTCCATACGGGAGAAGCCGATGCGGAATTGGTTTTGCAACAATTCACCCACCGAACGAATGCGGCGGTTGCCGAGGTGGTCAATATCATCGGTGTTGCCCACGTCGTGACCGAGGCAGCACACGTAGTTGATGGAGGAGAGGATGTCGTCAACCATAATGTGGTTGGGAATGAGGTCGGCCACGCGGGCAATCAAGGTGTCGATGAGAGCTTGCTCGTCTTCGGCGGCTTCCAAGATCTCTTGCAACACGGTGAAGCGGACGCGCTCGTTCACGACCTTTTTCACAGCCTCATATACGGTCTCACTGACAAACGCAGACAGATCGACCATGCCGTTGGCCACGACTTTGACTTCGTGAATGTCGCCGTGCTCTTCCACGTTGACGTATGCCACGAACACGCCGTTGTTTTCAAACTCGGTCGCGCGGGCACGGGTGAGCAGTTCGCCTTCTTCCGCCAACACTTCGCCGGTGAGGGCGCTCACGACGGGACGGCTGAGGCGGTTGCCGGCCAAACGGTTGGCAAGACTCAATTTCTTGTTGTACTTGTAACGACCCACGCGCGACAGATCGTAGCGGCGGGGATCGAAGAAGAGGCTCTCCAAATGTTGTTGCGAGTTTTCAAGCGTCAACGGTTCGCCGGGACGCAACTTGCGATACACTTCGAGAAGGGCTTCTTCGGTATTTTTGGTGGTGTCTTTCTCAATGGTGGCCAAAATGCGCGCATCTTCGCCGAAGAACTCGAGCAGTTGCGCATCCGAACCGAGACCGAGGGCACGGGCAAACACCGTGACGGGGATCTTGCGGTTTTTGTCGATACGGACGTAGAACACGTCGGACGAATCGGTTTCATATTCCAGCCACGCACCGCGGTTGGGGATAACGGTGGAGGTAAAGAGTTTCTTACCCGTTCCGTCATAACTCATACCGTAGTACACACCGGGCGAACGCACGAGTTGCGACACGATAACGCGCTCGGCGCCGTTGATCACAAAGGTACCGCTCTCGGTCATAATGGGGAAGTCGCCCATAAAGACCTCGGACTCTTTGATCTCGCCCGTTTCTTTGTTGATGAGGCGTGCACGCACGCGCAGGGGGGCGGCATACGTCACGTCGCGCTCCTTGCATTCCTCAACCGTATATTTCGGAGTTTCGTCCAATCGGTAATCGATAAACTCGAGCATCAGGTTGCCCGTGTAGTCGGTGATCGCAGTGGAGTCGTTAAAGACGTCACGCAATCCTTCTTCCAGGAACCATTTGTACGAGTTCTTTTGCACTTCGATCAAGTTGGGCATTTCCAGCGCCTCGTTGATCTTGGCAAAACTCATACGGGTCGTGTTACCGAGTTGAACCGGTTTGATATTCACCATTCGCTTCCATCCTCCTGTTTATTTTCAACCTCGAAAGGCAGTTACGCCACGACGAAAAAGGCAGAAAAAAGACTTGCATTTTTGTGTGAAGTATGCTACACTATATGCGGTATTCGGCCTATCTCCCCATGATGATACATTATATAATAATATAGGAAATTAGTGGGCTTGTCAATGCATTTTTCGAAATTGACAGCTTTTTTTATAACTTTTTTCGCATATTCCAAAAAAACCAAATTTTGGTCGCTCAAGTTAGCAAAAATTCACAAAAAAGAGGGAAGAGAAACACTCGGCTGGGTTGTTGCTTTTTGAAAGGTGGAAACGCAAATGAAACGAAACAGATGGTATGCAGGTGTTTTGGCGGCGACAATGCTGCTTTCTTGCTGTGCTTGCGGTGGCGGCGAGGGGGATACCACGACCACATCCACGGTGCCCACCACCACGACCACCACGGGAACCCCCACCACCTTTGAGGCGGCGGCCGATTCCACACTGAAGATCAGCAGCCCCAACGGGAAACGTCCCAGCGCCGAAACGGTGGAACGGTTGGCCTCAATCTGCAAGGCCTATCGCGGCACCTTGTCGGTGTATTATAAGGATCTGGAAACGGGTTACACCCTTACCTACGATGCCGGCCGCAACTTCCAAGCTGCCAGCGTTATCAAAGCGCCGTATGTCAAATGGTTGTTGACCAAAGGCGTGGACGGCAACGAAAAACTGACTCTCCGTGAGAAAAAAGGCGGCTCTTCGTTCATTGACGAAAAGCCGATCGGCACCGAGTTTACGGTGGATGAGTTGATGGAATATGCCATTCGCTATTCCGATAACAGTGCGTACAACATGCTCAACGCCCGTTTTGGGTTTGGTGAGTTTAACACGTATGCTGACACCCTCGGCGTTTCCGCCAACCGTGACAACAACTGTGTCTTGGTCAACCCCCGCCCGCAGTTCGGCTATCTGTCCGCGCAGGATATCGGTCTGTACTTTGAAGATATTGCCAAATTCGTGGAAACGGGTACGCCCGAAGCGAAAGACTTGTTCAGTTGGTTGGTTACGACTACCGAGCAAGCACAGTTGCCCGATGCCTTCGCCGGCCGCAAACAGTATATGATGAAGGATACAAACGGCAACGCGCAAAGCGAAGGATACGATGACGGCAACGTTACCTTCCTCGACACCCCCGAAGCGGTAAACCTTGCTTACGAGAGCCGTAAACAAGGGTACACCATTGGGCATAAATACGGGGAACAGGGCAACCAAGCCTATCACGACGGCGCTATTGTGTGGCGCGATCACCCTTACGTTCTCGCCATCACTTCCACCTTACCGCCGTATGAACACGAATCCATTCGCATCTTCCACGACATTGCCATGCTGGTTGATCAACTGCAAACCGATTGGTATAACTAAACCATAAAAGAGAGCACCGCCGAAGTTCGGCGGTGCTCTTTTGCTTTACGGTCGGCGATATTCACGGTCGTATTGGTATTGTTCCAACATCGCAAACAACACTTCACGCTCGTTGGGTTCGGCAGGGGGTGCAATAAACCACAGGTCGAACAACATCTTGAACACGTCGATATCGCGCGGCAACGTGATAAGATGATTGTATAACGTTTCTTTGAACGGCATACCGCATTGGCTGCGTTTCAAAATATCCACGGCTTTGTCAAAGAAGTCGTCGTTACGGTTACGCAGGTCGTTTCCGCACAGCTCCACCGTCACACCGTCGACGGTGGTCGCCTCGACGGACACGGTGATCGTGTGGGTCTTAGCATCAAACGCAAAGTCGGTCTCTTTACCGTTCACCGCAACGTGGTCAGGCGCGGCAAATCCACGGAACTTGACGGTATATTGGCGCGTTGCGGGAATGAGAGAGCGATCTCCCTCGCTGGGTGCAATACGGAAGGTTGTTTTAGTGTCGGTGTAGGCAAGGTGCATCGCAGTGGTAGCGAAAGCGCCCTCTTGATAGGCCGTGCCGTCACCCGCATCTTCGTACAAGGTGAACGTGTTGTCTCCACCCGGGAACACCAAGACATCCAACGCTTCGGCACCGCACAAACGATTGTCGTGCGGAATATGGGTGCGCAACGGCACGATGGCACCCGCTTTGCACAACACGGGAATGGAATCAATGTTACGGTACAAATCCAGCATACGACCGCCCAAGCCGTCGTATACCGCGCCCGTGAAGAAGTCGGTCCACACACCGCTCGGAATCCAGGTTTTCACCTTACCGAGGGTGGATCCCGCACCGCCTTTTTGGGTGATGGGGGCAACGAAGAATTGATCGCCAAACCAATATTGCGTCGGCACGTTGTAGGCGTTTTGACACTCGGGATGGCTATAATACATCGGTTGCACAAGAGGCAGCAATTCCGTGTGAGTGCGGTAGTTCATCGTATAGAGATACGGGAACAGTTGATGCCGCAGTTTGAGACACGCGCGCATTACCCGTTCGGTGTCGGTGTTGTAATCCCACGGTTCTTTGTTGATAAAGGGATTGTAGGCGGAGTGCAAGCGGTTGATGGGGGAGAAGAGACCGAATTGCAACCAACGCGCAGTCAACTCATCGTCACGATAGCCAAAGTTGTGGCCGCCGATATCGTGGCTCCACCACGCGTAGCCGATGTTGGAGGAGGTGGCGGTAAATTCAGGTTGAAACGCTAAGGATTCCCACGAAATGCTGGTATCGCCCGAAAAGCCGACGGGGTAGCGTTGACTGCCGGGACCACTGTATCGCGAGAAGAACATCGGGCGCTTGCCGTCGCGCTGAATGTCCATAATGTGCAAGTGATTGAGTTGCCACAACGGGTCAAGAACTTCGCGGCGGTCTTGCAATTTGCCGTCTTTGTTGGGTTCGTGGATCCAGTGATAGTCAGTGCCTTGTTGCCAGTCCATCCACCAAAAATCCACGCCGTCCTGCTCGTAGGGATGATGCACCACGTCAAAATATTTTTCCATATAATCAGGGTCTAAAATATCCAACTTGCACGGCTCGCCATCCACGGGACGGCCAAGTGCTTTGCACATATCGGCATACATCGCTTCGTGTTTGCGGATACCGTCGGCGGGGTGCAGATTCAGGGCGGTTTTCACGTCATAGGTGTGCAAGTCTTTGAGGAATTGCTTATAATCGGGGAACAAATCGGTATTCCAGGTGTAGCCCGTCCATCCCGTTTCGCGGTCGGGAATGTACACGTAGTGCCAATCCATATCGATGACCGCTACCGAAAACGGAATATCCTCGCGTTTGAAGTTTTCCATCAACTCGAGATATTCTTGTTGCGTGTAGGTGTGATAACGGCTCCACCAGTTGCCCAGCGCGTACGCAGGCAGCAGCGGCGGAATACCCGTCAGGCGATAATAATCCGCCACGGCGGCGCGGTAATCGTGGCCGTAACCGAAGAAATACAAATCTTTTGTTCCCTCGGCGCGCACGTCCACCCAACCATCGTTAAGCACCATACGGTTGCTGTCATCCAACACGGCAAAACCACTGCGGGAACAAACGCCGTCGTCCACGGGGATGGCGCCGTCCACACCGTCGAGTGTGCACACCGTACCGCCCAGCGTTTCAAACGGCTCGCCGTAATGCCACGTGGTGGCAGGCGGGATTTTGAGGGTGATGGTCAAGCTGTCAAGCGATTGGCCGCAAGTTAATTGCAAGCAAGCGGTATCCAAAGTAAGTGCCTCGTCGGTGCGCTTTTCGGTGTAGGTTACCGCGGGAAAATCACGGTGGAACGCACTTTGGCTGGCGCGGTCTTCAAACACACCGTTCGGGTCAAATTCCAAACGGATTAGTCGCTCGGTCAACAGGGTAAATCGCCACGAATGAAAGGTGACCGTATTTTCCGCTTTGGCAAGCGGTGTTACCGGCCACGCAAATCGTTTTTTCATACCAATTCCTCCTTCATAATCCCATTGTAGTTAGAAAAATCGGCGAAATCTACCATTATTTTCACATTTTATACGATTATTTTCCTAAAAACGGCGACCGTCAAGATGACGATCGCCGCTGGTTAAAACGTATGATTGGCGCGCGCTACATGGATGTGGGCAACATCGTTATACGCAAGCAGATGAGGACGGATATAACCACTTTCGTGATTTTGAAATTCAAACGTGTTGACCGACGTGGTAGAAAGGCAAATGGCGGGGAAAGAAAGGCCCGGGCCGATGCCGAGCAGATGCGCGATCCACTCCGCGCCGAAACCGCCGTGGCAAAACACCGCAATGTGCTGATCGTTGTGGTTTTCGACCTTGTAGAAAATGCCCTCGCGCACATAACCGAGCGAAGCCAAAAACTCGTCGGAATGTTGCTTCATCCGATAGATGGTTTGCATCCGTTCGGTATCCTTAAAATCAACGAAATCGTAGGCGCCCGTTTGCACTGAAAAGCGGTAGGAACACTGATCGTCGGGTTTGAGAACGTGAGATTCCATATAATCCATACATTCGTCTGTCCACGGCAATACTTCGGGAGTCATCCCTTTGATCTCACAGGTGGGAGAGGCGGTGTCTTTGGCGCGCCCTCGCGGCGACGTGTAGATCTTATCCAACGGTTTATCCTTCATCCACGCGCCGAGCGCACGTGCCTCGCGCCAACCGTATTCGGTGATGGTGTCGTGCTCGTAATCGGGGGCTGCGTGACGAATAATGTGTAAGATCATAACCATACCGCCTTTCCCAAAATAATGGCACCTTTATTATAGCAAACTCTCCTTACGTGTCAATAGAAACGCCCCTTTTTTCATACGAAAAAAGGGGCGTTTTATCACGCTTTTGCTTTGCGTTTTATCGGCAACGAAATGACAAGGCCGAGTGCCATCAAGGCAAACCAGACCAAAATGAGACCGTTCCACCCAATGTCCGAGACAGCGTTAGCGAACAAGGTGGACGCAACCGAGGCGGCCATATAACTGACGAAATCGAGGAATCCCGTGGCACCCGAGACGAGTCCCGTCTCGCGCAAACCGGGGCAGTAGATGGTCCACAACACCGAAGCGGCGCAGTTGGCAAACAAGATCGCCAAGGTGATAAGAGTGATGTTCAGGACGGGTTGCTTTACGAAATACAAGAGAATAAAACAAATCGCCGAAGCAGCAAAAGAGAGAAGCAACGTGCAGTCGCGGTTGCGGCCGAGGCGTTCGTAAACGATCACCGTGAGGAAGGACGAGGCGGAAATCAGCAAGGTCGTCACGGTGAAAAGCAGTGCCGAAATTTCGGCGGAAAAACCGAGATACTGTGACAAATAGGTCGGCAACCAAAATACCACTGCCGTTCGTACAACACCGGTCAAAATGGAAACCACCGTAAACTTGATAATTTGATGACGGAACAAAATACCGATACCGCCGCCCTGCTTTTCGGTGGGAGTATAACGGTTATACGCGATGATACCGCGTTTTTCAAACAGCGAAAAGAAAACAAAACAGATAACGCCGACCGCCAACAACACAACCGCGGTGACGTACAAGGACGCGCGCCACGGCAACACCATGGCGATCAGCCCCGCTGCGGGCGAACCAAACAGTGAGGTGAATGCATGACAGGCGCTGCACCGTTCCACGTATAACAGCGACACGTTTTCCGCCACGATCTTGGTCATCGGGCCGAATACCATCGACAAAAAGAATCCCGAAAGCCCGTAGGTGAAGGTCGCGGTCGGGACGGATTCGGGAAAGATCGCGAAAAACACGCCTGCCACAGCAGCGAAGACAAGGCCACCGCACACCATATAATGAGCCTTAATGCGGTCGCCGATGAATCCGTTGATCAGTTGCCCGACGGCATACACGATAAAGAATGCGGAGGACAGGGTGCCGAGCGCGCCCTCTGTCAGCACGTTTTGCTCAAGCATTTGCGGCGATACGGCACTTAAAATGTTGCGCATAATGTACACCGCCAGATAGGCAAATGCGCACGTGCCGCCGATGTAGATGGCGTTGCGTGTTTCAATTTTTAACTTCATTTTCTCACCCTCGTTTCACCAAAAGAATTGTAACACAGAGGTGGCGGGGATTTCAATGATGTTTTCGTACAACAAAAAATTGACGAATGTCGATTTTCGTGATACAATATGCGTAATTTCTGTTTAAAGAAGGCGAAACGGTATGCGCATTGTCATCAAATTGGGAACGTCCACGCTGGCACACGCCACGGGACACCTCAATATTCGTCGGGTGGAAGAACTCTGCCGCACCCTCAGTGATCTCAAAAACGCGGGGCACGAAGTGATTTTGGTCTCTTCGGGAGCCATCGGTATGGGCGTGGGCAAACTCTCGCTCAAAGAACGCCCCTCCGATATGGCGACCAAACAAGCGGCCGCCGCGGTGGGACAATGCGAATTGATGTATACCTACGATAAACTCTTTTCCGAATACAACCACACGGTGGCACAGATCCTGCTCACGGGCGCCGACCTGCGCGATGAGGAACGCCGCGCCAATTTCCACAGTACGTTGTTCCGTTTGCTGGAACTCGGGGCGCTTCCCATCATCAACGAAAACGACAGTGTCGCGACCGACGAAATTTCCATCGGTGACAACGATACGCTCGGTGCCATCGTGGCGGTGAACGCCGAAGCGGATCTGCTTATTCTCTTGTCCGACATCGATGGTTTGTACGATGCCGACCCGCACAAATGTCCCGATGCACATTTGCTGAAAACGGTCTCGGCGTTGACCGACGATATTTTAAAACTCGCGGGCGATGCGGGCAGTGCGCTCGGTACGGGCGGTATGGCTACCAAATTGCACGCCGCACAAATTGCAACCGAGGCGGGCATTGATATGGTGATTGCCAACGGAAAATCTCCCGACGTACTGTATCGGATCGTAGACGGTGAAGACGTGGGTACGCGTTTTGCCGCCAAGGGGGTGCGCGTATGACCACGCACGAGATTTTGGTGAGAGCCAAGGCGGCAAGTCCGTTGGCGGCGACTCTCACCACCGATCAAAAAAACCACGCGCTTTGCGTGATGGCGGATACACTTGTGGCACACACGGCGGATATTTTGGCCGCCAACGCCGCCGACGTCGAAGCCGCGCGCGGCACGCTTTCTGAGGTGATGATCGACCGCTTGGCGCTCACCGAACAACGCATTGCCGACATGGCGGACGGTATCCGTCAGGTGGCGGCACTGCCCGATCCCGTGGGGCGTGTGCTTGAACACATTGATACGGAAACGGGGTTGCACATTGACAAAGTCAGCGTCCCGATGGGGGTAACGGCGATGATCTACGAAAGCCGTCCCAACGTCACCTCGGATGCCGCCGTGTTGGCGTTTAAAAGCGGCAACGCGTGTGTGTTGCGCGGCGGTAAAGAAGCGTTTCGCTCCTCGCAAGCCATTACCACGGCTTTGCGTGCGGGATTGCGCGAATGCGGTTTGTGTGAAGATCTCATTCAATTGGTGCAAGACACCTCCCGTGCCAGTGCGACCGAACTGATGACCGCCGTGGGATTGGTCGACCTGCTCATTCCGCGCGGTGGTGCGGGGCTTATCCGCGCGTGTGTGGAAAACGCCACCGTCAACTGTATCGAAACGGGTACGGGTATCTGTCACGTGTACGTGGATGCCGAAGCCGATCCGGATAAAGCGCTCAAGGTCATTGAAAACGCCAAAACCAGCCGTCCGTCGGTGTGTAACGCCGCCGAGGTGTGTTTGGTGCACAAGGCGATCGCACCCTCGTTTTTGCCGAAACTCAAAGAACGCTTGTGCGATAACCGCACCGTCTCTCCCGTAGAGTTGCGCCTTGACCCCCGTGCCGCTGCGATCATTGACGGCACCGCGGCGGGTGAGCGTGATTTCGATACCGAATTTTTGGATTATATCCTTGCCGTGAAAGTGGTGGACGACGTAAATGAAGCAATTGCCCACATTCGTGCTCATTCCACCGGGCACAGTGAGGCGATCGTGACCGAAAATACCGCCATTTCTTCCGTGTTTACCGCGGCGGTGGACAGTGCGGCGGTGTACGTGAACACCTCTACCCGTTTTACCGACGGCGGTGTGTTCGGGCTTGGCTGCGAGATCGGCATTTCCACCCAAAAACTGCACGCGCGCGGCCCGATGGGACTTCGCGAACTGAATACCTACAAATACATTATCCACAGCGACGGCTGTGTGAGATAAGGGGATAACGAGTATGGCAAACTACAAAGCCGGATTTATCGGCGCGGGCAATATGGGCGGCGCTCTCGCAATCGCCGCTTGCAAAAACGGCGAACCGCACCGCATTGCCTTGGCGGATCACGACGCGCAAAAAGCACAAGCGCTCGCCGAAAATTGCGATTGCATCGCCGCCGACAACGCAATGGTGGCAGGGGAGAGCACCTATATTTTCCTCGGTGTAAAACCGCAAGTGTTGCCGAACCTGCTGGAAGAAATCGCCCCCGTATTGGCGGCGCGCAGTGACGCATTCGTGCTGGTCACCATGGCGGCGGGTATCTCGATGGAATCGGTGGCAAACGGCGTGAATGGGGACTATCCCATCATTCGCATTATGCCCAACACTCCCGTGGTGCTGGGTGAGGGGATGATTTTGTACGCTGTCAACGAACACGTCACCCCCGAACAAGAACAAGACTTTTTGTCGATGATGAGTGCGGCGGGCACCTTTGATAAACTGGATGAAAAACTCATTGATGCGGGCAGTGCAGTGTCAGGTTGCGGTCCGGCGTTTGCCTATTTGTTCATCGAAGCGTTGGCAGACGGCGGTGTGGAATGCGGCCTGCCGCGTGACAAAGCGTTGCGCTACGCGTCGCAAACGGTGCTCGGTGCTGCCGAAATGGTACTCTGCACCGGCAAACACCCCGGTGAACTCAAAGATGCGGTGTGCAGTCCCGGTGGCACCACCATCGCGGGCGTGCACGCACTCGAAGACGGCGCCTTCCGCAGTACCGCGATGGACGCGGTGTTTGCCGCGTATCACCGCACCAAAGAACTTGCAAAATAAACGAAAAAAACGCCTCGCAAAGCAGTTGCTTTGCGAGGCGTTTTTTATTGAATTTTCAGTTGTGCGGCAAGAGGACACATCACGTCTTTCGATACCTTGCACACCTTGCGGTCGTAGGTGAGAAGACCGTTGACCTCCTCTTCAATGTCTGACACTTGCGTGTAAACGGCGGCGCACAATCCTTGTTTCACGGCAGGAACAATTTGTGTCTCGTACAAGTCGAGTAAGGCGTGCTCAAACGCTTCACGATCGGCAAACGAGCGATAACCGTATTCTTTGTCGTTGAACACGTGCCCGTTCACCTTGTGGGAATAGCCGCCGAATTCGGATAACACAAGGGGTTTGTCGCTTTTCGGCAGTTTCACCGATTTGAAATACACGTGCAGGCTTTCCACGTCGCTCGGCACACCCGCAAACCACCCCGATGCGGTGTCGATAAACCGCGAGGTGTCGAGTGTTTGCAATTGTTTGTAGGCGGCGGAACCGTCAAACTGCCCCCAGCCCTCGTTAAAAATGGTCCAATAGCAAATGGAGGGATGGTTGTAGAGCTGTTCCACTGTCTGTGTCATCCCCGTCAAAAAGGCTTCGCGGGTGGCAGGGTCGCGGTGCAACCGTTTGTCGTTTCGGCGCTTGATGCCGATGGTGGGGAGAGCGGTGTCGCGCCAGAAGGAATAGTCGCCGTTGTTGACCATGTCTTGGAACACGATCATTCCCAAACGGTCGCAATCGTAATAAAACTGTTCGGGTTCGATTTTGATATGCTTGCGCAAAGTGTTGAATCCCAGATTTTTCATTGCGAGGATATCCTGCGTGAACCCTTCGGGTGTGGCGGGTAAAAAGAGTCCGTCGCTGTAATACCCTTGGTCGAGCAATCCGTGGAAGAAATACGGTTTGCCGTTGAGGCACAAACGCGGAAGCCCGTCCACCGTTTTCACCGTCAAGGTGCGCAGGGCAAAATAGGTTTCGACCGTGTCGTCGCCTGCCGTGATGGTGGCGGTGTACAAATACGGATCCTCGGGCGACCACCAATGCGGCTCGTCAAACACAAGCGTCGCCGTCCCGTTGGTCAACGGCACGGCAAGATCGCCCACCGTTACGGTACCGTTTGTGACACCATCGACAGTGATATGGACACGGTCGGCTTCGGTTTCCATACGCAAGGAGCGAATGTATTGTTCAGGTACGCTTTCGCACCACACCGTTTGCCATATCCCCGTCACGGGGGTGTACCACATGCCTTTCGGCGTTTCGGTTTGTTTGCCGTAGGGTAACACGTGATTGTGCAGATCGTCGGTGGCACATACCACCAGGGTGTTTTCCGCTTGCAGATAGGCCGTAATATCAAACGAAAACGGTTGATATCCGCCGTGATGCTCGCCGAGCAACGTGCCGTTCAGATACACCGTCGCGTGTTGGTCGACCGCACCGAAATGCAATAGCACACGGCCGCTTACAAACCCGTCGGGGAGCGAAAAGGTGCGCCGATAATAGAGTCGTGTATCGCGTGCAAAGGTGCGGTGAATGCCCGATAACAACGATTCGGGCGGAAAGGGGACGCGAATACGCTCGGGATACGTGTCGGGCAAGGGATCACTGCCCGCTTCGGCGAACTCCCACTCGCCGTTTAAACAGAAAAAGGACTTGCGTTTCAGTTGCGGGCGCGGGTAGACGTTCCACGGCACGCCCGTCAACCGCTCACCCTCAAGGGTGTAGAGATCATTCGGCATCGCAGTTAGCTCCTTTTTTCAGTAGTTTGCATACGGGAACAAGTGCAAGAATCAGAACGATGGCCGCCGCAAGTGCCGCCAAATAAATGTTGGCATTGGGAATAAAGGAGGTGGTGCCGTCGCCGTTTACCACCGTTTCGGCGTTTTTCAGCACCGCCGCGCCGATGGCGGGCCCGATCACACCGGGCACGAGAACCTGCCCGATGATGCGTACCCCTTGGAACATCCCCGCTTTTCCCGCGGGGGTGTGTTCACGAATCAGCGCGCCGAACATTGCCGCGCCCGACAGATAGCCGCTCATCATCAATAGCGAACCGACAAACACAAGTGCCGTGCCTTTGAAGAAAAAGAGAAGCAGGTAGCCGCCTGTCAATAAGCCAAGCGTGGGCAACACCGCACGGGTAAACCCGAGTTTGTCGTACACGCGACCGTAGATGGCGGTGAACACGGAAGCCACGATGACGGCGGGCGCCATAATCAGTACGTAGTTGTCCATTTTCAGCGACTCGGTGTAATACAAAATGAGATACGGCATAAAAATTTGAATGGAAATGTTAAACAGCGCAAACACCAACAAACCGAGATACAATAAGTGGTTTTCGCGTATCACCGAGGGACGGAAACTGTAGATCAAGTTGCGAAGGCAACTGCGATTTTCTTCCGAGGTGACGGTGCTTTCTTTGAGCAAAAACAACCCCAACACACCGATGAGAATCACCGCGATGCCGATGATGAGGAAAATGGTGGTCCAACTTTCCGCCTTGCTCAAATCAAAGCTCATAAACCCGCCGAACACCGCCAAAATAGCCACAAGCGGCATCATCGCGTTGATGCCCTCGGCGGCACCGCGGTTGGTATGGTCGGTCGATTCGGTCAGCCAGGCATTAAAACACGCGTCGTTTGCCGACGAACCGAAAAAGGTCATCACGCAGTCCATGACGATGGTCAGCGTTACACCGATAGCGGCGGCCGACGCGGCCATAGCGGGGAAGAGGGTTTCGATCACGTCGGGGCGAATGGCGGCAAAAGCGCAAATGGATACACCCCACAAGATGTAGCCGCCGCAAATAAACACCTTGCGCTTGCCCACCTTGTCGGAAAATGCGCCAACAAGCAGGGTGGTCACGGTGGCGGCGATGGCACTTGCCGATACCATGGCGGAAATATCCGCGGGACTTGCGTGGAACATTTCATACAGAAATACGTTAAAGTACATATTCTCCACGACCCACGCGATCTGTCCCGTTAAGCTGAAAATGATCAGTGCCAACCAAAATTTACCGTTTTTCTTTGCAGTCATTGTATCACCTTGTTTCATAAATCTTTGCAGTATACGTCAATGCCGTTTTTGAAAATCTCATCCAACACATCGGTAAGGGTCAATCGCAATTCTTCTTCGGCGTGTTCGTTTACCACGCCGCGATAGGTTGTTTTCCCCAGTCGCACGTACAACAGATCCACACTGAGCAGTACTACGCGATTATCGTCCGTTTCGTTCGGGCGTGCGATCTCAATCATCAACGTGTAGGTATATCCCTCTTGCGGTCGGGATTTCCGTTCGTCACCATCGCCGGTGATATACCGATAGTCCGCACGCATATCAAGATCATATTGTTTGGCTTGTGCGATAAACGGCGCCAGCCATTCCCGCACTTTAGCACGAATCTCGCGTTCCATCGGGGCAACTTCGTCGGTGAGATGTGCTTTGATTTCTTTTTGTTTTTGCTTGCGCTTTTTGTTCAACCATTTTTTGGCATCTTCAAAGAGATAGCCGGTGATGGTGCCGTCCCAATATTGCTCCAACAACCGTTTGGTGCGAAAACTTTTGCGGATGTGTCCTTCCATATACCAGCGATGCTTCCCGACGGGGTTGGCCTCCAAACAAAAAACAGATGCCCAAAAAAATTCAAATCCGGAACTGTGGGTGGAGGAGGAATCCCATTCTACCGTAATGTTGCGAATATCTTTCCACAAATAGCGTTCGGTGGGCCACAACAGATAGCGGAATGACACGCCCTCGGCGTCAAATACGTAAGCATACGGTGTCATTGGGACAAGGATAAACGCCAGCGTGACGAGACCGCTGCCAACCGTCCATGCAATATCCTTTTCTTGAAAGGAATCGATGCAGATAAGCAGCGCGCAAAGGGCGAAAAAGAGGCAGAGGTTATAGAGTTTGTTTAACGCGATTTTTCGTTTTTTCTTCACAGGCAAGCACCTCGTTTTCAGTATACCACAACGTCAATGAGAACGCAATAAAAAGAACCCGCCCGCAACGTGCGTTGCGGGCGGGTGTGAAAACAAAATTAGTCGTTCACAAAGGGCATAAGAGCAATTTGACGAGCGCGTTTGATGGCGATGGTCAACTCTCTTTGGTGACGGGCGCAGGTGCCGGTCACACGACGGGGCAAAATCTTGGCGCGTTCGGAAACGAAACGGCGAAGACGGGCCACGTCTTTGTAGTCGATGGTGTCCACTCTGTCAACACAGAAGCTGCACACCTTACGGCGTCCTTTACGCGCACCACCGCGCGCAGGACGGTCGAACTTTTTCTCTTCGACAGCCATGGGAAAGGCCTCCTTTACGTAAATAATGATGGATGTTCAATCAGAAAGGCAAATCGTCATCCCCGACGATCTCTTCAAAGTCGCCAACCGAAGCGTTGGTGAACGCAGGCGGGGCTTCGTTATAGGTCGGGATCTGGGAATCGGCCGAACGGGGCGCAGCGGCACCGCTCTTGGATTCGGCAAAGAACGCATTGTCGATCACCACTTCGAACACGGTGCGGCGGTTGCCGTCCTTGTCGTTGTAGCTGCGGCTCTGCAACGAGCCTTGCAACGCGATGCGTTGACCTTTCTGGAAATAGCGGCAGATGAATTCCGCCGTGTTGCGCCATGCGACGCAGTTGATGAAATCGGCCTGACGCTGTTCCGCGCCTTTGGGCTGATACGTGCGGTCAACCGCGACGGAAAAACTCGTCACCGAAACGCCGCCTTGGGTCGTTTTCAGTTCGGGGGTCGCCGTCAAGCGGCCAAGCAAACAAACAACGTTCATTTCTTGTTCACTCCTTACTTATCCTTGCGGACAACCATGGAACGAAGAACGTTATCGTCGATCTTGCCGACACGCTCCAACTCCATCGGGAATTCGGGGCCGCTGACGAAGTTGTACAGCACGTAGTAGCCGTCCGCTTCGTCGTTGATGAGATACGCCAAACGACGTTTACCCCATTCATCGACCTCGCCGATCTCCGCGTTGTTCTCAATGAGAGTCTTGAACTTCTCCACCATTGCGGGGACACTTTCCTCACCGTTCTTCAAGGTGAAAATGAAGACGGCCTCGTAGGAACCTTTAACTGTGGGCATTTGTTGCACCTCCTCTTGGTCTATGGCCTCCCTACTGTTGAGAGAGGCAAGGATATATCCGTGCCTTCGCACACGAAGACACCATAGTATTATAGCAACGACTTTTTCACTCGTCAAGATATTTTTTAAAAAATTTCTTTACAACGGCGAATTCCTGTCATATAATAAAGGACGAATGTATATTTAAAAGCAGAAAGGGATCACACGATGCTGCAATTTGAAGAACTGCGATTGGCACTGGAAACGTTGTGGCCGCAAATTGAAGAGTTGGCCGAGTCTATCGGTTTGAAACAGATGGAAAAGGAACTCGAAGAACTCGATATGCGTGCCGCCGCTCCCGGTTTTTGGGACAATATGGAAAATGCGCAAAAGGTTACGCAACGCGCCGCCAATCTGAAAGATAAGATCGAACGGTATTATCGCTTGGTCAACAACCACAACGATACCCTCACCTTGATCGAACTTGCCAACGAAGAGGAAGACCTCTCGCTGCTGGAGGAATGCCAAAACGGGGTGGAGGATATCAAGGCGGATGTGGAAGCGCAACGCTTGTCCACGTTGCTCACGGGTGAGTACGATAACAAAAACGCGATTTTGACCTTCCACGCGGGTTCCGGCGGAACCGAGGCGCAGGACTGGGCGGAGATGCTGTATCGTATGTATACCCACTGGGTGGAAAAACACGGCTTCACCTACAAATTGCTCGATTATCAAGACGGTGACGAAGCCGGTCTCAAGAGTGCGAGCATTCAGGTGAACGGCGAAAATGCCTACGGTTATCTCAAGGGCGAAGCGGGCGTGCACCGTTTGGTGCGTGTATCGCCGTTTGATGCGGCGGGTCGCCGCCATACCTCCTTCTCGGCATTGGAAGTGGTGCCGGAGTTGGACGACAGCATTGAAATTGAGATTCGTCCCGAAGACGTGAAGATGGACGTGTTCCGTTCCAGCGGTGCGGGCGGTCAGCACATCAACAAAACGTCCTCCGCCGTTCGTTTGACCCACATTCCCACCGGCATCGTGGTAGCGTGCCAGACCGAGCGTAGCCAATTCCAAAACCGCGATACGGCGATGAATATGCTCAAAGCGAAACTCTTTAAGATCAAAGAGCAAGAACACCTCGATCGCATTGAAGATATCAAAGGCGCTCAAGCGCAGATCGCGTGGGGCAGTCAGATTCGGTCCTACGTCTTTATGCCGTATACGTTGGCGAAGGATCACCGCACCGGTTACGAAATGGGCAACATCAACGCGGTGATGGACGGTGAGCTGGACGGGTTTATCAACGCCTATCTCACCGCTGCAGCCAACGGTACGTTGGGATACAAAGAATAATCGATCCAATAAAAATTAAGGATGTGAGCATATGGCCGAGCGAAAATTTTTCCGCACGACCTTTCGCGGGTTCAGCAAAGAAGACGTGTTGACCCACATTGATACCCTGCGTGCACAACAACAAGAAGAATTGCAGGATATGCAAAAACAAATTGAGCAGGCGAAAGAAGAAAGCGCCGCCGCCCGCGCCGAAGCGGATGCGGTGATCGCGTTGCCCGCCGAACAACTGGCCGAGCTGACCGAGCTTCGTCAAGCGGTGGTCGCTTACGAAAAAGAAACGGAAAAGCTCAAACACGATCTGGAAGAAAGCAATCGCGCTTTGGCGGCATTGTGGGAGCAACAAAATCACCTGCAAGCCTACATTGCCCGCGCCGACGAAGTGATTGCGGACACACGCGCCCTCAGCGCGCAGTTGGCCGCTCGTTTTGCAGCGTATGGCGAGCCTGCCGAAGCGGCACCGGTCGTCGAGGAAGGCACGCCCGTTGCCGAGGAGGTTGAGGAGACCGCTTCGGCCGAAACCGAGGACGTAACAGACAGTCAACCCGTTGTGAAAAACAATATGGCCGACTGGCTTTACTGATAAAAATTACCGTAAGGAGAAATGAACTATGCCTGAACTGAAATACGAAATTGTGAAAGAACTTGGTGTTCTGTCCGAATCCCCCACGGGTTGGCGGAAAGAACTGAATTTGATCAGCTGGAACGATCGCGCTCCCAAGTACGATATCCGTGATTGGGCTCCCGAACGCTCTAAAATGGGAAAAGGTGTGACCCTTACGCCCGACGAAATGATCTTGTTGCGTGACCTTATCGGCGAAATCGACCTGTAAGGTGATCGCGTATGAACATCATAGAACTGTTAAAGTCGATTCTGCAAGGCATTGTGCAAGGTATTACCGAGTGGTTGCCCATCAGCAGTACGGGGCATCTGATTTTGGTGGAAGAATTCGTGCCGTTCACCTTGTCGGCTGAATTTTTCAACCTTTTCAAAGTGCTCATTCAACTCGGTTCCATCTTGGCGGTGCTGGTGCTGTATTTCCACAAACTCAACCCGTTTTCGCCGCAAAAATCGGCCGAACAGAAAAAGGGCACGTGGGTATTGTGGGGCAAAGTACTGATCGCCAGCATTCCCGCGGCGATCGTCGGTTTGTTGATCGACGATTGGCTTGACAGTATGGAAGCGGAACATAAAGGCATCTTTTTGTACATCATTGCCGCCGCCCTCATCGTGTACGGTATCGCGTTTATCGTAATGGAATCGGTGGTGCGCAAAGCCAAGGTGAGCGACCTGTCCGAAATCAGCCCCAAACTCGCGCTTGGCATCGGTGCGTTCCAAATGCTCGCCTTGATTCCCGGCACGTCGCGTTCGGGCTCCACCATTTTGGGTGCTACCTTGCTCGGTACTTCCCGCTCGGTGGCGGCGGAATTCTCGTTCTTTATGGCGATTCCCGTCATGTTCGGCGCCAGTGGTCTGAAACTGCTCAAAGCCGCGATGGACGGGGAATTGGCCGCCTTCGGCACGACCGAATGGCTCTGCTTGGCGGTCGGTTTCGTGGTGTCGTTCCTCGTGTCGCTGTTCGTCATTCGCTTCTTGATGAACTTCATCAAAAAACACGATTTCAAACCCTTTGGCTGGTATCGCATCATTCTCGGCGCCGTTCTCATTATTTTGATGCTGTGCGGCGTAATTTCCGGTTGACTTATGGGAGAAATTGTGGTATTCTCATTGTAAAGATTACTAGGGAGGTTGCTTGTAATGGAACATATCAAAACGATTGAAACTCGCAATCTGTGCGACAGTGCGAAAAACGGCGGTTGCGGCGAATGCCAAACCTCTTGCCAATCCGCTTGCAAAACCAGCTGCGGTATCGCCAATCAACAGTGTGAGAACGAAAGCAAGTAATTGCGAACTCAGAAAATGCCGCCTAACGGGCGGCATTTTTTATAGAAATATAAGGGGAAGACGGTAATGATACACCAATACAAACTCGGCGGCTTCAACATCGTGTTGGACGTGTGTTCCGGCGCAGTTCACGTGGTGGACGACGTGGCGTACGACATCATCGCGGATTTCGAAACGACCGACCGTGAAACGCTGCTCGCCACTCTGTCCGAACGCTACGCCGACCTTTCGCAGGAAGATATAGCGGGTTGTTACGAACAGGTCGTGGCGCTCAAAGACGGCGGCAAACTGTTTGCGCCCGATACCTTTGAATCGATGGCGGGTCACCTGAAAGAGAAGACCTCGGGTGTGGTCAAGGCCTTGTGTTTGCACGTGGCGCACACTTGCAACCTCAACTGCGCGTATTGCTTTGCCAGCCAAGGCAATTACCACGGTGACCGCGCGGTGATGAGCTTTGAAGTCGGCAAACAGGCACTCGATTTTTTGGTGGCCAACTCGGGCACGCGCCGCAATTTGGAAGTGGACTTTTTCGGCGGCGAACCGCTGCTTAATTTTGACGTGGTCAAACAGTTGGTGGCGTATGCGCGTGAGATCGAAAAGGAACGGGGCAAAAACTTCCGTTTCACCCTGACCACCAACGGCGTGTTGATCGACGACGACGTGATCGAATTTTCCAACCGTGAAATGAGCAACGTGGTGCTCAGTTTGGATGGCCGCAAAGAAGTGCACGACCGCTATCGTGTGGACTATGCGGGCAACGGTAGTTTTGATCGCATCGTCCCCAAATTCCAACAATTCGTGAAAGCGCGCGGCGGTAAAAACTATTATATGCGCGGCACCTTTACCCACCAAAATCCCGATTTCCTCAACGACATCGAAACGATGCTCGACCTCGGTTTCAGCGAGCTCAGTATGGAACCTGTTGTGTGCGCGGCTGACGATCCGTCGGCGCTCACCGAAGAGGATATCGCCATTGTCATGGAGCAGTATGAAAAATTGGCCGCGCGAATGTTGGAGCGCGACGAACAAGGCAAACCCTTCACGTTCTATCATTATATGATCGACCTGACGGGCGGCCCGTGCATCTATAAGCGCATTTCGGGTTGCGGCTCGGGAACGGAATATATGGCGGTCACTCCGTGGGGTGACTTGTATCCTTGTCACCAATTCGTCGGCGACGAATCGTTCAAACTCGGCGACGTGTGGCAAGGGGTAACCAACCACGAATGTCAGCAACAATTCGCGGCGTGCAACGTGTACGCGCACCCCGAATGCCGCGATTGCTGGGCGAGACTGTATTGCTCGGGCGGTTGTGCTGCCAACGCCTATCACGCCACCGGTTCGGTGACCGGGGTGTACGAAACGGGTTGCCGTTTGTTCCGCAAACGGATGGAATGCGCCATTATGGTGGCGGTTGCCCGCGCACTCAAAGACTCATGAAAACGCCGATTTGTGATTTTGTGCGGTCGTATATCGACCGCCAACCATTGCGCCTGCATATGCCGGGACACAAAGGCGAGACCTACCCTGCCGACATCACCGAGATCGGCGGCGCCGACAGTTTGTACGAAGCGTCGGGTATCATTCGTGAGAGCGAGCAAAACGCTTCCACCTTGTTCGGCGGCCATACGTATTACTCCACCGAAGGCTCGTCTCACGCTATCCGCGCGATGCTGTATGTGACCTGTGTGTATGCCAACAGCCGTGGTGAGAAACCGCGCGTATTGGCGGCGCGCAACGCCCATAAAACGTTTGTCAATGCGGCCGCGCTTTTGGATATGGACGTGGAATGGTTCTCAGGCGAGGGCAACTCGTATCTTTCTTGCGTGTCCGATATGGCGGCGTGGGAAGAGGTGCTTTGTCGCGTGCATCCCACGGCGGTGTACGTTACCTCGCCCGATTATTTGGGGAATACGGTGGATATTGCCGCACTTGCCGAACGATGTCATCGCCACGGTGTCTTGCTGCTGGTGGACAACGCCCACGGCGCGTATCTGAAATTTTTGTCGCCGTCGCGCCATCCGTTGGATCTGGGCGCTGATTTGTGTTGCGATTCGGCGCATAAGACCCTGCCCGTGTTGACGGGCGGCGCCTATTTGCATATTGCGAAAACGGCCGACCCGTTGTTTGCACAACAAGCCAAAACGGCGTTGTCACTGTTCGGATCTACCAGCCCGTCGTATCTCATTTTGCAATCGCTTGACGAAGCAAATGCGTATTTGGCAGACGGTTATGCAGAAAAACTGTGCGTTTTTTCGCAAAAGATGGCGGTGTTCAAACGGGTTTTGCAACAACACGGCTACGCACTTGCCGGCGACGAACCGCTGAAAGTGACGCTTTGTCCCAAATCCTACGGGTATACGGGGGTTGAGTTGGCAAACTATTTGGAACAACACCATATCGTGTGCGAATTTGCCGATCCTGATTTTCTCGTGATGATGTTCACCCCCGAACAGGGGGAAGAAGTTCTTTGCCGTGTGCAAACGGTGCTGTGTGCGTTGGACAAGTGCGAGCCGATTGGTGACCTGCCGCCCGTTTGCGCGTTGCCTGCGCGGATATGCTCACCGCGTGAAGCGTTGTTTTCACCGAGCGAAACGATTGCCGCGTCTCAAAGCGAGGGACGCGTGCTCGCGTGTGCCACGGTGGGATGTCCGCCTGCCGTGCCGCTGATCGTATGCGGCGAGAAGATCGACCATGCAACCGTTCGCGCGTTTGCTTATTACGGGATTCAAACTGTTCAAGTTATTCATAAATAAAACGAGGAGGGAACACCGTGTCGTTGAAAGAAGCATTGGCGCATCATCGCTATTTGTTTCGCCAAATGGAAGCGGTGCGCCCTTCTTTTTGCGTTTTTGCACTGTTTGTGGCGATCACCACGGGGATAGCCGGATTTGTCAGCAATATTGTCTTGTTACGTTACGGGTTCAACGCCGTGCAACGACAAGCACCGTTTACGCATATCGCTGTGGCGTTTGGCGTATGGTTGCTGGTGGATTTGTTTATCAAAAGCGTGCGATACGCCTATCAGGTGTGGCGTATCCCGTTGATGGCACACGATATGCACCATCATTTTGCTCATCTTCACGTGAAAAATATCACCATTAAACATCTTATTGAAGAGGTGACCGCGACCTACGAGTCGCTCATTCGCGGTATGATCACCTGTGTGGCCAACGGTATTCTATTGTGCTTTATGGATCCGCATTTGTTGTTGTTCGCGCTGTTGCCGCTGGTGACGTTGCCGCTACATACACGGCAACGCGCGCTTCGCGGACGTGTGGGCCGAGAGACGACTTGCCTGCAAACGCGCTTGCACGGCCTTGGGTATTCGTTGCGCAGTTACCGCGAATCCTGCGGAGACGTGTTGCGCCTGCTGAAACGGGACGGGCGTCACTTGGCGGCAGTCGGGTATGCGGTGGCACTGCTCAGTGAAGTGGTTTTGGAGATCGGTGGTATGTTGTACGCCGTTTACGGCACGGTGCAAGGGTGGTTTGGCTACGGCGATTGCCTTATTGCGGTCACCGCCATTGGGTCGCTGTCACACACGCTCCTTCACCTGCCGGAACTGTTTGCTTCCATTCGTCGTCACGGTGAGGATGCCGCTCATTTCCGCGCATTGACCGAAGGGGGTGACGCGGCATGAAAGTGAAAATTCATTTGCAACTGCTCGCCCGTGTGTGGGTACACGCACCCGTGTATGCCGCGCTGTTTTTGGTTGAGGGGGTGTTGATGGGGGTCAACCAAGCCATCGGCACCTATCACATTCATCACATTTTTGATTTGATAGAAGAACAAGCGGGCTTTGCCCCCATTATGCACATCTTGGTCGAATTTGCGGTCTATTTGCTCGTTCACTATGCGTTTTATCATTGGTTCCGCGACTGTTATCAACCGCGCGCCAAAGAACGTATGCACGTGTCACTTGGCGAGGGGATCGCGCAAAATACCGCGTATACCGCCGAAGAAGTTCGACGAATGACCTCACAAGTGGACGAGTTGCTCGAGGATATGGGCCACATCGTCACCCACACGATGGCGGGAATCGCGATTGCCGTCCTCTTGTTCCGCGCAAACGTGCTTGCCGCGTGTATTTGCCTGTTTGCTTGCGCCGTGCGCTTGTCGGTGGTGCTGTTCCACAATCATCTGGCCGTTCGCCATCATGAAGAATTGGCGCAGTTGGAAGAGATTTCGGGTGCGTTCAACTTAAAAGCAGACGCACTGCGCGATTACAGCCATCGTAAACGCGCATTGATTAGTGAAGGTAACCGTCGTTTGGCGAGGGTAACCTTTGCGGCGGAAGGCAGTATGATGCTGATTGATTTCGGCGTGATTTTGCTGATGCTTTACCAATATGCGGTGAAGCATACGGTGTCACTCGGTGACGTGGCGGTGTTTATGACAGCGCTGTGGATCCTGTCGTGGCAGGTGCGCGGCCTGTTTGAGCGGTTGCAACATTTCTGTCAATCATAAAAAACAGCCCGTTGTCAGCGACAACGGGCTGTTTTGTGCTATTAAATGCGATTACGCACTTCGCCGGTGATCTTTTCGAGGAAAGCGTCCAGCGACATCGTCTCGGTTTGAGCGGTATCGCGACTGCGGATGGAAACCGTGCCCTCTTCCATTTCTTTTTGGCCGATGATGACCATATAGGGTACACGGCCGACCACTTGCGCCTCGCGGATGAGGTAACCGATCTTCTCGTTGCGGTCGTCAAGTTCGCAACGGATACCGGCAGCACGCAATTTGGCATACACCTCTTCGCTGTACTCGGCAAATTTTTCCGACACGCGCAACACTTTCACCTGCGTGGGCGCAAGCCACACGGGGAATTTGCCCGCAAAATGTTCGGTCAAAATACCGATGAAACGCTCGATAGAACCAAAGCACACGCGATGGATCATGATCGGGCGTTGTTTTTCGCCCTTTTCGTCCACGTATTCGAGATCGAAGTTAAGCGGCATTTGGAAGTCGAGTTGAATGGTACCGCACTGCCAGGTACGGCCGATGGTATCTTCCAGGTGGAAGTCGATCTTCGGGCCGTAGAACGCGCCGTCACCCTCGTTGATGGTGTAGGGCAACCCGAGTTTTTCAAGCGCGGTTTTCAGGCCGTTGGTTGCGGCTTCCCAATCTTCGTCACTGCCCATGCTGTCTTCGGGACGGGTGGACAGTTCCACCGAGTATTTGAAACCGAATTTCTCGTACACTTCGTTGATGAGGTGCACCACACCGACGATCTCGTCGGTGATTTGCTCGCGGCGCATAAAGATGTGCGCATCGTCCTGCGTGAAGCAACGCACGCGGAACAAGCCGTGCAACGCGCCGCGCAATTCGTGGCGGTGCACCAACCCGAGTTCGCCGATGCGAAGCGGCAGGTCACGGTAACTGTGGGGGGAGGAACGGTACACCATCACGCCGCCGGGGCAGTTCATCGGTTTCACACAGAAGGTGTCTTCGTCGATGGTGGTGGAGTACATATTGTCTTTGTAGTGATCCCAGTGACCGCTGGTTTCCCACAAATGGCGGTTCATGATGAGGGGAGTGTTCACTTCCACATAATCCTCACGGGTGTGCAGTTCGCGCCAATACTCGATCAACGCGTTTTTGAGCGCCATGCCCTTGGGCAGGAAGAAGGGGAAGCCGGGGGCTTCGTCCGCCATCATAAACAGACCCATCTCTTTACCGATGCGGCGATGATCGCGCTTTTCGGCTTCTTCGAGCATCTTCAGATGATCGTCGAGTTCTTGTTGGGTGGGGAACGCAATACCCTTGATACGGGTAAGCATCTTGTTGTCCTTGTCGTTCTTCCAATAGGCGCCCGATTGTCCCGTCACTTTGAAAGCTTTCAGACCTTTGGTATAGGTGAGGTGAGGACCGACGCACATATCAATGTAGTCGCCTTGTTGGTAGAAACTGATGACGGCATCGTCGTCCAGATCGCCGATGTGTTCCACTTTATACTTCTCGCCGCGGCTCTCCATAAGCGCGATGGCTTCGGCGCGGGGGAGAATGAAGGGTTTGATGGGCAAGTTTTCTTTCACGATCTTGCGCATCTCGGCTTCAATGGCCTGCAGATCCTCGTCCGACAACTTGGTGTCACCCAGATCCACGTCATAATAGAATCCTTTTTCGTTGGCAGGACCGTAGGCGAACATGGCGTGGGGGTAGAGGCGCTGAATGGCCTGCGCCATAATGTGTGCCGCGCTGTGACGAAGAATGTGCAATTCTTCCTCGGCGGGTGCCACGTCCACGGTGCCGTTGCTGTATACGACTTTCATATAACTTCCTCCTTGGAATTAACATACAAAATCAAAAACACCCCCGACAGCCATTGGCCGTCAAGGGTGTGTCGGGGACACACGGTTCCACCTTGCGTTTCACTCATTACCCCTTAACGCGGGAAACGGCGATGCATACTCACATTCCGCATCGCGGCTCAGAAGTGGTTTTCACACCCGTTTCACACAAGGAACTCTCAACCGCGATTCCTCTCTCTGTCTGTTTCCGGGGCGCTACTGTCTTCGTCAACGCTGTTATCCTATATATTATATCAACCCGCCACGGCGGTGTCAACTGCTAATTTTGGAAAAGCAGCGCAACGCATAAATTTATCGAAAAACGATAAATTTATATTGACAAACAGTAATGTCGATGGTAACATATGGGTGAAAGAGGTGGGAACCATGCTGAAAATTTCCGAAAAACTCTCCGCAAAGATCTCGATGATACTCGCCGTTCTCTTTTTGATAGCGGTGGCAGCGGCGATGGTATGTATGCCGTGGTTGGCGTTTTCGATGATCCATATGCCCAAAGAGCAACCGCACATTGCGCTTGTGTTTGTGCTTGTGTACGGCATTTTGGCATTGGCGGCCGTGGCCGGTGTGTTGATGTTGTGTTTGTTGCGTCGTATTCGCGTCGGCGAAGTGTTTACCGATAAAAGCGTGGCGCACCTGCGCGGCGTTTCGTGGTGTTGCGTGTTGGCCGGTGGCTTGTTTGTGTTGCTCGGGTTATATTTCCCGCTCGCGTTTGCGGTGGCTTTTGTGGCCATATTCGTCGGCCTTTGCTTGCGCGTTGTCAAAAACGTGTTGGAAGAAGCGGTCGTCATCAAATCTGAAAACGATTTGACGGTATAACGTATGAAAAAGCGAATTTTTTGTTTGTTCACTGCGTGTTTGCTTGTTTTTTCCGGCTGTTCACCTTTCCTGAAAAGCGAAACACCTCTCTCAAAAGAGGAAGCGAAAAATGTGGCTATCACTTGCTTAAACGAGCACAAAGAGGATATGGAGGCGATTCTGTCCTTCGGAAAAGCAATGGGTGAAACCGATTGGTGCTACGTTTACAATCGTTTGGGCGAAAACAGGTACGAGTTTGTGTTACAACAAACCGGATTTACCGGTACTAACATCAAAACAGGAATCCGATATATCCCCGACGATACGCCGGACGGCCGATATACACAGGACGGAGATAATAACAACCTCTATTCCTTTTGCGGTGATAATGACTGTGATGAATATTTTTTGGAACGTATTGAGCAAAAATGGTTCTTCTTTTATGATACGTACGATTTTTGAACGAAAAGAAATAAAAAGGTGATTGTTGATATGATTGTAGTCAATCTTGATGTGATGATGGCCAAACGCAAAATGTCACTGGGCGAATTATCCGAGCGAGTGGGCATTACGCTTGCCAATCTGTCTATCTTAAAAAACAACAAAGCCAAAGCCATCCGCTTTTCCACGCTGGAAGCCATTTGTGAGGCGCTCGATTGCCGCATTGAGGACGTGTTGGAATACCGCCCCGATTGAAAGGAGTGTACCGTATGGAAAACAAGGAATTGTTGATCGAGCAGAATGAGGTCGTCGTGTCTGATCCGCCGAAACAGCGCGTATATACGGTGACAGAAACTGTGTTTGCTTGGATATCGTTGCTCGCCGGCTACGTTTTTTGTTGTGCGACCCCGGTAACCGAAAACCCGTTTGGTGCGCTCTTGTTCGTACTGTGTCTGTACGGTGTGACAGCGTTTTTCTTGCGGCGTTGCGGCGTTCTGTTGAAGGGCTTGCCGCTTTATGCCGCGCTTTCGGCGGCGGCGCTATCGTTGTCACTGGTGTTGTGTGCCAATCCGACGATCCACAAGGCGGTTTACACGTATGCCCTGGCGGTGTACATGTACGTGGTGTATGCGGCGGCGGGAAATTCGCTGAAAAACGGGTTTTCCAATTTGGTGCTTGCCGACTTTTTCCGCGCGCTTTTGATTCTTCCCTTCGCTTCCTTTGGCGCGGTGTTTCGCGCTTTGTTTGCCAACGGCGGAAAAAAGGGCGGCAAAGTGCTGTTGCGCGTGTTACTTGGCGTAGCGATCGCACTTGTTCCCACCGTCGTTGTTTGTGTGCTCTTATCCTACGACAACGATTTTGTGCAACTGTTGGATCGCCTGTTTGATTGGAACGTGGATATTTTCACCCACATCGGTAACCTGATTTTGGGCATTCCCATCGGTATGTATTTGTTCGGTGCCTATGTTTCGGCCGCGGATCATCGATGTGCCGATGTGATTACGTGTGACGATTGTGAGCGTGGACTAAAAAAGATAAAAGTCCTTCCTACTGTGACGGCGTTGGCGGCGTTGCTTCCCATTTTGGCGGTGTACGTACTCTTTTTTGTGTCACAATGGAAATACTACGTGGCTTGTTTTGTGGGAGAACTGCCCGCACAAACCGTCTATTCGGAATACGCGCGCGACGGTTTTTTCCAACTGTGTACCGTTTCGGTAATCAATTTTGTGATGTTGGCCGCCGTTTCCCTCTTTACCGCCCGCAAAGGTGAGAGACCAAGCGGGATACAACGCGTGTTGACGGTGTCTTTGTCGGTGGAAACGTTGATTTTAATCAGCACCGCAGTCGCCAAAATGGTGATGTACATTGATTGTTACGGCCTTACACCCAAACGCGTGTATGCTTCGTGGTTGATGGTGGTGTTGGCGGTGATATTTGTGCTCATCATTGTGCAACAATGTGTGCACAAACTCAAACTGATTCCCGCGGGCATCACCGCGTGTGTGATCCTGTTTGCGCTGCTTTCGTTTTCCAATGTGGATGCCCTCATTGCCCGCTACAACGTATCCCGCTATTTGGAGGGTAGTTTAAGCGAGATTGACGTGGTTGCCATGGAAGAGTTGGGCGATTCTGCCGTTCCCGCCATGGTGCGGTTGATGAAAAATTTGGACGAGCAGGAAGAACGCGACATTGCCGACTTTGATTACGAGGTATATTACGACATTGATCTTGACAGCGGTGTTTTCGGGTTGTACGAAAAAGTGGCGTGCTATCTGTACAGCAGTGCCGAGCGGATGGAAAGTGATGTGTTTTCCGGAACGATTCCCCGTTTGCGCGCACGCACGGCCCTAAAAGAAATCGGCATTCTCGAATAACGTACAAAAGCCGTGTGCAAACCCACGTTTGCACACGGCTTTTTTGCATTGTCAGCGCGATGGTTTTTTCAGTTTGTAGAGTTCTTCCGCCGCCAAACGTGCTTTGGCAACGGGCACGTTTTCTTTGGGGAAACAGTAATACAACGCCTCGCGGTTGCCGATGCAAATTACGTCGCCGATCTCATACCAAAAATAATCGGCGTATAACCCGTAGGATGCCAGCGGTTTTTGTGCATACGATAACGCGCCGTCGCAACCGTTTAGGGTGAATCCCTCGGTGGTGTGTGTCAGTTGTCCGTTGCCCACCATATAGATGGCCTTGTGGTCGACCAGCATCCCGATATCCACGGCGGTGTCCAAGCGATAGGTGCCGTCAAGCAGTTCCTCGCGCACTTTGTTGCGTTGCCACGCGTACCAGTCGGGAATGTGCGTAAACCGCGCATCGCCGTCAACGGCTTGCAGTTGCCCGTAAACGTCGAGTTCGTATACCTTGCCGCAGTGGTGACAGGTGAGGTGTGTGCCTTTGCCTTCCATCTCGCCTTCGGTTCCGCAGTGCGGACATTTGTACAAAATACGATGCAATCCGTCCGCACGGAACGGCTCGGCAACCGTTACCTTGTTGTCGCGTTGCCACGCAAAGTTGTCAAAGGTAAACGCATCGGTCAATCCGTTGTCCAATTCTTCGGCGGACAGCGTGCGCACGTCGTCCTTCGTAAACAAACAGGTCACGTCAGCGTGCACACGCACTTTGCGAAGTTGTAATCCGTTATACAGCGGGTCGCGCGCAAACGCCCCTTGTGTGATGACCGTGATAACCGGCACATCCAGTTGTTTGAGCAACCGCCCCAAACCGGCGGGGAGGGGGGTGGCGCATCCGTCAAAACTGTAACTGGCTTCGGGGTACATCAGCACACTGGTCTTTTTGGTTTTGATGAGGTGGTTGATGCCGCGAATGAGGGCGAGGTCATTCACGAACTTTTGTGTGGGAATGCACCCGAGTAAGCGCATCAGCCACGATTTGCCCACCAACCCGTCGGTCGTGCACACGATGCCGTAGGTTTTGGGGAAGAACAGGCGCGAGGCGATCTTCAAATCAATGAAACTCGAATGATTCATCAAAATGAGATACGGGCCTTTTCCGGCCTCGTCCATACGGTGCTTGTCAAAGGTGAAATGTGTTGCCCACAAATCGGGAATGGCCAACACGCGCACCACCGCGTGTAACAGCCACCACGGCCGAAGTGGTTTTTGGGCTTTCGGCCGTGGGAGCGCCATTACCCTCTCGTAGGATAACCGTTTTGTTCGTATTTTCATCGGTTATTGAATATCCGACAACTTGATGCGCGTCACACCCATAATTTCTTTCATACGGGAGTACGCAATGTACATATAGCCGCCTTTGATGCATACTTCGGGATAACCGTATTGTCCACCCTTGGCCCAACCGGGAACTTTTTGTTCGTACACTTCGTCACGAATGATGTACATTTTATCAAAGAAATAGCCGTCTTCGGAAATGCACAACGCCAGCGGGAAACGACCGTTGTTGTACACGGGCGTACCCACGAAGTAATAGCGGCCGTCGGGCAGGCGACCCATATGTGCCATGGTGGTGTCTTCGGCAAAGTTGGTGGGGTAGATATCGGTCCAGGTGTCACCGTTGTCGTAACTTTCGCTCATCCACAATTGACCCGCGTTACTGCGCAGGAACAAACGGATGATGCCCTCGTCGGTTTGAAACCACGTACCCTCGGTTAAAATCGGGGCGCCGCGGCGACGAGCATTCTCAATTTGTTCGTTGGAGGGGCCGACAATTTCAAGATCAAAGCCGTTGGGGTTGTCGGTGCGGCCGATTCGCGGACCCGCACCCGCAAACAAGCGGCCTTCCGCCGACGGACGCGGTGCTTCGTTGGTCCAATGCGACATGGTGACTTCTACCGGCTCGGTCCAATGCAGACCATCTTCCGTCTCCGCGCGCATCATACGAAGCTTGAGGATATCGCCCGGTCCGGCGTTGTCCAGATCTCTGCCGCGCGGGGTGCCGTCTTCGTTAAAACAAGCGGGACCGTATTCTTTTTCGACGAAGTAAGCGTATACTTTATCGTCGGTAGCAAAGATATGGGACGCGAGAGCGGCGGTGGGACCGTAGGTTGCCCGACGGGGTGGGGCCACTACGTGCGGTTCGCTCCATGTTTTGAAATCGCTTGTACAAGCCACGCGCATATGTTGACCGGCCACGTCTTCGTCGCGCTCACCGCTCGACCACGACACAATGATCTTGTCTTTGAACGCCGTTACACCGGGATGATGGGCAAACGCTTGTGTTTCGTCCAACTCAAAAACGGAAGAACACTCCGACGGAATCTTACCACAAGGTTTCACACCGTAGTTGGAAATGCGTTCGGCCGCTTTCTTCGGTGACAGATTTGAAATAACGGGGAAGCGCGGCTTTTCCACCACGGGGGCGGATTCGGCGTGCCAGAACAAGGGGGTGGCGTCTTCAAACACCTTGCCGTACGAATAGTAGGCTTTGGCCGCTTCCACGCTGGCAAACATACCCACCCATTTCAGCCATACGTGGTCGCCTTGTTGCAAGGTGCCGTCTTTCTGTGCCAGCACCAATCCGAGGTCGGTCCAGTTGCCGTCAAAGTTGGGGTTTTTGAACGGCGTACCGTCCATAATCACAAGCTGCCAATCGGTGGTGGGTTCGTATTCGATTTTTAAGGTGGGGAAGATGCTCCAAAACGTGTGAGGACCACCGAGAATCTCCATCATCTCTGCATAGCGGTCCATCCGCCAGCGTGCCAAATGGAACTTCAAGTCGGGACGACCGAGTTTGACGCAAAATGCCATAATCGGGTAATCGTCGGTCGAAACGCCCTCGGCACACGCCCAGCGCACAAAAGCGGTGTACTGCGCGCTCGGATCTTGTACCTCCACGCGTAATGCCTCTTGCTCGGGATCTTCGCACACCACGGTGCCCACAAACGGTTCGCCGAAACGCAAGGTTTGTTCTTTCATCATCCATACCTCCTCGTAGTATATGGGGTTACACTTGGTGCTACTATACCATTTATTTGGTGGTTTTTCAAGGTGTAACCTACTAAAAATTGTGGATTTGTTGACTTTTGTGGAGGAAAGCGGTATGATTGGAACGAATTGACAAACAAGGGTGGTATATATGGATTTTATTGATATCACGCGCGAATTGACGATGGCTCCCGTCTATCCGGGTGACCCGAACCCCGAACTCAAACCGTTGCACCGTATCGAATGGGGCGATGCGTGTAACACTACCGCCATTTCGATGTGTTTGCACAACGGCACGCATATGGATGCGCCCCGCCATTTCATCACGGGCGGCACGTCGGCCGATCGTGTGCCGTTTGACGCCTGCATCGGCGAATGTGTGGTGATCGAATGCAACGGTTTGTTGCTTGGTGACGCGGCGGAAGAGTTGTTACCTTATCTGAAAAAGCGCGTGCTGTTCAAAGGCGACGTGCAGTTATCCCCCAGCGCGGCGTTTGTGCTTTCGAATGCCGGCATCGTGTTGCTCGGCGTGGAAGAAACGTCGGTGGCGCCGCCCGAATATACCGCTGAAGTGCATCGGCAGTTGCTCGGTACCGATATGGTGTTGCTTGAGGGACTGGATTTGAGCAAAGCGAAAACCAATACCACCTACCTGCTCATTGCCGCTCCGCTCAAAATTGCGGGTGCTGACGGCACGCCCGTGCGTGCAGTGCTCGTGGAACCCCAACGCATCGATTGGGACGAAAATTTGTGGACGCGCTGAAAAACATCTTGCATTGAATCCGTAAAAGTGATATAATTGGCGGGATTTACAGAAAGGGGATAGAACGATGAGCAGTGTCTATCAACTTCAAATACCGGACGGATACCGTCCCAATATGGATATTTTGGAAACCGAAAAAGCCATCAAGCTCTTGAAAGACGAGTTTGAGGATCTGCTTTCCAAAACGCTGGCGCTCACGCGCGTGTCGGCCCCGTTGTTTGTGCACCCCGAAAGCGGTCTTAACGACAACTTAAGCGGTGTGGAACGTGCGGTCAGTTTTGACATTCGGTATGACGACGGTTCGATGGCGGAAGTGGTGCATTCTCTCGCCAAATGGAAACGTTTGGCGCTCAAGCGTTATGGCGTGGGTGTCGGTCAAGGCTTATACACCGATATGAACGCCATTCGCCGCGATGAAGTGACCGATAACCTGCATTCCCTGTACGTGGACCAATGGGACTGGGAAAAGGTCATTCGCCGTGAAGACCGTACGGTGGAAATGCTCGAAACCATTGTCAAACAGATCTACGGTGTTTTCCGTGGAGTGGAAGCGATTGCGTGCGGGCAATACCCGTTCTTGCAACCCAAACTTCCCGAAACCATCACCTTTATCACGACGCAGGAACTCGAAGATGCGTATCCCGATTTGGAATCCTCTGCCCGTGAAAAGGAAGCTGCCAAAAAATACGGCGCCATTTTCCTGATGCAGATCGGCGGTGCGTTGCGTTCGGGCAAACGGCATGACAGCCGCGCCCCCGACTATGACGATTGGCAATTAAACGGCGACATTATCTTCTACTATCCGCTGCTTGACCGTGCGTTTGAAGTGTCGTCGATGGGTATTCGTGTCGACGAAGCGTCGCTCAAACGTCAGCTTGAAATTTCCGGTTGTACCGACCGTGAGGAGTTGCCGTTCCAAAAAGCGTTGTTAAACGGTGAGTTGCCGCTCACCGTCGGTGGCGGTATCGGTCAATCGCGTTTGTGTATGTTCTTTTTGAATAAGGCGCACATCGGCGAAGTGCAAGCGTCGTTGTGGCCGGACGAGATGATGGCGCGTTGCGCCGAAGCGCAAATTCCGCTTTTATAAGCCCTTCGAAAAATTTTTGAAAAAATTCAAAAAAATACTTGATTTTTTGGTTCGCATTCATTATAATAATTTAGCACTTGTGTGCGAACTCGGAGAGTTGGCTGAGTGGTCGAAGGCGCACGATTGGAAATCGTGTGTACGTTTAAAGCGTACCTAGGGTTCAAATCCCTAACTCTCCGCCATTTGATTTCAACGAAGTTTGGTCTTCGTTCAGAAATACAAGCTTCTGAAAGAGGTGAAAAGAATGAAAGAGAATATTCATCCCAAGTATGAGAAAACCACCATCACCTGCGCTTGCGGCGAAGTGATCGAGACCTGCTCCACCAAAGAGAATATCCGTGTGGAAATTTGCTCGAAATGCCATCCGTTCTTCACCGGCAGACAGAAGCTGGTCGATACCGGCGGCCGTGTTGACCGTTTCAACAAACGTTTTGGTATCAAAGAAGGCAAATAAGTGGTGTGAATCAGGGCGGTGCAGCAATGCACTGCCCTTTCTCATATTTTAGGAAAGGGGCGGTGGATCACGATGGAAGCGGCGTATTTGACCGTGGCGGCCGAAGGGAGCGACGAATTTACCGAACAACGCTCGCGTTTTATCGGGTTTGCCAAACCCGTCAAAACCGAGGAAGAAGCGCTTGCTTTTGTCGCCGCGCTTAAAAAACAATATTGGGATGCCAAACATCACGTCTACGCTTATGTGTTGCGCGATTCGCGCATCAGCCGCAGCACCGACGACGGGGAGCCGCAAGGCACCGCCGGCGTGCCGGTGCTCGACGTGTTGCAAAAACAAGGCATCACCGATTGCGTGGTGGTGGTCATTCGCTATTTTGGCGGCATTCTGCTTGGTGCGGGCAGTTTGGTGCGTGCCTATTCCAAAGGTGCCTCGATTGCCGTGCGTGCCGCCGGTGTGTTGGAACGCCGCTCGTGCAGTGTCGGTTCGGTTCGTTGTGAATACGGCGAATACGGGCGCGTGCAACCGTTGGTTGCCGAGTTCGGCGGTGTGATCGACGACAGCGAGTTTGCCGAGGACGTGACCCTGCGTTTCCATTTGCCTTGTGAAAGGGAAGAGGCGTTTCAAGCGCAACTCACCGAAATTACCGCCGGTCAGCGCTTTTTTGACAAGGAAGGCGAAGAATTTTTTGATTTTGCGAAAAAAGGTTAGCATAAAAAAGGATTTTTCCGTTTTGATTGCGTATAAAAGAGAGAAAGGGTGTGAACGGTATGTTACCGCGTGAATACAGCGAACAACTCGAACGGCAAACGTTGTCCCCTCGGGCGGCATTGGCGGCCGAAAGCCGCGGCCGTGAGCGGGAGGAAATTCCCTGTAATTTCCGCACGGATTTTCAGCGCGACCGTGACCGTGTGTTGCATTGCAAGGCGTTTCGCCGTTTAAAACACAAAACGCAGGTGTTTTTGTCACCGGAGGGTGACCATTACCGTACGCGCCTCACCCATACGTTGGAAGTGTCGCAGATCGCGCGCACCATTGCGCGTGCCCTCCGCCTCAATGAAGACCTCACCGAGGCGATCGCTTTGGCACACGATTTGGGGCACACCCCCTTCGGCCACGCGGGAGAACGGGCGCTCGACCGTTGTATGGACGGCGGTTTCCGTCATTACGAGCAAGGTGTGCGCGTGGTGGAGCGGCTGGAAGGCAACGGCAACGGCCTTAACCTCACATGGGAAGTGCGTAACGGTATCGACCGTCATACGAATGGCGAATGGTCACAGACATTGGAGGGACGCATCGTGCGTGTGGCCGACCACGTGGCCTACATCAACCACGATATTGACGATGCCTTGCGCGCCGGTGTGTTTGCGGAAACGGAAATTCCGCGGCACATCACCGATATTTTGGGTGCCACCCGTGCACAGCGTTTTGATACCTTGATCGGTTCCCTCGTCGAAAACAGCGGGGAAGACATTCAAATGGCACCCGCCATCCAAACCGCGTTTGACGAGATTCACGATTTTATGTTCGAGCGGTTGTATCGCGACCCCGTGGCCAAAAACGAAGAGAAAAAGGTGGACGAATTTATCCGCCGCTTGTTCGATTGGTTTTGTACTCATCCCGACCAACTGCCGCCCGAATATCGGTATATCACCGAAACCGAAAGTGTGGAGCGCGGCGCGTGTGACTACATTGCGGGTATGACCGATAATTTTGCACTGGAAATTTACAACGATCTGTTCATCCCCAAAGGATGGCAGTTGCAACGAAATTTTAAAATTTAAGGAAAGGGGAGACCACGTATGTTGCCGGATAGCTTTATTCAAGAACTGATTGCCAAAAACGACATCGAAAGTGTGGTCTCTTCTTACGTTTCGCTCAAGCGGCGCGGCCGCAACTTGGTGGGTCTGTGTCCGTTCCACGGTGAAAAGACGCCGTCGTTTAATCTGTACCCCGAAACCGCTTCGTTTTACTGTTTCGGTTGCGGTGCGGGCGGTGACGTGATCACGTTCATTAAGCGGATCGAAAATTTAAGTTATATCGATGCGGTCAAGTTTTTGGCCGACCGCGTGGGGATGACCATGCCGGAGCACACGTTTGACGACGGTGCCGCCAAACAGCGGGTGCGTATTTTGGAAGCCAACCGTGAAGCGGCGCGGCTGTACCACAAATGCCTGTATTCCGAGACAGGGAAAACGGCGCTCGACTATTATCATCGGCGTGGGTATACCGATGCCACCATTCGGCACTTCGGTCTCGGGTACGCACCCGACAGTTTTTGGTTTTTGCGTGACGAACTGCGCAAAAAAGGCTTCCACGATGAAGAATTGCGTGCCGCTTGGTTGTGCGGTCGCAGTCAAAAAGGCTCTATTTACGACCTCTTCCGCAATCGTGTGATGATCCCGATCATTGACGTGCGCGGCAACGTGATCGCGTTCGGTGGTCGTGTACTCGACGATTCCAAACCCAAATATTTAAACTCGGGGGAGACCCCCGTTTTCAAAAAGACCAACAACCTGTTTGCCCTCAATTTTGCCAAACAAAGCGGGCAAAAGCAACTGATTTTGTGCGAAGGGTATATGGACGTTATCGCCTTACACCAAGCGGGATTTACCAACGCGGTGGCGGCACTCGGCACGTCTTTTACCGCTGACCACGCGCGGTTGATGGCGCGGTATACCGATGAGGCGATCCTTATTTTTGATGCCGATGCCGCGGGTCAGAAAGGTGCACAGCGGGCAATCGGATTGCTCCGTGATACGGGTATCAACATTCGGCTGGTTTCCATTCCCGACGGGAAAGACCCCGACGAATTTATCAAAAACAACGGCCCCGAGCGTTTTAAATTGTTACTCGAACGTTCCGCCAACGACGTGGAATATCGGTTGATCGAGGTTGGTAAACGCCATTTGCTCACCACCTCGGACGGCAAGGTCAATTATTTGAAAGATGCCACGGCGTTGCTGGCGGAACTGCACAATCCTCTGGAGCGGGAAGTATACGCCACGCGCTTGGCAACTGAACTTGGCGTGTCAAAAGAGAACGTGCTGTTGCAGATCAATAACCAGATCAAACGAAGGCGCAAACAACAGCAAGAACGGCAGATGTCGCAGATCGTCCGCCGGGCGGAAACGATGCAGGGGAAAGCCAATCCTGAAGCGGCTAAAGCCGTTCGCGGTGCCAGCGCGGAAGAAGCGTTGCTCGGTATACTGCTTCTCAATCCCGAGTTTTTGGCGACCATCGAAAAGGAACTGCAACCCGAACAGATGATCACGGCGTTCAATCGGCGGCTGTACGAAACGTTGCTTTCGCGCCATCATGAGGCTAAGTTTATCGAACTGTCGTATTTGGCAGAGGAGTACGAAGCTGAAGAGATGGCCTACATCTCCAAAATGGTCAAAGACTCGCGGGAGAGGGTATCGTCGCTCACGTTGGATCAAGCGCGGCGCTACGTGCAGGTGATACAGCACGAGCACGAGTTGCGCGGTCTGCAAAACCCCGAAGATCTCACACCCGAGCAAATACAAGAAAAACTCAAGACAATGAAACAAATGAAACAATAGAAAGAGGAATCACAATGGCTGAAAACGGAACCGATATTTTGAAAGAAATGAACAACACCTCCTTGATCGGTGAGGAAGATCTGATTGATATTTCCATCGTAAAAAAGGATAAAAAAACGTTGTTTAACGAGTTGATCGAACTCGGCAAAAGCAAGGGCAAGTTGACCACCCAAGAAATTATGGACGTGATGGAGAACTTGGACTTTGATCCCGATCAAATGGACAAGTTGTACGAAGCCTTGGAAGGCTTTAACGTCGAAGTGGTGGACGATTTTGCCGATGCGGCGTTGACCGATCTGGAATTCACGGCGGAGACCACCGAGGCGGAAGACGCGGATGCCGCCGGCGATATGGTGTCCATTGACGACCCGGTGAAAGTCTACCTGAAGGAGATCGGCCGTGTTCCGCTTCTTTCCCCCGAAGAAGAGATCGAATTGTCCATCAAAATTGCCGAGGGCGACCAAAACGCCAAAAAGCGCTTGTCGGAAGCCAACCTCCGTTTGGTGGTCAGTATTGCGAAACGTTACGTCGGCCGCGGTATGCAGTTCCTCGATCTGATTCAAGAGGGCAACCTCGGTCTGATCAAAGCGGTTGAAAAATTTGATTATACCAAAGGTTTCAAATTCTCGACTTATGCCACGTGGTGGATCCGTCAGGCCATTACCCGTGCGATCGCCGACCAAGCGCGTACCATTCGTATTCCCGTGCATATGGTGGAGACCATCAACAAACTGAAAAAGGTGTCCAGCCAACTGTTGCACAAGAACGGTCACGAGCCCACCGCCGAGGAGATCGCGGTCGAGTTGGATATGGCGCCCGAAAAAGTGCGCGAAATTATGCGCGTGGCGCAAGAACCCGTGTCGCTGGAAACGCCCATCGGTGAGGAAGAGGACAGCCATTTGGGTGACTTTATTCCCGATGATGAAGCCCCCGCACCGGCGGATGCTGCTTCGCACTTGTTGCTCAAAGAGCAACTGCGCGACGTGCTCAATACCCTCACTCCTCGTGAGGAAAAGGTGTTGTCGCTCCGTTTCGGTTTGGAGGACGGCCGTCCCCGCACGCTGGAAGAGGTGGGTAAGGAGTTTGACGTTACGCGTGAGCGTATCCGTCAAATCGAAGCCAAAGCCCTGCGCAAATTGCGTCATCCCAGCCGCAGCAAAAAGTTGAAAGACTTTTTGGATTGATGCATTTTCTTTGAAAACCTCTTGACAATATTCAAATTTGTGGTAAAATAGCACTCGTGCCGACTTGATTCCGTCGAATCATTCGTTCACGCGAGTGATATTTGGGCCTTTAGCTCAGTTGGTTAGAGCACCCGGCTCATAACCGGATGGTCCCGGGTTCGAGTCCCTGAAGGCCCACCATATAGGGGTATAGCTCAGTTGGTAGAGCAGCGGTCTCCAAAACCGCGTGCCGAGGGTTCAAGTCCTTCTGCCCCTGCCATCAAAGGGCAATGAAAAAGATATTGCCCAAGAAACCCCCGATTTTATCGGGGGTTTCGCCGTTTCTAC
>JAFSFY010000019.1 GCA_017434985.1 Clostridia bacterium | reverse complement strand
CTTATCGGTGCCGGAATTGCCGCCGCCTTTGGTGGTCGTGGTGTTTTTCTTGGTGGTATCGCCTTTTTTGGTAGTGGTGGTCACCTTTTTGGTGGTGGTCTTCCTACCGGCGATGGTGCGTTGCGTTTTGGTGGTTTTTTGCGTTTTACCGTTTTCGTCGGTCACGACCGTTTCTTCTTCGGAAGGATCGGTCTCTTCCTCGCCGGAAGGATCGGTCACGTCATCACCCGAAGGATCGGTCTCGTCACCGGAAGGATCGGTGTCGGCTTGAGAGGTCGTGGTGGTCGTCGTGGTATCGTCCGGCGTATCGGACGGTTTGCACCCGGCCAACAGGGAGAGAGACAACAGTGCTGCCAACAAAACAGCAAACAAACGTTTTTTCATGGAGGTTCTTTCCTTTCTTTTGTCATAGTGTTACGCCCTCACCGTCGGGTGTGGGAACCAAATATGGGGGCGCATAGGGACGCGAGGCTCCTCTCTTCTCGCGTCTCCTATGCACCGATTATCTTGCCGTTGGGCAAAGATAACCTAAAACGGAGAGACTTTCGGCATCCGTTCGATATGTTTCGGTTGCCGGTTTTACCTCGTGTACTGCGCCAGCAAATGGTCGCAGTTGAGCACCTTTTCCATCACTAACGTGCGGTTGAAGTGATAGTGGTTGGAGGCTTCGTACCCGATATACGGGTTTTGTTGCATCAAACGGTACATCAGCAGTGCCAATTCACGTTCTTCTTTGATAAGCGGCACAAGTGCCGCGGTGTCGCCGCCGTCGCGCGCCATGATAAACGCCGTTTGCAAATACGCCGAACGGAACAAGGCATACCCGGCATACGCCATTTGTTTAAAGGAATGGTCGTCGGGCATCGCTTCCACCAACGCCAGCCCCTCTTTCCACCGTTCGCTGAGTTTGCGCCATTGGTTCAGGTACACGTCGCGCGGATAAATGCGGCGCCATTTGTCAAGGTCGTCATACGCCCAAATACACATGGTTGCCTCAAACTCGCTCGGCTCGGCAAATAACAAGTTGGCCGGGCCCTTTGATTGCGGCCCGAAATACAGGTTATATAAATGGAACGGAAATTCGCGGAACGCCTCGGAGAATGTCGCCGCCGCCGTTTTCACGGTGGATGCCCATTCGCCGTATTCTTCTTTGAGTAGCGCGTCGTATTTTGCTTCGTCAGGGTCGTGCAAACAGTCCTGCGCGATCTTCAGATTGATCGACGGATAACTGCCGAACGTCCAACTCATCATCACGTGTTTAACGCCCTCGTTACGCAGGTTGGTCATATGCTCACGAATCAGATCGAACACCGGCAAATACGGAATGGTGATGCATTCGCCGCTGTTGCTCACCTGCACTTTGGCGCACAATTCCATCCCACGTTCGCGCGCTCGCGCCCACAACGTTTTGGCCAGTTCCGACGGGCCGGGAATGGACATACTGTAATCCTCGATCGTGCCCTCGATACCGCCGATCACAAACGTCTTTTTCACTTCGCTGACGTTTTGCAACACCACGCCCGCAGGCAATCGGTCAATGCAATCCAGCATTTCGTCACGCGTCATAAAATCGTCCCATGCCCACGTCCACGCAATCACGCGCATGGTCGGGTCGACCGCCACCGTTTCTTCGTAAATGGCGGTGAGCACGTCGGCCACCAGTTTTTGAATCGGCACGTCGGCACAACGGGGGCATACCGTCCCCTCTTTGCGTGATTTACAATGGGTGAGGTTTTCGGACATCGTGATGGTGAGAAATCCGCCCAGCCCCGCAACCGCTTCGCAAAGCGACCGCACCGCCTGCCGCAAATACGCCTTTACTTCGGGCAACTCGGTGCACAGCGCGCCACCGTAAGTGTCGATCTGTTTGCCCATCAATTCGGGATGTTCGTCAAAAAACGACGGGGGCATACACCGCGGCTCATTTAAATACAAATACACCTTGATGCCGTATTTCGCCGCGCGTGCCACCAATTCGCGCAAGCGCGCTTGGCGATCTTCCCACCCCTCGGAATACTTGTCACCGTAGGGAAACGGCACCAGCTGATACAAGATCACCGGCAACCACACCGCGTTGATGCCGGCGGCGCGATAGCACTCCAGCAACGCATCGGAAAACGAAAGTGTCGTGTCGCATTCAAGCACCTTGGCGTACAACGCATTGTACGAAAAGATCAGGCGCAGATCGTCGCTCGTTGCGGTGGGGGAAAGTTTCGGCTCGTCGTCGGTGAAAAAGGCAAAGGGTTTCGCCCCCTCAAACAGGGTGGAAAACTCCTGCTCTGTCACCGCTTTGATGTGCGCCAATTGCGCCTGCTGTTGCGTGTTCAACGGCGTGAAATACACGGGCGGACATTCCTGCTTCATAAAGCCGACTTTGTCAATGAGAAAGTCTTCTTCTTTCATCACAAAAGCCAGTTCTTCTTGAGTCCATCCCATCAGAGGGGCCAACTGCTCATACGGCAGCAAATGCCACGCATTGCGGATCGTCGTGAGATATCCACGCTCCTCCCACACGGAAAGGTCGTCGGGTTGCGGCGGCAATCCCATCGCGGCGGCCGCTTGTTGCACGGTCTCTTCGTCACATTGTGTCACCGCGGCCAACCGCGCGGCGGGCACGCTTTCCCACAAACGGTATATCAGCGCGTAAAACGGTGACGGAAAATGGGACAGATCGAGCGGCTTCACCCGTTTTACGGGCGGCAGATCTTTGTTGGACATCGGGCATCCCCCCTAATGGTAATTTATATCTTCATTATGCCGAAAATTTTTTCATAATAATAGGACTTTTTTTGCAAAAAAGGCTTTTTATTTCAAAAAATATGATATAATCGTCATTGAGGTGAGTGTCCATGGATACATCTGTTTTGTTAGCACCGTTTCCTGCCGTGGAAATGGCGGTGCATCGTCACCGACTTCCGGCAGGCACGTTCGTGGTGAGCGATCTGTCCCACGCCCACCGCGAGTTCGAACTGCACGTCGTGTTGGAAGGCACCATGTCCTACAAAGTGGGCGAAGGCACGTATCGTCTCTCCCGCGGATGCGCCATCTTGGCGCGCCCGTACGAACAGCATTGTCTTCTTCATCTGTCCCAGGAAGTGTGCGAACATTTCTGGATCACCCTCTCCACCGAAAACGATTGGTTTCCTCCGTCGCTTCCCCTCCCGAAACGCGGCGTGGTATGGTTGAACGAAACGTTACTGGCCGACTTGATGTCGGCGTTGGACGCGTTATCGACGCAAGGTGAGGATCCGTTTTTACCATCGCTCGTCTTTTGGCAACTGTTCCGTTTGCTGAACGCCGGCGAACAACAACACGTATGCGACCGCGTACCTGACCTTCCCGACGACGTGATCGAGGCGTTGCGCTACATCGACGAGCATCTTGCCGAAGATGTGCGCACCACCGACATAGCCACCGCCTGCAACGTGAGCGTCAGTACCTTGGAACGCCATTTCAAAACGGCGCTGAACGCCACGCCGATGACCGTGTTGCGCAAAAAACGCTTGGTGGCGTCGCTGAAACGATTGGCGATGGGCGATTCGGTGGCCGAAGCGGCGGTGAACAGCGGTTTTTCCGACTACTCGCACTACGTGCAACTCTTCAAAAAACAATACGGTATCACCCCCTTGCAATACAAGAAAAACAATCTCAAAAAATGATTGCTTTTGGCGTAAAGGATTGCTATAATACAGTCAAATAACTCCCCGCTTTTTGAAAGGATGATGTTGATGTTTAAAGTGACCTTCGGCACCCCCGAACAACACGTGCCCTCGGCCTATTGCCCCTCCTTCAACTACACCCCCTCCGCGGTGAACTATCCCGTGGAGTCCATTGTCTACGAACAAACCGACCGCGGTGTGCTCATTACGATGCCGCTTGCCGAAGACGAGCATATCTACGGCCTCGGTTTGCAGCTGAAAGCATTTGACCTGCGCGGTCGCAAATGGGTGATGCGTCCCAACGCCGACCCCGTGGCCGCCACCGGCGATTCCCACGCCCCTGTGCCGTTTTTCGCCAGCACGGCGGGGTACGCCGTGTACGTGGACACCGCGCGGTACGCCGAATTTTATTTTGGTTCTTCCCGCCCGCTGAAACGCCGTGAGGTGGAGGCGGTTTCCACCATCAAGGCTTCCACCGACGAGTTGTATGCCACCACGGTGCAAAGTGATTCGCAAATTGTTATCTATATCCCCTTTGCCAAAGGTGTGGACTTGTATCTCTTTGAAGGTGACACCATCACCGACATGGTGGCTCAGTACAATCGCTTGGCGGGCGGCGGTTGCACCGTGCCCGAATGGGGACTGTCCACCATCTATCGTTGCTACACAGGGTATCATCAAGACACCGTGCTGCAAAAAGCCAAACAGTTCCGCGAGGACGGTATGGACGTGGGCATCATCGGTCTCGAACCCGGTTGGCAGACCCATTCCTATTCCTGTTCCTACGTGTGGAGTGACCGCTATCCCGACCCGAAAGGGCTTTTGAAAGACCTGCGCGAGATGGATTACCACGTCAATTTGTGGGAGCACGCGTACGTGCACCCCTCTGCCCCCATCTACGACGAGCTCATCGCGCTCAGCGGTGACTACGAAGTGTGGCAAGGCCTCGTGCCCGATTTCACCTTGCCCGAAGCGCGTACCAAATTTGCCGCTCACCACAAAACCATTGTCGACATCGGCGTGGATGGCTTCAAACTCGACGAGTGCGACGGCAGTGACTACACGGGATCGTGGATGTTCCCCATTTTTACCAAATTCCCATCGGGCATCGACGGTGACCAATACCGTTCGCTGTTCGGCATCACCTATATGCAGGCCGTGTTGCAAGCACTCGGCGACCACCCCACGTTGTCCGAAGTGCGCAACGCGGGTGCGCTGGCCGCGCCCTATCCGTTTGTGTTGTACAGTGACCTGTACGATCACAAGGATTTCATTCGCGGGTGCGCCACCGCAGGGTTCTCGGGTCTTCTGTGGACGCCCGAACTGCGTGACGCGCAGTCGAAAGACGAATTCTTGCGCCGTTTGCAGGCCACCGTGTTCTCGGTGCAATCGCTCATCAACGCGTGGTACTGCGAGGAAGAGCCGTGGGTGGCACACGATTGCAAGGACGAGGTCAAGTATTGGCTGTCGGTGCGCCGCGGTCTTATCCCACTGCTCAAAGACGCGTTTGACCGCTATCACAACACGGGTATCGCGCCCTGTCGCGCCGTTGTGTCCGACTACTCGCATGACCCCGAGACCTATCAGATCGACGACGAGTATCTGCTCGGTGACCGCTTGCTCGTCGCCCCTTTGGCGGTGGGTGAAGAAGAACGCCGCGTGTATCTTCCTGCGGGGAATTGGCGCGACTATTTCACCAAAGAGCCCGTCCAAAACGGCTGGTTCACCATCAAGACCGACGGCATCCCCGTGTACGAAACTTATTAAAATACAAAAAAGAGGAGAACGTCGAGGCGCACTCCGTAAGGAAGTGCGCCTCAGTTATATTCGCCTTTCGGCGAGTGATATTGCTTCGCAGTGATATTAGCCAACGCTAGTGGTATTGTCCTTCGGACAGTTTTTAGGGTGAATATACTATCACTGAAACCGTAAGGTTTCAATATCACTTTGCCTTTTGGCAAAATATCACTGCAAACGATAGTTTGCAATATCACGTTACCCGCCGAAAAAGGTATTATTGGTTTTCGGCAAGTATGTCCCTTTCTCAAAGTATATAACCCATTATGACACTTTCACATTCAATGTGCAAAGTGTCATTTTCTTTATTAATATAAAAACCGAGAGAGACAACTTCTTTACGAAGTGTCTCTCTCGGTTCTCCTCTTTTTTTATTCGTCGTCCGCTTCGGGGGCGGCCAGCGACAGCAAACTGTCGGCTTCGCCGCTTTCGAGTTCCTCCACCTTGCGGAGTTTTCGTTGGATCATATCGTTGCGGTGATGCACGTCTTCAAGCGCGTCGCCCGCTTCCCCGATCTTCTTTTTCGCTTTGGTGAGCAGCACTTCAAATTTCTCGTACTGCGCTTTGGCGGCGCCGAGCACTTTCCACACTTCGGCGGCACGCTTGTCGATCGCGAGCGTACGGAAGCCCATACGCAAGGTGTTCAAAAACGCGGTCACGGTGGTGGGGCCGCACACCATCACGCGGTATTTGTTTTGCAGTTCTTCCATCAACCCGGGGCGGCGCAACACTTCGGCATACAGTCCCTCGGTCGGCAAAAACATAATCGCAAAATCGGTGGTTTTCGGCACTTCAATGTACAAGTCGGCAATGGTTTTCGCCTCGTTTTTCAGCACACGTTCAAGCGCTTTGGCGGCGGCTTCCACGCCGTCTTTGTCGGCACGGTCGGCCGCATCGCACAACCGCACGTAATCTTCCTGCGGGAATTTGGAGTCGATGGGCAACCACACGAACGACCCGTCGTCCTCGCGGGAGGGGATGCGAATGGCGTATTCCACCAATTCGCCGTTGTTGCGAATGGAGACGTTACGCGCAAACTGCTCACTCGTGAGCGTTTGTTCCAAAATGTTGCCGAGTTGCACTTCCGCCCACGTGCCGCGGGCTTTCACATTGGTGAGCACGCGTTGCAGGTCGGACACGCCGCCCGCGAGTTCTTTCATCTCGCCGAGCGACTTGTACACGTTTTGCAGTTGTTCGCCCACCGTTTTGAAACTCGAATCCAACCTCGCGGTGAGCGTTTTTTGCAACTTTTCGTCCACCGTTTCGCGCATTTGGTCGAGTTTTTTCTCGTTGCTTTCCTGCAACCCTTTCACCGCGGTGGTGAGGGTCGCGTGGAGTTTTTCTTGATTTTCGCCCGACAGTTTCAGCGTTTCCTTTTGCCCCTCGGTGATGATACGGTTCATCTCTTTGAGTGCATCGCTGAGTTCCCGACGGGTGGCAGCGAGTTCTTCCCGCAAACGGCGTTCACTGTCGGCAATTTGTTCCTTGGCGGTGTCGTGCGGTTTGCGGGTCAGCAACACGATGAGCAACACCAATATGACCGCGCACAATCCGCCCACAACGTACCATTCCATCGCTTATTCCTCCGTTTCCTCTTGCACGGGAGCGGGGGCGCCTTTGCCGTCGCGAATGACCTTCACGTCGTCCCGCTTCATCGCCACCGGAGGCGAATCAGGCGCTTTTTCCAGCCGCACTTTCAGCATCCCCGTGAGCAAACTCACTTCGGTGACGGTGCCGCGCCCTTCGGGCGTGTTCACCAGCGCCCCTTGTTTGGGGGTGATGCGAATGAGCGACGAGTAGGCTTCCTGCTCGTATTTGAGGCAACACATCAAGCGGCCGCACGACCCCGAAATTTTGGTGGGGTTGAGCGACAAGCCTTGTTCCTTGGCCATCTTGATGGACACGGGTTGGAAATCGTTTAAGAACCGCGAACAGCACAGCGGTTGGCCGCAAATGCCAAGCCCGCCGAGCATCTTCGCCTCGTCACGCACGCCGATCTGGCGCAGTTCGATGCGGGTGTGGAACGCGCTTGCCAAGTCCTTGACCAGGTTGCGGAAATCCACCCGCCCGTCGGCGGTGAAATAAAACAGAATTTTCGAGCCGTCAAACGCATATTCCGCGCGCACAAGGTGCATATCCAATTTGTGTGCCGCCACTTTTTCGGCGCAAATGCGCATCGCTTCCTGTTCTTTTCGCTCGTTGTCCGCCACGCGTTTCAGATCGTCGGCGGTCGCGGGACGCACCACGGGTTTTAACGGCTTGTTCAGTTCCTCCTCCGCAAGTTCGCGGTTTGGGAATACCACTTCGCCGCATTCGAGCCCTTGCGCCGTTTCCACAATGGCGAAATCGCCGCGCGCAAAGGTGAACTCGCCCGCATCAAAATAATAGGTCTTGCCGCTGGTTTTAAAGCGGATACCGATGATGGTTGCCATACTTTTTCCTCCTATCGCCCCGCCGCCCGACGCAGTCGAGCGCAAAGCGCGGTAATAAACAACGTGTGATTCATATTAAACCGCCGTGACAGTTGCAGATCTTCGATCACGGCAAGCAGCTCCAACAGTTGCCGCCCCGCCAACTGACGCGACAACGTTTCGGCGGCGTTCGGGTCGGTGGAGAGGCGTATCGCCGCACCGCTTCGTGCCGCCAATGCATCGCGCAGTATCAACTGCAACCCGCTCATCACGGCGCCTACCGCCTCTTTGCGTTTTTCCAACTTGGCGGTGGCTTTCAGCAATTCGAGTTCCGCCGGTGCAACAATCCCGTTCGCCACCGCCGATACGATCTCCACGATCTCGGCATAGGTGCCGCCGCGCAAACTCTCTTCCGCCTGCCCGATCACACCGCCCCACAAGGCGGCCACACGATGCAATTCGTCGGCGGTTTTGTCGGGAAAACGGGGGGCAAGCACCGCCACCGCCGCCTCCGTGTCCACCCCCGTCAGCGTCACGGGGAACACGCGGGAAAGCACCGTGTCAAGCAGTTGAAAACGCTGCTCGCAGGTGAGAATGAGCACCACGTGGGACGGCGGTTCTTCCAACAATTTGAGCAGGGCATTTTGCGCTTGCTCGGTCATCTGCCCCGCATCGCGCAGAATAAACACGCGGCGGCGCCCTTCGTTGGGAAGGATATATGCCTCTTCACGTATACGGCGAATTTCGTCCACGTGGAACGACCGTGCCTCCCCCGTACCGCCCACTTCGGTCACGTCGGGGTGAATGCCCTCCATCACGCGGCGACAATGGTTGCACACCCCGCAGGGGACCTCGCGTTCGCCGCAAAGCGCGGCCGCGGCAATCAGTTTCGCCACCGTGCGCCGCCCGCTTCCGACGGGTCCCTCGATAAGGATCGCATGGGGAAACGCCTCGCCTTTCAAGCGCGCGTCCACCGCGGCTTTGGCGGCGGTATTTCCCGCAAATTCCGTACCGTTCGGCAATGTCCAACGCATCGCAAGGCCTCCTTCCCCTTATAATCTTTTTTATTATACCGTATTTTTTTGCATCTGACAAGCCATTTCTTCACATTCTCGTCATTGTTTCGTTACAAAATTGTGGCAATTTCGCGCTCTTGCGGCGTTATGATAAACGCGGGTGATACGGCTATGAAATCGAGAAAAAGCGAACGTTTTTGGGAAACTTTTCTTTTTTTGACGGTGCTGCTGACGCTGCTGGGCTCACTCGTGTGGGTAGCGGTCACGATGGCGAGGGCACCTGTCGAAACGAGTGAAGCGCACGTGCGGGTCAAAAGCGACTACGTCTTGATGTTGCTCCAATGCCTTGTCGGCGTTCTCGCGATGGGACTTCCCGCGTTGTTGCGCAAAAAATGGGGACTCCACATCCCGTCGCGGATGATGATCTTGTACGTCGTCTTTTTGTACGCCTCCATCTACCTGGGCGAGGTGCGCAACTTCTACTACCGTATCCCGCATTGGGACAACATTCTGCACGGCTTCAGCGGGTTGATGCTCGGGGCGTTGTCCTTTTCGGTGATCCGTCTGCTCAACAAGAGCGAGCGTGTTCCGCTCACGCTGAGTCCCGCCTTTGTGGCGGTGTTTACCTTTTGTTTCGCCGTCACGGTCGGGGTGGTGTGGGAAGTGTACGAGTTTGCCGCCGACGGGCTGCTCGGCACCAATATGCAAAAGTTTGGTCCGTGGGACGGCGCCGCGTTTGAGGGACGTGCCGCACTGCGTGACACCATGATCGATCTGATCGTCGATTCGCTCGGCGCCCTTGTGATGGCGCTTATCGGCTACGTGTCGATGAAATTCCAAAAAGGGTGGGTGGAAAAACTCCAACTGCACGTGCACAAGAACACTTGATTTTGGGGGAACTTTCTGTTATAATAAGGTGACATATTGCGTGAAGTCAGGTGTAGTCGATGCAAAACAAAAAATCCGTTGCGTATATCGTTGCCGCGGCGGCAACCGTTGTGTTGTCGATCCTGCGCGTGTTGCTGGCGCCTTCCCTTGCGGAAAAAGGCGGCGGTGCGCTTGCCGTGGTAACGTTTTTGCTTATTCCCCTCATAGCTGTCGCTTTGCTGCTCGTCAGCCCGAAGCATCCTCCCGTCGCACCTGCCGCGGGTCGGTCTTTGCTTTCGTTCGGGGCGCTTTTCAGCGGTGTCCTGATGCTCATCACCGCGGTATGGGAGTTTATCCGTTGGCGCACACAAGGGCTCTTCCCCTTCCCCGCGCCGACCACCGTGACCCCTCTTGCCACCGTGTTCTTCGTTCTCCTTTGCGTGTTTGCCTTGCTCGGCGGCGTGTTTTTCGTGTTGCAAGGCATTGCATGGACGCGCGGCAAACCGCTTGGCGGCTGGTTGCCGCTGCTGGCGCTGGCTCCGCTGTTTTGGTCGTGGGTGCGCATCTGCCGCTACGAAACGTCCTATTGCAGTTCGCTCTACGTGTTGCGTCATTGGTATGACCTGGCGGCACTGCTGTTTGAAACGGTGTTCTTTTTGCTGTTGGCACGGTTGGTGATGCGTCCTGAAAAAGCGCCGCGGTTCTTGTGCGGTCTGTCGCTGGCCACCGGTGTCTTGCTCACGGCGGCGTGTGTCACCCGCGTGGCGATGGCGTTGCTCGGCGAGGAGGTCGCTTTCGGTGACTGCGCACTGTTGTCGGCGGCCGATCTGGGCATCGCGGTGCTTGCGTTCGGGTTTGCCAAAGCCTACGTCCCCTCCGAGGAGGAGTCGGTAAAAAAGGACCCTCTCCCCGTCCCCGACGGTGAGGAGGACGAAAGCGACGTGTTTCTTCTCCCCTTAAATGACGAGTCTCCCCTCGACACGGGAGACGACACCGTCTATGACGACGTGCAACCGACACCGTTGGAACTTGAGGACATGATTTTGCGGATGATGCAAAATCCCGATGATGAGGAAAAATAAACGAAAATCGCGCGTCAAACCGCCATTTATTGGAAGTGGTGTATAAAAATGTATTTCGCCGCCAAAAATTGGGGCAAACGCCTTGAAAAGTCGGTAAAAAGAGTGTAAAATACACTCATAAAATTAAATTTTGGAGGAATAGAATCATGGCAGTTAAAGTTGCAATCAATGGTTTCGGCCGCATCGGTCGTCTGGCGTTCCGTCAGATGTTCGGCGCCGAAGGCTACGAGATCGTGGCTATCAACGACCTCACCAAACCCAGCATGCTCGCTCACCTCTTGAAGTATGACACCGCTCAAGGCCGTTACGACGGTCACTGCGTGTGCGCGGACGACGAAGCCGGCACCATCACCGTGGACGGCAAAGTCCTCAAGATCTATGCTGAGAAAAACGCCGCGGATCTTCCGTGGGGCGAAATCGGCGTGGACGTTGTCCTCGAATGCACCGGTTTCTACTGCAGCAAAGAAAAGAGCCAGGCTCACATCGACGCCGGCGCGAAGAAAGTCGTTATCTCCGCTCCCGCGGGCAACGACCTCAAGACCATCGTGTTCAACGTGAACCACGAGACCCTTACCGCGGATGACACCATCATCTCCGCCGCTTCCTGCACCACCAACTGCTTGGCTCCCATGGCCAAAGCGCTCAACGACTATGCCGCCATCCAAAGCGGTATCATGACCACCGTGCACGCCTACACCGGCGACCAAATGATCCTCGACGGTCCTCACCGTAAGGGCGATCTCCGCCGTGCTCGCGCCGGTGCGCAAAACATCGTTCCCAACTCCACCGGTGCTGCCAAAGCCATCGGCCTCGTTATCCCGGAACTCAACGGCAAACTCATCGGTTCTGCCCAACGCGTGCCCACCTGCACCGGTTCCACCACCATCTTGGTGGCCGTTGTCAAAGGTAAGGACATCACCAAAGAAGGCATCAACGCTGCGATGAAAGCCGCCGCTACCGAATCCTATGGCTACAACGAAGATCAAATCGTGTCTTCCGACGTCATCGGCATCCGCTACGGCTCCTTGTTCGACGCGACCCAAACCATGGTTGCGAAGATCGACGAGGATACCTACCAAGTGCAAGTCGTGTCTTGGTACGACAACGAGAACTCCTACACCAGCCAAATGGTTCGCACCATCAAATACTTCGCGGAACTCGCCTGATCGATTCTGCTGTTCAAAACGGCGCATCCGAAAGGATGCGCCGTTTTCTTTGTAGGGAAAAACCACCAGCAGTGCTGGTGGTACCATAAAGCTTTAGCTATGGGGAGTCCCGCCGCAGCGGTGGCCCCCTTGTGTAAAGGGGGCTGTCAGCCGACAGGCTGACTGGGGGAT
>JAFSFY010000018.1 GCA_017434985.1 Clostridia bacterium | reverse complement strand
GCCATTCCGCGTGAAGCGGTTTGCGTGCTTGCAACACAAGAGGACATCACGGCGGCGGCGACGGCGTTTGCCAAACAAAACGCGATTGAAACCGACCCCGACCTGACGTTGACCGTTACCCCCGTTAAGACGGGTGAAACCGCACTCACGGTGGAAAGTTCCCGCCGCGTGGCGGAATTTTTGGCGAGTGTGCCCAACGGTATTATCAAGATGAGTGCCGATATTGAGGGGCTTGTTCAAACGTCGCTGAATTTGGGTGTTCTTCGTTTGGAAGATACACTAAACGCGTCCTTCGCGGTGCGCAGCAGTGTGGGAGCGGAAAAAACCGACCTGCTCAACACCTTGTGCGACGTGGCGGCCTCGTTTGGCGGCACGTGTACCACCCACAGCCATTATCCGGCGTGGGAATACCGCGCCGAATCGCCTATGCGCGACGTGATGACCGCCACTTACCGTCGTTTATATGGCAAGGATATGGTGGTTGAGATTATCCACGCGGGGCTGGAATGCGGGCTGTTGTCCGAAAAGCTTGACGGACTGGATGCCGTGTCCATCGGCCCCGATATGCAGGATATTCATACCGCACGTGAGCGGTTGTCGGTGCCGTCGGTGGCACGGACCTACGCTTACGTGTGTGAAGTATTAAAGGAATTAAAGGAGTGAACGCTATGAGAATCGGTCACGGTTACGATGTTCACCGTTTGGTGGAAGGACGTCCGCTGATTTTGGGCGGCGTACATATCCCATATGAAAAGGGTCTGCTCGGCCATTCCGATGCTGACGTGTTGGCACACGCCATCACCGATGCCCTGCTCGGTGCGGCGGCGTTGGGGGATATCGGGGCGTGGTTTCCCGATACCGACCCTGCCTACAAAGGTGCCGACAGCCTGAAACTCTTGTCGGTGGCGTGCGCGATGTTGCGCCGCGAGGGGTATCGCATCGCCAACGTGGATGCCACCGTGTTGGCACAAGCACCCAAACTGCGTCCGCACATTGAGGAAATGCGCCGCAACTTGGCTTCTGCTTGCGGCGTGGCGGTGGAGCAGATCGGGGTGAAAGCCACCACCGAAGAAGGACTGGGCTTTACCGGTAGCGGCGAGGGCATGGCGGCACACGCTGTTTGCCTCATTGAAAAGGAGTCGAACCAATGAAAAAGCGGTTTTCCGTTACGGGGATGACCTGTTCTGCTTGCTCGGCACACGTGCAGCGGGCGGTATCCGCGGTGAACGGTGTGACGGCGGTGGAGGTCAATCTGCTTACCGCCTCGATGACGGTGGCGTTTGACGAGACCGTGACCGACGATGCCGCGATCATCGCGGCGGTCGTTGCCGCCGGATACGGTGCGGGCGGGGATACCCCTGCCGTCAAAGAGAAAAGCGCTACCGCCGCCGCACAGCGTGCCGACGGGTCAATGAAACGGCGCTTGTGGTTGTCGCTCGGGTTTTTGCTTCTCTTGATGACGGTATCAATGGGTCATATGATCGGGTTGCCGTTGCCCGCCTTTTTAAGCGGGCACGCGGGTGCGGTCAATTTTGCGCTCACGCAACTGCTTCTTTGCTTGCCGATCGTGTATCTCAACCGTGCGTATTTCAAAAAAGGATTGCCCGCGTTGTTTCGGGGCAATCCCAATATGGACAGTTTGGTCGCGGTGGGGTCGCTTGCCGCGTTGATATACGGCGTGTTTGCGCTGTACCGTATGGCGTACGGCGCGGGTATCGGTGACCACGCATTGGTCGCGCGGTACCACGAGGATCTGTATTTTGAATCTTCGGGGATGATCCTCACCCTCATCACGCTGGGCAAATATCTCGAAAGTCGTTCCAAAAGCAAAACCACCGAGGCGCTGGAGGCGCTGATGGATTTGACACCCGACACCGCCGTGGTGGAACGCGACGGAAATGAAGTGACCGTGGCGGTGGAACAGATCGCGGTGGGGGACATTGTGTTGGTGCGCCCCGGCGGGCGCATTCCCGTTGACGGGGTGATGCTGGAAGGGCACACCACGGTGGACGAATCCGCCATCACGGGCGAAAGTTTACCCGTTTTGAAAGAAACGGGGGGCACCCTCGTCAGCGGTACGATGAACAAAACGGGTTTCGTGCGGATGCGCGCCACCCGCGTGGGACAGGACACGACTCTTTCGCAGATCATTCAATTGGTCGAGCAAGCGGGGGCAGGCAAAGCACCCATTGCCAAAACAGCCGATGCGGTGGCACGTATCTTTGTTCCCACCGTGATGGTGATTGCTTTGATTACGGGCATCGTGTGGCTGTCGGTCGGTGCTCCGTTTGAAACGGCACTGTCGTACGCCATTTGCGTGTTGGTCATTTCGTGTCCGTGTGCGCTCGGCCTCGCCACCCCTGTGGCGATTATGGTCGGCACGGGCAAAGGCGCGCAAAACGGCATTTTGTTCAAATCGGGAGAAGCGCTCGAAACGGCGCACAAGATCAACTGTGTGGTACTGGACAAGACCGGCACGGTCACCACGGGGAAACCCGCCGTCACCGACACGGTGGCGCTCACCGCCACCGAACACGACTTGTGGCAGTTGGCGGTGGATCTGGAAAGCAAAAGCGAACATCCCTTGTCCATGGCGGTGCTCGAAGAAGGTGCCCGCCGCGGCGTGACCGCCGTTCCCGTTTCGCAATTCGAAACGGTGCCGGGCAAAGGGATTGTTGCCGTTCGAAACGGCGTGACCTGCCTTGCGGGCAACGAGCGGTTGATGCGTGAACAAGGGGTGGACGTGTCGGCGTATGCCGACACGCTGAATGCGTTTGCCGACCAAGGCAAAACGCCGCTGTTGTTCGCGCAAAACGGTACGCTGTGCGGCATCGTCGCCGTAGCCGACGTCATTCGCGAAGAAAGTGAAGAAGCCATCCGCGAACTGCGTGCGATGGGCGTGGACGTGTATATGCTCACGGGTGACCGCGAACGCACCGCCAAGGCGATCGCTTCCAAACTGCCGCTTTCGGGCGTCACCGCCGACGTGTTGCCGCAGGACAAAGAACGCGAAGTGGCGCGTCTGCGCGGCGAAGGCAAAACCGTCGCGATGGTAGGGGACGGTATCAACGATGCTCCCGCTTTGGTGAGTGCCGACGTCGGGATGGCGATCGGCGCGGGCACCGACGTGGCGGTGGAAAGCGCCTCGGTCGTGCTGATGAAAAGCGACCTGCGCGACGTGCCGACGGCCATCAAACTCAGCCGCGCGGTCATGCGCAACATTCGCCAAAATCTGTTTTGGGCGTTCTTTTATAACTGTCTGGGCATTCCGTTGGCGGCAGGTGTGTTCGAGCCGCTGTTCGGTTGGCGACTGACCCCGATGTTCGCGGCCGCCGCGATGAGTTGCAGCAGCATCTTCGTGGTGTCCAATGCCTTGCGGCTTAAATGGTTTCACCGCGTGGGTGCGCGACACGATACAACAAAGGAGGAAAACACGATGATCGTATTGACCATTGACGGGATGATGTGCCCGCGTTGCCAAAAGCACGTGCAGGATGCTTTGCTTGCCGTTGCGGGCGTGGGGGAGGTTACCGTCGATCTGCAAAACGGGAAAGCTACCGTTATCGGCGGAACCGCCACGGCGCAGCAACTCGCCGATGCCGTCGTGGCGGCCGGTTACGACGTGACCGAAATAAAATAAAAAATTTTCCAAAAAGCGCTTGACAAATACGAAAAAGACTCGTATAATAGCGGTGGTTAGCAGAGGCTAACCACCGCTTTGTTGCGCCACACGGCGCCCTACATAGAGAAAGAATCAACGGTGACGGTTATGACATTGCGTGAAGCGATTGAGGGACAAGAGTATATCATTCGGCAGATCGAAACGGACGACGAGGAACTCGACGCGTTTTTGTTCTCCCTCGGTTGTTACAGTGGGGAGACGATTACGGTGGTCTCTCACCTCAAAGGTTGTTGCGTCGTGTCGATTAAGGATGGACGTTACAGCATTGATAACCAGTTGGCCGAGGCTATTCTCATTTGATCGGCGTTTCGCCGATTCTTTTTTGCCAAGCGGTTAGCCGCGGCTAACTTGTGATTGTTGTCACTTTTATTCTAAGGGAAATGTAAGAGGAGGAACATCCATGAGAATTGCGTTAACAGGCAACCCCAACTCCGGTAAGACCACGATGTACAACGCACTCACCGGCTGTAACGAAAAGGTCGGCAACTGGGCAGGCGTCACGGTAGACAAAAAGGAGCACCCTGTCAAAAGAACATACTATGCAGGCGGCGAACAACTCATCGCCGTTGACCTGCCCGGTGCTTACTCGATGTCGCCGTTCACCAGCGAGGAGAGTATCACCAGTTCCTACGTCAAAAAAGAAAATCCCGACGTCATCATCAACATCGTGGATGCCACCAACTTGAGCCGCAGTTTGTTTTTTACCACGCAACTGTTGGAACTCGGCATTCCCGTGGTGGTTGCCCTAAATAAAAGTGACATCAACGCCAAAAAAGAAACCGAGATCAATGTCGCCGCGTTGTCTGCCAAACTCGGTTGCCCCGTTGTGAACACCGTTTCCATCGCCGCCGACGGTCTCAAAGCCGTCATCGAAACGGCGGTGGCACAAAACGGCAAATCCCAAACGGCGCCGTATCATGACGGAAATGTGGACTTAACCGATAAAAAAGCCGTGGAAGCTGCCGACCGTGCGCGCTTTGCGTTTGTCAATAAAATCGTGGCGGAAGTGGAGACCCGTAAGGTGCTCACCAAAGACAAGAATTTTGGTGACAAACTCGATGCGATCCTCACCAACAAATGGCTCGGTATTCCGATCTTCGCGGTGGTGATGTTCCTCGTTTTTCAGATCTCGCAGGCGTGGCTCGGCGTGTGGATCGCCGAAGGCTACGAATTTGAAAACGGCACCGTCATTCCCGGTCTCGTCACCCTTATTGATATGTTCAAAGAATGGATCGGCGGCCTGCTCGAAGGCGGCAATCCCTTCTTGGTCGCTTTGCTCACGGAGGGCATCATCGGCGGCGTCAGCGCCGTTGTCGGCTTCTTGCCGCTTGTGATGGTGATGTACTTCCTCATCGCGTTGTTGGAAGACTGCGGCTATCTGGCCCGCGCCACCGTCGTGCTCGATCCCATCTTCAAAAAAGTCGGTCTGTCGGGCAAATCGGTCATTCCCTTTGTCATCGGCACGGGCTGTGCCATCCCCGGTGTGATGGCATCCCGTACCATCCGCAACGAGCGGGAACGCAACGCCACCGCGATGCTCACCCCCTTTATGCCGTGCGGCGCGAAGTTGCCGGTCATCGGTTTGTTCGCAGGTGCGTTCTTCGGCAACGCTTCGTGGGTGGGTACCCTGATGTTTTTTGCGGGTATCGTCATCATTTTGCTCGGTGCCCTGCTGGTCAACCGCATTGCGGGTCATAAAAACCGCAAATCCTACTTTATCATTGAACTTCCCGAATACAAAGCCCCCTCGTTGTGGGGTGCGTGCAAATCGATGTGCAGTCGCGGCTGGGCGTACATCGTGAAAGCCGGCACCATCATTTTGCTGTGCAACGCCATCGTGTACGTGATGCAATCCTTCAATTGGAGCTTCCAATTGGTGGAAGAAGGTGCCGAAGCCACCTCCATTTTGGCCTCCATTGCGGGTCCCATCGCGGTCGTGTTGGTGCCGATCATCGGCATCAAAGCGTGGCAGTTGGCGGCGGCGGCGGTCACCGGCTTTATCGCCAAAGAAAACGTGGTCGGCACGTTGGCGGTCTGCTATGGCATCTCCAACTTGATCGACCTCGACGCCCTGGAAATGGCGGAAGGCGCCGGTGCCGAAGTGGCGGCGGTATTCGGCCTCACCAAAGTGGCGGCACTCGCTTACTTGATGTTTAACTTGTTTAGCCCTCCTTGCTTTGCGGCCATTGGTGCCATGAACGCCGAAATCAAGCAGAAAAAATGGTTCTGGGGCGGCATTGCTCTCCAACTCGCCGTGGGTTACACCGTGGGATATTTGGTATACACCATCGGCACGTTGATCGTGGATCCCGCGTCCTTACACGTCGGCGCGGCGATCGGCGGCGGTGTGGCCGTGTTGGTAATCGTGGGCGTGGTGTTGTGGCTGGTGCACAATGCTGACCGTAAACTGAAAGTCGAACAAGCCCTCAAAGTGAGCGCTGGAAAAGAGTTCGTAACGAAATGAGTATGAAAGATTGGATCATCATCGCCCTTGTGGTGTGCATCCTTGCCGCCGTCGTGTGGTATCTCTACCGTGCCAAGAAACGGGGAGTGACCTGCGTCGGTTGTCCCCACGCCAAACAATGCGGCGGCAACTGCCATCACGATTGCGATACAAAATAACAACCGCTATTGAAAAATCGTAATAAAACGGATATACTATATATAATGGTTTAAGAAAGGAGCGATCTCAATGTCCGTATTACAGGTAACGCAAGAAAATTTTGATCTGGTAAAAAGCAGTGACAAAAAGGTACTCATCGACTTTTACGCCGATTGGTGCGGCCCGTGCCGTATGGTCTCGCCGTTTGTCGATCAAATCGCCGAAGAGCGGCCTGATATTTTGGTCGCCAAAGTCAACGTGGACGAACAAGCGGAACTCGCCAACACTTTCGGTGTTTCCAGCATCCCCACCTTGGTGGTGATGCAAAACGGCACCGTTGTGACGCAAACTGCGGGTGCCCGTCCCAAAGCACAAATTTTGGCAATGCTTGACGATTGATCTTCACACAACCGCCCATCACCGAGGATGGGCGGTTGTTTTTTATGCTGATGGACTATTGCGCTCGAGCCTATGATGTGCTATACTGCAGAAAACACCGCACTACCCCGGGAGGTTATTATGAAACGATTAATGGTGTATGTAATTATCGTGCTCGTGGGTGTTGTTGCTTTGGCAGTTGGTGCCGGCGGTGCATGGTGGCTCGGCAAAGTGAAAAATAACCAAAAAGATTTTTGCTTTTTGTCGATTTTAAACGAATAGTTTTGCTCTTTAAACCACTACACGCTTTAACGCAGGTGTGTAGTGGTTATTTTTTGCACTTTTTACAAATTTTTTCAAAAAACTCTTGCGCGTTTGGTGAAATTGTGGTACGATAGTCACAACAAGAGCAAACGCTACCCCAAAAGGCGCTGTTTTTGTTATTTGCGGACAAGTTTCCGCAAAAATACAATCTCTTAAGGAGGTCACTGTATGAAAAAACTGTTAGCCTGCCTCATCGCTATGGTGATGCTCACGTCGCTGATGTTTGTCGGCGTTGTGCCTGCAGCCGCTGCGGATGAGGCCCCCGTTCCGTTCTTCTACAGCTATTTTACTGAAGAAGACTACAATGTGAACGTGGGTCATGAACTGCCTGATCAAGAGCAGGCTGCCGACGCGATCGCTGAGAATCTCGTCGAAACCTTCCGTGCGGACAACAAATATGTGCACCGTACGTTCGGTTACGAATGGGGTGCTAACGCCGGTGGTAACACCGTGCTCAGCTACGATGCGAAACTTGGCGCGATGAAGATCACCACGGCGGAAGCCTATACCGGTAATCCCGACGATTATCCGGACAAAAACTTCGCCGGCGGTACGATGGAATCCATCCATCAACCGGCAAAAGTCGTGTTCGCGGCCGAAAACGATGACGCTGCGATGTTCGAAGACTATCCGGTCTTCGCCGTGAAGATCAAGTTGGCTGATGCGGACTATGCGTTCGGCACCGGCAACACCTTGATTGCCACCAACCCCAACGGCGCGATGGGCTTTGCTGCGAAAGCTACCTCCGCGGGTTATGCTCCCACCACCGATTGGCAACTTCTCCTCCTCACCATCAATACCGACGGTATTGAGATCCGTGACTGGAGAGCCGCGATGGTCGCGTTCTTGCCTCACCACGAGTGGGCTGTCGAAGCCGGTCAAGACGTTGCTTGGGTCCAATGGGCCGGCGCGTTCTCCAGCGCGGACGAGGCGCGTGACTACTTCGATGAGACCGCGGACGATGTGCCGGTTCTTCCTCCCGAACCGCCCACGGCTGACGAAGCTCCCGCTCCGTTCTTCTACTACTACAAAACCGAAGGCGACTTCAACCTGAACGTTGGTTTGGAATTGCCCGATCAAGACCAAGCGGCGGATGCCATTGCTGAAAACCTCGTGCAAACCTTCCGTGCGGACAATAAATACGTCCACCGTACCTTCGGTTACGAGTGGGGTGCCAACGCCGGTGGTAACACCGTGCTCAGCTACGACGCTGATAAAGGCGCGTTGAAGGTCTCCATTGCGGAAACCTACACCGGTAATCCCGACGATTATCCGGACAAAAACTTCGCCGGCGGTACGATGGAATCCATCCATCAACCGGCAAAAGTCGTGTTCGCGGCGGAAAACGGTTGCGGCGCGATGTTCGAAGACTATCCGGTCTTTGCCGTGAAAATCAAGTTGGCCGATCCCAACTATGCGTTCGGTACCGGTAACACCTTGATTGCCACCAACCCCGCCGGTGCGATGGGCTTTGCTGCGAAAGCCACCTCCGCCGGTTACGAGCCCACCACCGCGTGGCAGCTCCTCATCATGACCATCAATACCGACGGTATTGAAATTCGCGACTGGCGTGCCGCGATGGTCGCGTTCTTGCCTCACCACGAAATGGCTGTCGAAGCCGGTCAAGACGTTGCTTGGATCCAATGGGCCGGCGCGTTCTCCAGCGCGGACGAGGCGCGTGACTACTTTGAAGAGACTCTCGCTCCCGGCGAAGACCAAGAAGAACCTGTTGGCCCCGGCGAAGGCGAAACTCCCGAAGCCACCGGTCCTCTCTTCCTCGACGTGACCGATGCTGAAAAATTTGCGGCTGCCCAAGAAAAGGGCGGTATCATCGCCCAAAACAAAGACAATGCCGAAGTGTCCTTCAATGCTACTTCCGGCGCTGCTGAGATCTACCTCACCGCGGGCGGCCCGATGCTCGACGAAGCCGGCGGACGTTACGGCGAATCGCTGGTCTCGCTCAAAGCGCTGAACAAGATCAAGGTTACGGATGCTCCTGTGGTCGTGGCGAAGATGCGTGTCAACGAATCCAACCCCGACAAACTCATGAAGGCTTATATGGGTTATGCGTATACCAACGGTAAATCGCAACTCGTCAAACTCTATGGCGATGGCAACACCGAATTCACGACCGACGGCAACGACAACCTCTTGGTTGGCAAAGATCGCTGGGTGTACGTGGCGTTCTCGAGCCCCGATGCGAATGCACAAGCGGGTATCCCGGACTTCGGCGTTTGGGGCGGCTTGCAATTCCAAATGAACGGTTCCACCTATGAACCCGGCGACAGCGTTGAAATCGCGTGGGTCGGCGCGTTCGAAAGCCTCGAAGCGGCGAGAAAATTCGACCTCGGTGACGAAGTCCCCGAAGATCCCGAAGATCCCGAAGATCCCGAGAATCCCGATCAAGGCGGTTCCGGTGATCAACCTGCTGACGGTTGGAACTTCCTCGACGGCAAATGGTACTTCTTCGTTGACGGTGAAGTCCTCACCGCTCAATGGAAAGCGGACAGCAAAGGCTGGTGCTACCTTGGTGATGACGGCGCGATGGTCACCAATTCTTGGGTGAAAGACAGTGTCGGCTGGTGCTACGTTGGTGCTGACGGCTACTGCGTGACCAACACCTGGAAACAAGACTCCGTTGGTTGGTGCTACCTCGACGGCGAAGGCCGTATGGTCACCAACAATTGGGTGCAAGACAGCAACGGTTGGTGCTATGTCGGCGCTGACGGCTACTGCGTGACCAACACCTGGAAACAAGACTCCGTGGGTTGGTGCTACCTCAATGCGAACGGTAACATGGCCACCAATACTTGGGTGAAAGACAGTGTCGGCTGGTGCTTCGTTGGTGCTGACGGTTACTGCGTAACCAACAAATGGGTCAAAGACTCCGCCGGTTGGTGCTACCTGAATGCTGAAGGCCGTATGGTCACCAACGCTTGGGTGCAAGACAGTGTCGGCTGGTGCTACGTTGGTGCTGACGGCTACTGCGTGACCAACACCTGGAAGCAAGACTCCGTTGGTTGGTGCTACCTCGACGGTGAAGGCCGTATGGTCACCGACGACTATGTGAAAGATTCCCAAGGCCTCTGCTACCTGAATGCAAACGGCTACTGGGATGGCGTTTACAGATAAGTAACCCTTTCGGTCGGAATGTACGTGTAGAAAGAGACCTCTCTCTCAACACGTAGATCCACCCACTTTTAACTGAAAAAGGCGATGGCGGGTTTCCCGTCATCGCCTTTTCGCTGTCGAAAAAAAGCCACCGGCAGATGCCGGTGGCTTTCGCGTGTTAATTTACATTTTTTTCGCGGTAAATTGTCCGCAATATTCCGTAAAGAACGCCTCGGCGGTATGGATCATATTGACCACTACGTAATCGCCGTTGAAAGCAAATTCCATTTCGAGCGACCCGAAATACTCGTCGATTGCCTGCACGTAAAGCGCCAACTTGTTGGGTTGTCGCCACACGGCCGAAACCGCACAGTGGTACGTGTGTCCCTCACACGGAGTGTTGCCCGTCTCTTTGGAATATCCCGTTTGCGGGAAGGGCTGAAACTCGTTGCGGCAGCGCCCGAAACGCAACGCTTTTTTGCCTTGTGCGTTTTCATAGCGGAACACGCCGCCGTCGTTATCAAAGGCAAAGGAGAACTCGGTGATTTGCGGGCCGTTTGGCTCCGCTTTGAACACAACTCCGTTCAGCTCTTGTTCCCAATCTGAATGAGTCTCACCGCTAAGTGCGAACAAGGAAAGATCGGCGGTATACGCGCAAAGTTCATCGTAATCCGTCGTATCAAGCGGCAGAGTATCCGCCGTAAAGGCGATGTCCTCAAAGAAGCCGCGGTAGATATGTTCGCAGATCATTTGCGCGTAACTTTCGGCATACGAGCCGGTCACCGTGATCAAAATATCGCTTTTCGGATGATAGATGGTGTGTTGCCCGTGCATACCTTGGAACGCAAAGGCGCCGTCGTCACTCATCCAAATTTGGTGACCGTAGCCCAAACTTTTAAAGGTGTTGACACCGAAATAGTTGTTGTCCACCTGCTTGGAAGTGGCTTCTCTCACGTTATCGGGATCGAGCAATTGTTTGCCGTTCCACTTGCCGCCGTTGCCGAGCAAGCGGCAAAACAACGCCATATCGCGCGGTTTGCAAAGCAGTGCCGAATCCGCCCACGCTTCGCCGCCGGGGCAGTACAACACGTACGCCTCTTTGGAAAAGCCGATCTCGTCCAAACAGATCTCGCGCAGATAATCCAAAAAGGTCTTGCCGGTCAACCGTTCTACCAGTGCACCGAGCACAAACGAGCCGCTGCTGTCATAGCAGAAAACCGTGCCGGGATAACGGCGAGGTTCCGAAGCAAAATAGGTCTTCAAGCGATCGGTGCAGGAGGGAACGAACCACGTGCCGCCGTCGGTGCAGGTGTGCATCGTCAACATATGACGAATGGTTTGTTCTTTCCAAAACGGGTGCACCGTTTCGGGCAACTTGTCGGGGAAATACTCGATGATTTTATCGTCAAGCGACAATTTACCGCGCTTGGCGAGTTCACCGATGGCGATACCAACGAAACTCTTGGTCTGCGAGTACATACGATGGCAGTAATCTTTGTGGAACGGTTTCCAATAATACTCCGCAAAGATCTGATCGCCGCGCGCCATAATCAGGCTGTGGATCGGAAACTTAGCATCCTCCAACCGTTTCAAGTATCGCAACACTTGTTTGGAGGAAATACCGACCTGTTCGGGGGTCGTGTTCACAAAACTCATAACAACCGCCTCCTTTAGAGCACGATTCCATCTTTAAAGATGGAAATCTCGTGATAGCCGTTTCGTTCATTTTTGGTGGGCTCACCGCTCGCTACCGCGATGACCGTGTCGGTCAACCGTTCGGCAAGTTCGTCCATTGTCGCACCGCCCAGCAGCGGGGACGCATCAAAATCGATCCAATGCGCTTTTCGTTCGGCAAGCGCGTGGTTGGTGGCAATCTTGACGGTGGGCACGGGCGCGCCGACAGGGGTGCCGCGACCGGTGGTAAACAAGATCAAGTGAGCGCCTGCCGCCGTCAAGTTGGTCACCGCCACGATGTCGTTGCCGGGCCCGTTCAATAAACTCAGTCCGTTTTTGGTCACGATATCGCCGTAATCCAACACGTCCACCACGGGAGCCAAACCACCTTTTTGCACACAACCGAGTGACTTTTCCTCCAACGTGGTGATACCGCCCGCTTTGTTGCCGGGGGAGGGGTTTTCGTAAATAACTTGATTGTGACGGCGGAAATAGTCTTTAAAATTATTCACCATTTTCACCGTTTTGTCAAACAATTCTTTGGTTTCGCAGCGTTGCATCAGCAACTGTTCCGCACCGAACATTTCGGGCACTTCGGTGAGCACGCACGAACCGCCATATGCAATTAAGCGGTCGGAAAACGCACCCACCACGGGATTGGCGGTGATACCGCTGTATCCGTCACTACCGCCGCACTTGAGCCCCACCACCAATTTAGAAAGCGGGAGCGGGGTGGGGGAGAAGGTATCGGCGTACTGCTTCAACTCGTCGATCAAGGCGACACCCGCCGCGATCTCGTCCTCCACGTCTTGCGTGTTCAAAAATTTCACACGACGATCGTCCCAACTGCCGAGCACCTTTTGAAATGCGGCAATGTTGTTATTTTCGCAACCGAGTCCCAATACCAACACACCCGCGGCGTTGGGATGGTTAACCAACCCTTTCAAGATTTGTTGGGTCTTGGTATGGTCGTCACCGAGTTGCGAGCAACCGAACGGGTGTTCAAAATGCTTGGCACCCGTCAAATCAGCCAAACGCTTGGCGGTTTTGTTGACGCACCCGACGGTGTTTACGATCCAAATCTCGTTGCGAATGCCCACACGCCCGTCCTCGCGCAGATACCCCATAAACCGTTTCTCCGAATCAACGAGGGTTACGGGGGTAAACTGCGGTTCATACGTGTAGGTCAGCGTATCGCCGAGATTGGTTTGCATATTGTGGGTATGCACGTGTTCGCCTGCGGCAATCGCACATATGGCGTGCCCGATGGGGTTGCCGTACTTGATGACGTTCTCGCCCGCCGCAATGTCGCGCAGGGCGTATTTGTGACCATTATCCAGGTCCACCTGCACGTTGTCAAGCGGATGAATGGTTAACGTGCGCATCGTGCTTCCACCTCACTTGCGAGAAAAGAGAGATCCTCACCCCAAAAAGCAGTGTTGGCCAAGATGGCGGCAACCGATGCTTCTTTCATAAAGCGCATCACGTCAGCATCGTCGTTGGGGGTGCCGAATTTATAGAAATCGATAAGTTTGGCAAACGATGTGAGCAATTTTTGCGGCATTTTCCCCGTGCGGTTGATATAGGCGAGCAACGAGGGAAGAACACGCACCTTGAATTTGCTCACCGAGTTGAGCGAAATAGAGGCGCACAAATGGCGAATGTACGGGTTGTTGAAGCGTTCAAACACGTCCTCGGCATACGAAATCAATTCCTCTTTCGGCAGGTCGAGGGTGGGAATGATCTCCTCAAATACGCATTCGCGGATAAAGGTGCTCATCTTCTCGTCTTGCATACAATCACGAACCGTCTCGATTCCCGAGAGCAAGGCGTAGGGGATCATCGCGGTGTGGGCACCGTTGAGAATACGCACTTTGCGGGTGCGATAGCGCTCCAAATCGTCGGTGACCAAGATATTCAGGTCGGTTTTGTCAAAGGGGAATTCCGCCGTCAACGAAGCGGGACCTTCGATCACCCACAAATGGAACAATTCGCTGGTGTTCAAGAGATGATCGGTTGCTTTTTGCGGCAGGTCTTCGTCGCGCGGATACCCCGTCACAATGCGGTCAACCAGCGTGTTGTAAAATACGTTGTCGCGCTCGACCCACGTTGAAAACGCATCACCGAGACCCCATAACGCTGCATACCGCAGAATACAGTCTTTCAGGGTGGTGCCGTTTTTGTCGATCAGTTCACACGGCAGGAAGATAAAGCCGCCGAGTCCCCGGTCGAAACGGCGTTTTAAGAGCAACGTCACCTTGGCAGGGAAGGAAATGTGCGGTGCCCGTTCGGGGGTGTCGGTGTCACAAAACACAATGCCCGACTCGGTGGTGTTGGACACCACAAAACGAAACTCGGGTTGATCGGCCAAGGCGAGATACGCCTCAAAATCGCGGTAGGGCTCCACCGTGCGCGAGATCACGTCGATGGCTTTTTCTTCCACCGTCGGCACACCGTTTTTCATACCGCGCATTAGATGTGTGTAGTGGCAACCTTGTTGTTCCAGCAGGGCGCACATCCCTTTTTCGATGGGTTGCACTAGCACAACGGAGGCGTTGAAATCGGTAGTTTCGTCGACGATTTGGACGATCCAATCCACAAACCCGCGCAAGAAGCCGCCTTCGCCGAACTGAATGATCTTTTCGGTCCTCATTACAAATTCTCCCAGTTAAACATGGTCAGGTATTCTTTGGTGTTTTCACACATTTCAATGAAGAGTTTTTTGGCGTCGTCGATACCGCAGGTCACCAACGGGTCGTTCACAAACGCGGCAAAAATCTTCTGTACGTTGCGTTCTTTGATGCCCTCAAACACCATCTCCTGCTCGGCGCACACGCGCGACACGAGGGGGAGAATGGAAGCGGGGATCTCACCCGCAAATACGGGGTTGAGCGAATCGGCGCGGAAGGTCGCGTTGGTTTCCACCACCGCACCGATGGGCAGGTTGGGGATCTGGCCGCGGTTGGGGATGTTCACGTTGGTTACGAGATCGGCAAGGCCGAGCAGGGCGCACATTTGATGAACGCCTTCTTCACCGCTGTTGTTGAGGGTGGGTTGTTTTTCACCTGAAAGCAAGCCGGCACTGTGTTCCAAACGCCGCTTCAGGTCTTCTTTCCGCCACGAAACGGGGGTTAATGCAAACTGCATCTCGCTCACACGTTCGGGGCTGGCCAAATACCATTTTCCCTCGCAGAACTCGGCCAGGTGACGGTCGCCTGCCGCGGCGATCACGCCGTAGCGCAAGAACAGATCCATTTTCACCTTTTCGCCGCTGCTGAACGAGTTGTTCATCCAGTTGTCATCCCCGCCGTCTTGGGCACCCGTTTCGTGATGTTGCTCGCAGAATTCGCGGTACATCGGGTACAGGTCTTGGTTGCGATAGGTGGCGGTGGTCAGCCAAGTGAAATGGTTCACCGCCACGGGATTTACCTTAATATCGGTGTGACTATCAATGGTCTCACCGGTATTCTTCTCATAAATGGCCTTGAGAATTTTTTGGGTGCCGAACACTTCGTGGCAGCAACCAAATGCGCGAATTTCGGGGAACGTATCGTACAACTGTTTCACGCACAGGGTCATCGGGTTGGTGTAGTTGATGACCCACGCTTTGGGACAATACTTTTTAACGTTTTCGGCGATCTCCTCGATCATCGGGAGGGTGCGCATGGCACGCACAATGCCGCCGGGTCCCGCCGTATCGCCCACCGATTGATAAATACCGTATTTTTCGGGCGTGTGCACGTCGGATTCCATTTCGTCAAACGTGCCGGGCAAAATGGAGATGATCACAAAATCGGCGCCGTCCAAGGCCTCACCGATGGTTTTCACAGCCTTGTATTGCCAATGCGAGACCGCACCTTCAATGTCGTTGAACTTGTTGCCGATAATTTCGTTGTGTTCGGCGGCTTCCCGATCAATGTCATATAAATAAACGCTACCTGACAATTGAGGACAGGATACCAAGTCGCTCATCAAGAGCCACGCCCACCCGCGTGAGCCGCCGCCGATGTAAGCAATCTTGACGTCTTTTGCCGTTTTTCCTTCAAATTTCATCAATCATTCCTCCTTAGCACCTCCATTTTATATCAATTTTACGAATGTTTCCTTTAATTTATTGACCAAAACGCGATATTTTCTTTGATTTTTTGATATTTTATGGTAAAATACAAACGGGTGATGGTATGTTTTACGTAAACTCGACCGCCGGCGCCAACATTCCCGGTGGTGCCAAGCATTATCATTCGGCAGTAGAATTTTATCTGTTGACCGAGGGTGATTGTAACTATTTGATTGACGATGAATTGTACGAAATTAAGGCAGGAGATCTGGTGTATATCCCGCAAGGGGTCATTCACAAAACCACGTACAGCGGGCGCCATTCACGCACTGTCATCAACTGTCCCGTCGAGAGCTTCGGCGACGTGCCGCTTCCTTCTTTCCGCGTGTTCCGTAACGGAGATGTATACAGAGAGATGAAGCGGTTGTTTGCCGACGTGGAGAGGGAATATAAGCAGGACGACTCGTTTTCACAAACGTTGATGGAAGGGTATATGCGGGCGTTTGTGGCGCTGATGCATCGCCATCAAAACTGCTACGTGAACGAGCGGCAAGCCAACAAAACCATTCAGGAAATCTTGGCGTTTTTGCATGAACAGTATACGTCCGACATTACACTGCAGGATCTTGCGCAGCGGTATGGCGTCAGTGCGGAGCACATTTCTCGCACGTTCAAAAAGGAAACGGGACTGAATTTTATTGAATATCTTTCGCAACTACGACTAAAAAAAGCAGAAACGATGCTCAAATTCGGAAACGATTCCATCGCCGAAATTGCCTTTGCTTGCGGATTCAACGACAGCAACTATTTTTCGGAAAAATTCAAAAAGGTATACAAGCGCTCTCCCGGACAATTTCGAAAAATGCAACGTTCCTGATACGAAAAAAGCCGCCCGTTCGGGCGGCTTTTTCAATTTCATAAAAAAAGTTTTCGCAGAGTTCCGCACTCTGCGAAATATAATTTTATCATAGATATTGTAGAATTACAAGATATTTTCTTTTGGTAAAGGAGATTTTTCTCAAAAAAAGCCAACAAATTACCGAAAGCAAACGATTTTATCGGTGCAAAGACACCATACGCCGTCAATATTGCCGTCAGCTTCCTATGGAATGGACGGCAAGTAAACAAGGAGGAAACACTATGTCAAAAAAAGGAGAAAACATTTACAAAAGAAAGGACGGGCGTTGGGAAGCACGATATATCAAGACATATCGTGTGGATGGAACGGCGCGCTACGGGTATTGTTATGGTAAAACCTATCGCGAAGCCAAACAAAAAGCAAGCGAGGCCAAGGCCGGTTTGTTGCTGGGCCTACCGTCCGACAACGCGGCGCAACGACACCGTTTTTCGGTTTACTGTGACGAGTGGATCACGCTGAATCGTAGCCGTGTGAAGGAATCTACGTACGTGAAGTATCGTGGTATGCTTGAAAAATATGTCAAACCATATTTGGGAGATTGCCGTGTGCAGACCCTTTCCTCGGTATTGATTGAACAATTCAGTCACGAGTTGTTAAGCGAAGAGGAATTGTCCCCCAAAACCGTAAAGGACATTTTGACAATGCTTCATTCTGTTCTAAAATACACGGCAATGCAAGTTCCTGAATTACTACCGAAAATTGAAGTGATATACCCCAAAATTCCCAAAAAAGAAGCGCGCGTGTTATCGCGCGAAGAACAAACTCGGTTCGTTCGTTTTTTGTCGCAAGAGATAGATGGCTATAAATTGGGAATTTTGCTTTCCTTGCTGACCGGTATGCGTATTGGAGAGGTTTGCGCCCTGCAGTGGAAAAATGTGTTTTTGCAAGAACGCCTTGTTACGGTTTGCTCCACCATGCAACGCTTACGTGATTTGAGCGAAAATGGTGAAGGAAAGACCAAAATTACTATCAGCGAACCCAAAAGCAACTGTTCGACACGCGTTATCCCCCTAACCGATTATGCACTGACGTTGCTTCAAAAGTATCGAAACAATGACCCCGAGGCGTTCGTATTGACCGGCAGAAGCGATCAATATATTGAACCGCGTTTGATGCAGTATCATTTGGAACGTTATACAAAGGCTTGCCAATTGGAAAATGTGCATTTTCATACGTTGCGCCACACATTTGCGACGCGTTGCGTAGAGGTGAATTTTGAGATCAAAACACTAAGCGAGATTTTGGGGCATACCAATCCGAACATTACGTTGGAACGGTACGTGCATTCCTCGGTGGAATTGAAACGCGCCAATATGGAAAAATTGGCAGCAGTTGGTTTTTGATATATTGTTTGCGCCGTCAACAATCGCCGTATTTTGCTTGCACAAAATACGGAACTCGTTTCGTTTTTTGAATGACACTCAAGAAAACCTTATATATTGAAAAGAAAAAATCTAAAAACCAACAAGATTTGATACATTTTTCATTGTTTTGACAAATAGAAATTTTTCTTGCTATTTTGAATACGGTGTGCTATGATTATGCTGTGTGCAGAGTGCGGAACTCTGCGAAAACTTTTGAGAAAGCGTTTTGGTTCACTTTTTGCACACGTTGAAGACTGTTTTGTGGAGCGCGGATTTCCTTTTACCAAACGAATGATAATTTCGAAAGGAGAGACAATTGTGAAGCACCAAAACGTGCGGGAGACCTTGATCGAACGGACGATTGCGGTAATCGCCAATGAAGGTCTCGACAGAACGACAACCAAAGCAGTAGTGACGGGTACCGGCATCAACGAGGCATACATTTATCGTCAATTTTTGGATAAGGACGATATGCTTGTCAAGACGTTTGATTCCTTGGATGAAGAACTTCTTGGCAAAGTGTTGGAATATCTTTCTATTATGGAGATGACCGACCTGCCGTTCAAAGAACGTTGTTGGCTCTATTTTTCGGCTATTTGGGAATTCTTGATCGGTCATCGTGAAAAATGTTTGGCCTTTGTGCAGTATTTTTATTCACCGTATTTTAGCCGATATTCGGCGGAAGATCACAAGCGTCGCTTCCAAGTTGTGGTGGAGAAATTCGGCGTCGTGTTCCGCGAGGAAGCGGACGTGTGGATGATCCTCAATCATATTTTGAACGTGATGCTGGATTTTGCCGTTAAGGTGCATAACGGTCAAATGTCAACGAGTGACAATTATACGGAACATGTGTTCCGTGTCATTTACGTTTCGGTTGAGCAATATTTCAAATGATAGTAGGTAAGGGAGGGGTGCGACGATGAATTTGTTTGCGGTAACCGTCGCACCTGTTGTCATACCACCTTTGGGAGAAGACCCTTTGGGCGCCGGCCCGTTCATTATTATGGGCCTTTGTATTGCTATTATGATCGCCCTTGTATTGCTTAGCAAGAAAAAGAAAGACGACGAGAATAAGTAAAAAAACAGACGGCTGCCGCCGCCTGTTTTTTATTGTAGGGAAAAACCACCAGCAGTGCTGGTGGTACCATAAAGCTTTAGCTATGGGGAGTCCCGCCGCAGCGGTGGCCCCCTTGTGTAAAGGGGGCTGTCAGCCGACAGGCTGACTGGGGGATTGTTTGCTAATCAACAAGT
>JAFSFY010000017.1 GCA_017434985.1 Clostridia bacterium | reverse complement strand
GTATTCGTACGGGAATTTGTAGTTGAAAATGCGTTCCAAGTAATCGGTATGGGGACGCTTGAGTTTGGACACCGCCCCCGCGCCGCACCCCAAAATGGTGTGCGTTTCGTCCATAATATAGACGTTATACAAACTTTCAAAGCCGGGTTTGGCCCAGCCGACGTTTTCCTGATTGCCGACGGTACGGCTTTGGCGATACAGATAGTACGGTTGATAGCCCGCTTTGGGCAATCGTTCCGCCGTGAGCGCCACCATATTGACCGCATCGTCTGCCACGCGATAATCGGCGCGCTTTTGCAACGACAGATTGGAAGCACGCTTCATAGACAGCGTATGCACCGTCACGCTTTCAGGTGACAACGCGAGCAACTGTTCCAAGGTGTTCGCGAAGCCCTCGTAGGTATCGGTAGGCAACCCCGCGATAAGATCGGTGTTTATGTTGTTGTGCCCTGTTTTACGCGCCAGGTCAAAGGCTTCGTAAAATTGCGCCACCGTGTGCTTGCGACCGATGTGTTGCAACACATCGTCCGACAGCGTTTGAGGATTGATACTGATGCGACTGACACCCGCGGCTTTGAGCACCTGCAGTTTCTCATGCGTGACCGTATCGGGACGACCCGCCTCGACCGTGTATTCGCGCAGATGCGACAGGTCGAATTCGCGCGCGACCGTTTCGGTGAGCGTATACAGTTGCTCGGCGGTCAGCGTGGTGGGGGTGCCGCCGCCAAAGTAGATCGTTTCCAGCCGCAGGCCGAGTTCACGCGAAAGCGCGGCGGTATGGGCGAGTTCTTTGGTGAGCAACTCCACGTATTCGGGAATGAGTTTGGCGGCGCGAGTGACGGTTTGCGACACGAACGAACAATAGTCGCACCTCGTGGGGCAAAACGGCACCGACACGTACAAACTGAACGAATCGGGACGCGAGAGCGCCAACAACTTGTTTTCGTTTTGCAAAGTCGTGCGGCACAGCGCCAACTTGCGGTCACTGACCAGCAAGCGCTCTTTCAAAAACGCGGCCGCCGCCTCTTCCCCTTGTTCAGCCGCCAAGCGGCGCAACAATTTGACAGGGCGCACGCCCGTGACGATGCCCCACGTTTGTTCAAACCCCAACAGTTCGACCAACAAATAATAGAGCAGTTCACACAGTCGCCGCTCACACTCGTCGTTCAGATCAGGCAGGTCGCGCGGCAGGGTCATCGACCGTGTGCGGTCAAAATCGTCCCAACGTAACCGCACCGTGAGGCATACCCCATCGGCACGGTCATCCCGCGTGGTCACCACCGCTATACCATCAAGACCGTCGACGTTGTCGACGATCTCGATGCGCTCTTGCGGCAAAAACAAGCGGCAAATATTCGAAAGTTCAAAATGAAAATCGTGATTGTTCAGCACCAAATACATAACACTTACACCATATACGGATTGGTTTGTTTTTCATACCCGATCGTACTTTCCCCCTCATGACCGGGCAACACCAGCCACTCGTCGGGCAAAGCGGCCAAGCGGCACAAACTGCGGCGCATCGCCGCGATATCGCCGCCGGGGAAATCGGTGCGACCGATACTGCCCGCAAACAAGGTATCCCCTGTAAACAGCCACGTGTTCATCCCGTAGCAACAACTGCCGGGCGTATGGCCGGGGGTGTGATACACCGTAAAGGTCAAATCCCCCGCCGTTACGGTATCGCCGTCTTTCAGCAAGCGGTCGGCAGTCAATACGCAATCGGCCCCTGCCCAAACGGCGAGACTTTTTGTCGGATCGGTCAGTGCGGGGGCATCCGCCTCGTGCACCAACAGCGGCGCGCCCGTTTGTTGTTGCAGGGCTTCTGCCGCCATCATATGATCGAAGTGCGCATGGGTGAGCAAGATGGCCGACAGGGTGAGATCTCGCTGTGCCAAGGCGCGCAACAATCGTGCCGCCTCGTCACCGGGGTCGATGAGAACGGCGTGTCCGCCGTCGTCCCACACGAGCCAACAGTTGGCTTGCAGTTGCCCGACGGGGAAACAGGCATACCCGCTCATTTCTTCCAATCCTCCGTATCGAGAATGATGGTGACGGGACCTTCGCCGCGCATACTCACCGTCATATCCGCACCAAACTCGCCCGCTTGCACGTTCACAACGCCCGCTTTGCGCAGTTCGGCCATAAATTGCTCGTACAGCGGCTCTGCTACGTCGGGACGGGCAGCTTTGAAGAATTCGGGACGGCGCCCGTGCGAACAGTTGGCCGCCAACGTGAAGTTGGACACCGAAAGCACCTCACCGCCGATATCCAAAAGAGAGAGGTTCATTTTGTCGGCATCGTCGGTAAAGACGCGCAGATTGGCAATCTTTTGCGCCATCAGCGCCGCCTCGGCGGCGGTGTCGCCATCCACGACGCCAAGTAGTACAAGGGCGCCTTTACCGATCGCACCGACCGTGCGACCTTCCACTTCCACTTTTGCGTCGTAGACGCGTTGAAATACTGCTTTCATCTTTTACGCTCCGCTTCTTTCAATACTGATGACACCGTCAATGCGTTTTAACCGCGCAATGACTTCTTGCAAATGTTGCACGCCGTTAACGCCCACCGTGATGAGCATTTCGCCCTCACCTTGGCGCGGTGCGCGTGCTTGCATTCCGTAGATCATTACGTGCATATTGGCGAGTTGGGTGGTCACGTCCGCCAGCAGTTGCATACGGTCGTTGGCCAGCACGCGCAACACCGCTTTGAACTCTTCGCGAATACTGTCTTCCCATTCCACGTGCACCCAACGTTCGGGTTCGGACGCGTTGGCCAGGTTGACCGGTACGTTTACGCAATCGCGTTTGTGCACCGACACGCCGTAGCCGCGCGTGATAAATCCCACAATCTCGTCGCCGGGGACGGGGTTGCAACAACGAGCGTATTTGACCAAACAGTTGTCCATATTTTCGATGATAACACCGCCGTTGTGGTGACGGTGCGGACGAGTTGACACAATCGGTGTCGGCTTGGCGGCCGCCGCCGCGTTTTTGACCATCCTTTGATAGTCTTCTTTCATCCGCGGAATGAGGCGCGAGAGCAAAATGCCGCCGTAGCCGATGGCTGCGTAAAAATCGTCCACCGTGGCGCAGTGTTGGCGTTTGCATTGTTGTTCCAAAAACTCCTGCAACTCGCTTTCGGTAAAGCGGATACAGTTGCGCGAAATTTCGCGCTCGAGTTCTTCGCGTCCTTTTTCGATATTCTCTTCACGCCGCTCACGTTTGTACCACAAACGAATTTTACTGCGCGCTTCACTGGTCTTGACCACCTGCAACCAATCGCGGCTGGGACCGTGATTTTGCGCCGACGTGGTCAGCACTTCCACGATCTCACCCGTTTTCACTTGATAGTCGATGGGCACGATGCGACCGTCCACTTTGGCACCGACCATACGGTTACCGACTTCCGAGTGAATGGCGTACGCAAAGTCGATAACGGTGGAACCCGACGGCAGGTTGACCACCTTGCCGCGCGGGGTAAACACAAACACGTCGTCCGACGACAAGTCGGTCTTGATGGACCGCACAAATTCTTCCGCATCGTCGGTCTCTTGTTGGTTCTCGATGAATTGACGCACCCACGCCAAACGATCTTCCAAACGGTCTTTCTTTTGGATACCGAGTTTGTATTTCCAATGCGCCGCGATACCGTATTCCGCCGTGTGGTGCATTTCCCACGTGCGGATCTGCACCTCAAACGGAATCTTTTCGTGGCTGATGACGGTGGTGTGTAACGACTGATACATATTGCTTTTCGGAGTAGAGATATAATCCTTGAAACGGTTGGGCAACGGATGAAACATATCGTGCACCACACCGAGCACGTTGTAACAATCATTGACGGTATCCACGATGATACGCACGGCATACACGTCATAAATTTCATCGAAATTGCGGCCTTGCATGTACATTTTGCGGTAAATGCCGTTGATGCTTTTCACACGGCCGCATACGTAGGCTGTTAAATCGTATTCTTTCAAGCGTTCGCTGATACGCGTCTGAATATCGTCCAAAAATGCCGTGCGTTCTTCGGCACGCAAACTCAAATTCTCTTCAATTTCGGCACACGCCACGGGATCGAGCAGATGCAAGGAAATGTCCTCGAGTTCTTCCTTGATGGCACGAATACCGAGACGGTGTGCGATGGGGGCATAAATATCCAGCGTTTCGCGCGCTTTGTCGCGGCGCTTTTGCTCGTACCAACCCGAACTGGTGCGCATATTGTGCAAGCGGTCGGCCAATTTGATGATGATCACGCGCACGTCTTGCGACATGGCAAGCAACATTTTGCGCACGTTTTCCGCTTGTTGTTCTTCCTTGGTGGAAAACGGCATTTTGGTGATTTTGGTAACCCCGTCCACCAGCGTTGCTACCGACGAACCGAATTCACGTTCAATATCCGCAAGTTCCAGCGGGGTATCTTCCACCACGTCGTGCAAAACGGCGGCAATAATGGTTTCGGTATCCATTCCCAACCCTGCCAAAATGGTGGCCACGCGCAAGGGGTGACAAACGTAATCGTCACCCGAATAGCGTTTTTGACCGTTGTGGGCCTCACACGCCACCGCAATCGCGCGGTCAATGCGCGCCATATCGTAGGTTTTTTCGCCTTTGGACAAGCTCTCGCGCAAACCGTCAATCGCTTGTTCACAGGTCAAATATTCTTCATACACGCTCACGTTCGTTCCTCCTTTGCTGTAAAAATTGCGCCGTCGGTGTGGCAAACAAGTCCACTTTTTGTGCCGTTTCGTTTACGGTAATGCACATCGTGCGACCGTGGTCACGAACGGTGATCAGGTTTGCTTCGCGCAACAATTGCAAGCAAACGACAATATCCACGTAGGTTGCACCGCAAGCGGATAACGCGTGATGCAACGTTTCC
>JAFSFY010000016.1 GCA_017434985.1 Clostridia bacterium | reverse complement strand
GTTGCTTTCATATATACATTTCTCCTTAAATTACAAATTGTGTTGTATATTACGAGCGAACGCGAGTAACAAGGTTCACTCAGGTGTCCAAAATTTCCAATTTTGGAAACACCGTGTGGTTCTTATTATCTGTATTTTAAGGGGATTTATACTGCAAGATTTACTTTTGAAATGAAATATGATATAATAAATAAAAGGCGGTGATTTTGTGTCTTTATTAAAATTATTTTCTAATACTAATACACAACAGAGCGAACATGAAAACACCATAAAAGAGTTCTTCTTTTATCATCATGGCGATGATATGTTAATGGATAGAGATGACCCTCAAAAATATAAACAATATCGTACTTTGAGTGAAGCCACCATAGAACTCTGGCGTCAAGAACTTATTGCACAAGATTTTGAATTACTTATAAGTGACAATGCAGATAACCAGTGGATAATTGTAGGAAATCTTATAAGGTTGATTTCATCTTCAAAAAATCTTGTCGAAGATCATTTCAAAAAACTCCTCACTACAATCATTGAAATATCGCCAACTTTAAATAAGCGCCAACGAATTTTGATATTAGAACATTTTGCGGGACGCACATTACCCCAAAAAGATGGTGGGATTTATTTAATTCAAAGCAAAGCAAATTTGAACGAATTGCTAAAAACAGCTGTTAATACACTTTCAAATTTCACTTGCACCATGTCTGACAATACATCAGAAGTTGGTTGGGAAAATATACAGCAACGATATGAAAATGCTAATAAAGCTATTCAAAGTGCTTTCACAAGATTTGAAATAGATTGATAAAAGCGAGGTGAATTCACCTCGCTTTTGCTATGTATAAAAACCGCCCAAAACCATAAAATTAGGGGCTTGTGTTCAATAGGGCAAACTTGCAAAAAACCTAGTGTTTATGTGGCTTTATAGCTCTTGGTGTTATTATACCTCATTCCTCTATTCTTCTAACTATACCTGTTGCTTTCATATATACATTTCTCCTTATATTACAAATTGTGATGTTAGTATTTGTATTTTGAGGAGATTTATACTGCGTGAATTTACTTTTGAAATCAAATATGTTATAATAAATTAAAGGCGGTGAAGATATGATAATTTCAAATTATGATTTTCACGATATACATTCAATACTAACAATGTTACGTGCGAAACCGGAAAAAGAATATAATACTCAGATTATAGAATCCGTACTAAAAGTTTTGTCCGAGCCTCAAATTGATAATACAGTTGATGACAACATTGTCAGAAAACAGTTAAGAAGCATAGACTCTCTTGACAAGGAATACTTTAGGTGGGTATATGTTGACAACATATACACTTACGGTTTAAAGTTTATTAAAGAGGATTTTTGTTATTCTTTTCTTAAAAAGGGATTTTCAAAAATGCTTGAATGTGCAAAAAATCAAGATTATAAGCAACTTGAAACTCTTGCAGACGCATTACATAACATACCAATCTTTTTTGCCGAAGGTTGCAAGAATTTCAAAAAAGCTGTCAAAATTCAGTTTGCGCAGTATAATAGCATCTATAAAACCAATTTACAGAAAGAATTATCCAATTGAAAAGCTCCCACAAAAAGCGAGGTGAATTCCCCTCGCTTTTGTTGTATACGAAAAACCGCCCCGTTTTTCGGAAAAACGGGGCGGTTGTCTTATGCAATTCGTTGCCACAACGCTTCAAAGAGCGGCACAAGCCCGTAGATGAGCGGGGCGAACACAATGGCGGGAAGCAGATCCGCCACCTTAATTTTGGTGATGCCCATCAAGTTGGTGCCGATCATCACAATGAGGATGGAACCCGCGCAGGTCATCTCGTTGATCGCGCCCGTGCTTAACAGCGGCGCGAGCACCCCTGCGAGCAGTACAAGGCCGCCCTGAATGACGAACACCGCCACCGCCGACAACAGTACCCCGACCCCGAGGGTGGAGGCGAGCATCATCGACGACACGAGGTCGAGCATCGCTTTGGTGATGAGCACCCCGTTATCCCCCGTCAATCCCGCTTGCAACGAGCCGGTCACGGTCATCGACCCCACACAAAACAGAAGCGTGGCCGAAACCAACCCTTCCGCAACGGACACGGTGTCGCCCTCTTTTTTGCATTTGCGTTCCACCGTTTCGGCAAGGCGGTTGAGCGCCCCGTCGATGTTAACAAGCGTGCCGACCACGGCACCGAGCACCACCGACGCAATCAAAATGAGCACGTTTTCGCCCACAAGACTGCCCTTGATGCCGATGTATAACGTACACGCGCCAAGCCCCGTCATCGCGGCGGTGCTGACCCGTTCGGGAATGCCTTTTTTGAACAGCAACCCGACCGACGCACCGACCATGACGGTGATGACGTTGATGAGAACCCCCAACATTATGTTTCCTCCCGTTTCCTTGTTGTCGCACGCATTGACGGCGGCGGTTATTTTTGGTATACTGTGTTTACTCTCGGTGTGAGGTGATGTTTATGAAACACCCGTTTTCGTTTGACAAGTTTCGCATCTTCAGCGGCAGCGCCCTCAAAACGATGGCGCTGATATCGATGTTTATCGACCATTTTGCCCTTGTGTTGTCACCCGAGCTCCCCTTTATGACCGCGCCGCTTTTCCCCCTGTTCGGGGAACAACTGACCCTGTATTTTCTGCTGCGCAAGGTCGGTCGGTTGGCGTTCCCTCTCTACGCGTTTTTGATCGGCGAGGGACTGTCCCATACCCGCAATCGACCGCGTTATTTGGGGCGGTTATTGGCGTTTGCCGTGTTGTCGGAAATTCCGTTTAACCTAATGATACACGATACCGTGTGGTTTGTCGAGAAGCAAAATATCTTTTTCACCCTGTTTTTGGGCGCATTGATGATCCATTTGTTTGAAACGATCAAGGGAAATCTCCCGAAAGCACTGCTGTTGCTTGCCGTTTCGGTGGCGGCGGTCGTTTTACGGGTCGATTACGGTCTGCTCGGCGTGGTGCTCATTTTTGCCGTTTCCCTGTTACGAAAGCAACCCGCCGCCCAACTGGTCGTCGCGTTCCCGCTGTTATCCGACCGTTTTGCCGCCGTGTGGGCGTTTCTTCCCATCAATCTCTACAACGGAAAGCGCGGGTTCATCCGTTCGGGCTTTTGGAAGCATCTCTTTTACCTCTTTTACCCCGTACACATCCTCTTGCTGTGGCTGATCCGTCAACTCTAACAGAACACGCCGACTGACAAGTCAGTCGGCGTGTTGTTTATTGGAAGTATTTGCGGATGCGCTCCGGCGCTTCTTCCACCGGCGGGCGCGAGGCGGCCTTTCTATACCATCCGTGCCGCCTTTTGTCAAGGAAACACCGTTGAAACCGAAAGGATCGACGATTTTCCATTACCATTGACGAAACTGCCCTATCTCCCACTCGATCTTATCCGATTTTATCTTGAGATACGACGTTGTCGCTTTTCGATACGCACGCTTTGACACCTCTTCGCCGTTTACCTCGTAGTAGGCAGGGGTGGTTTCGCCGTCGGCGGCCCACCACGAAAAGGTGATGACCGTTTCTTCCTCGCCATACTTGTTCCACGTATAATATTCGTAATTCACGTGATCGGGAGCGCCGCCGTGCCGTTCAAGCAGCACCGCCCCGTTGTTCAGCAATCGCTCGTAACTGCTGCCGGTATACCAATGATAGATCCGCCCGCCGTTGACACTGAAAAGGTAGAGGCCCGACACGGTATCGACACACAGTTCAGGGATGTCGTCCCCGTTTATGTCCATAATGGTGTAGTAATACTCTCCGCCTTGCGGCTCACCGGCAGCATAGTCGCTCCAATATAGGGTGTTACCGTTTTTGTCAAGGGCGTTCTCCACGTCCCACAAAAATTGTTTGTATAACATTGGCACGTCGGGCGTTCCTTCACGGAGCATCAACGGTGTCTGCCACACGTGGGAGCCGAGTGCCCACACATCGTGTTGGGTATAGTACGTCTTCAAGCCGGGCGCCATCGCATAAAAATCGTTGTTGACAAGGGGCAGTGTCCATTCGGCCACCGTTGTCATCACGCCATCCCGCATCGCCCGTTCCTCGTAGTGCATCATCCCGTTATGATAAAAATAAACCAGGGTGTTTTGCACGCGAAAATCGCGCACGGCAGTATCAAACGTACTGATGCTGTAGGAGGTGATCCCATCGCCCGCTCGCGACGAACGAATGACCTTGTTTTCGCTGTCGACGACAGGGTTTGTCAAGGTTTCAAAAATCGGGGCATGGACAAATTGGCGAGTGCCCGCGTCCCACACGTAGGCTTTGGCGCTCAAAAAGCTTGCCGCTTCGCTAAAGGGAAGAACCAGGTCGTCTTCCCCGTCAAAATTCACGTCGGCAACGTACAACAGTTCTTGCGCCACGCGGTGGTTTTCACCCACCGCGATCTCCTGCACGAGGGTTCCCGTTTTGGCATCGGTCACCAGAAGCGCCACGACCTCCGTGCCGTCCCATTTGAGGGTGACATCCAACGCCTTGTAAGCGGTGGTGACGGCGCGAAACACCTCGGGTTTCGCATTCAAGGGAAGCCATTCGACCGACGGTTTTTGAAAAAACTCCTCGTCCGTCAGGGACAGTTCTTTCACCGTGTATGCCCCGTCGGCAAAGGTGAGCGTCGCGTAGGTCGCCTGAAAACCGCTCTCGCTTTGCAAAAACGTGCCGTCGGTTTTCAAATCGACCATTTCTCGGGTACCGAACGTCTCTCCGTATACGCACGTATCTCCCATACGGAGCACCAGATACGGCGTCCAATCCGAATCGCTGAGCAATACCCATTCGTCCCGCCCGTCACCGTCGAAATCCACACGGGCATACCGCCGTTCCGTATCGCTTCGCACGCCGGTCGCGTAGTCGTAGGCTTTCAACGTGCGGTGGTCCCGTCCGTCAACGATGAACGCTTCATTGTTGAGGATCTTCCGAAACCGTTGTTCATCGGTGTCGGGCAAACCCACGATCAGTCCCACAGCCACCGCCAACACGGCGACAACGCCGATCCCGATCCACAAACCCGAACGCGCGTACCACTTTTTCACGTTTCTTGCCCCCTTTTGCTCTCTCTGCTTTAATTCTACACGAATAGAAACGCGCTGTCAAGCCTTTCTTTGAAAAAACGGAATTTGCTTCACCGCCGAGTTTGTGGAAGTACCTCTTTTACCTCTTTTACCCCGTACACATCCTTCTGCTGTGGCTGATCCGTCAACGCTAACAGAACACGCCGACTGACAAGTCAGTCGGCGTGTTGTTTATTTGAAGTATTTGCGGATGCGGTCGCAGGCTTCCTCCACCAACGGGCGCGGGGTGGCCAAGTTCATCCGCACGTGGTGTTCCAGCCCTGTGTAATCCATATAATCTTTGGTATCGTAGTAACTGCCGGGGTCGCACATCACTTTCCAGTCGTGCTCCATCACGTGGCGCAATTTTTCGGCATCGAAGCCCAAATCGGCAATGTCGATCCACAACAAGAACGTACCCTCGGGATCGTTGGGACGAATGGGAAGGTCGGCCAAATACTCGCGCGCGAGACGGATATTTTCGCCCACGTAGGACTTCATTGCTTGGAACCACGCTTTACCGCGCGTATAGGCCGCCGTTTGCGCCGCAATGCACAACAGCGACGGGCGGTCGCACGGGTGGCCGTGCTCGTAAAAACGCGACACCACCTTTTTGCGAATATCCTCGTTCGGGATCACGGCGCTGCCGATGTGGTACGCACCCATATTGAACGATTTGGAGGTGGAGAACACCGCCACACTGCGGTCGGCAAGTTCGGGAATTTCGGTGGGCGAGATGTGGCGGTTATTGCCCCACACGATATCACGATGAATCTCGTCCGACACGACGTACACGTTGTATTTGTTTGCCAAATAGGCGATATTCTGCAATTCCTCTTTGGTCCACACACGGCCGGTGGGGTTGTTGGGGGCGCACAGCATAAACACTTTGGCACCGTTCTTGAAGCATTGCTCCAAATCGTTGAAATCCACCATGTATTTGCCGTTTTCATAGATAAATTGGTTCATCATCGGGATACGGCCCATCATCGACGCGGTGGCGATAGACGGCGTATGGAGCGGGCGTTGCACCACAACCTTATCACCGGGGTTGGTGAGCGCGTACATGGCGGTGCGCGCGGCGTACAACACACCGGGGGTCGCGATGAGGTGTTCGCGGTTGATGGTGGTGCCGTTGATATCTTTTACCCAGTCGATCACCGCTTGATAATCCGATTCCATCAAACTGACGTAGCCGGATTCGCCACGGTCGACCGCTTCTTTGATCCCCTCGGCAATTTCGGGTGCCAAGCGAAAATCCATATCCGCCACGGTCATCGCGATGGTACCGGCAGGGGCATAGGTCCACTTGCTGGCATTGGTGGCCGCTCGGTTGAAGATCTCATCAAAATTATAACTCATCGTACTCCGTCCCTCATCTTGATTTCCTCTTTTTTATATCATCCCCGATCGGCATTGTCAATGAACGCCCGCACAGTTGACGAATTCACTTTATTTTTGACGAGGATGCCTTATCCTGCAAGAGATGGTTTACTTTTGGAGGATGCTGTGATATGATAGCCAAAGGGAGAGGATAACCATGCAAATGCTCACCACGATGATCACCCCGTACACGGCAGACGGAAAGGTGGATCTCGACACCGCCGAGCGGTACGTCGATTGGTATTATCAAAACGGATTGGACGGTATTTTTGCCGTGTGCCAATCCAGCGAGATTTTTTATTTATCCCTTGAAGAACGGGTGGAACTGAACCGCCGCGTATACGCGCGCGCCAAAGCGCTGAATCCCGATTTTTTGGTGGTATCGTCGGGGCACGTGGCGAACACCATTGAGGAACAAGCGCGCGAACTGAACGCCATTTACGCATCGGGCACCGACGCGCTCATTCTCATCACCAACCGCCTCGACCCGAACAATGAGGGGGATGACGTGTTTATCGCCAACGCCGAACGGTTGCTTTCGCTGTTACCGCCCGACGCGAAACTCGGGTTCTACGAGTGCCCCTATCCCTACAAACGGCTGGTCACCCCGAAAATTCTCGATTGGTGCTTGTCGACGGGGCGGTTCTATTATATGAAAGACACCTGCTGCGATGCCGACCTCATTGCCGAACGGGTGGCGCAACTCAAAGGCAGTCACTTCAAACTGCTCAACGCCAACTGTCAAACCTTACTCCAAACCATGCGCGACGGCGCCGACGGGTATTGCGGCATTATGGCCAACTATCACCCCGCGTTGTACGCGTGGCTGGGAAAGCATTACGCCGAAGAACAAGCCGACGCGGTGGCGGGTGTGCTCGGCACGTTCGGGTTCACCGAAGCGGGACTTCCCTATCCGCTGTCTGCCAAGTATCACATGACCCTGTGCGGTATGCCCACCCTCGTTACCTCGCGCAAAAACAAGCCCGAAGATTGGACGCCCTACGCCGCCCATTGTGTGGAACAAATGAAAGCGGCTACCGATAAATTGGAAACGTTGTTACACGAATAAACAAGAGCCGATTCCGTTTGGAATCGGCTCTTGTTGTCATTAAAACGAGTCGTACACCACCACGTCGGTGAGGGGACGGTATTGGGAGTGAAGCGGCAACGGTTCGGCATCCTCGGCGGGATAGCCCAGCACCAGCAGTGCCACCGGTTCCACGTTTTCGGGGATGCAAAACGCCTCGCGCATGGCCGCGGGGTCAAAATGCATCACCCAGCACGAGCCGATGCCGTTGTTTTGTGCGGCGAGCATCATATGGGTGGTCACGATCGCCGCATCGACCGGCGAAGAAAGCGCCCCGTCGTACACGCGTTTCCAACTTTCGTCGCGGTTGTGACAGACGAGCATTGCGGTGGGCGCGCCGAAATGACATTTGGTGCATCCGCGCAGCTTGGCAATCGACTCGTCGGTGTTGAGCACCAACACGCGTTGCGGTTGATAGTTGCAACCCGTGGGTGCCACGTATCCCGCCTGCAAAACGGTATCGATCACCGCTTGCGGCAAATGTTCGGGACGAAAACGGCGCACCGAATAGCGCTCACGAATCAGTTGTTCAAATTCCATAGTGGTTCCTCCCATTGAAAAGGCGGATGGCATACGTGCCATCCGCCCTGTGTTTATTGACGACGGCGATAGGCTTCCATCGCTTTTTTCTTGCCAAGCATATTGACGACGAGTGCGATGATAAACACCACGAGTGCCAAACCGCCCACACAACCCACCACGATCCAGGTGAACTGTTTCATGGTGAGACCCAGGAAACCGCGCACGTCGGTGATCACGTATTGGTCGGTGATCGGCACGTAGTTTTCGAGCCAGTCGGAATCGGCGCTTTCTTTGTCGGTGTGGATCACGTCATTCGGCGTCACCGTGCCCACGTTAAACGCCATCACGTATTGCTCGCCTTTGTTGACGTTGGCCATCGGGTAGGCGATCACGCCGTCCTCCCCCGCTGCCACGCTTTGCAAACGTTTGAGCTCCGTTGCGGAGGTTTTCTCAAACAACGTGGCCGCTTGTCGCGCCACCGTGGCGTCCACATACACTTCCACGGTGGAGGGGAAATCGATGCGATCGGCAAAGGAGAGCCAATAGGCGGTTGCCGCACCCAACGTTTTGCGATGGGCGTCGGATATTTTTTCGTAATAGGTGCGCGAATAGGTCAGGTCGTATTCGTCTTTGAACGAATAGCCGCGAAGCAAGGCACAGTTGATGCGCCAACGGCTGCCGTTGGGGGTGGTCAAGCGCAAGGTGAGTTGCTTGCCTGCCACCGACTGCAAAAACGCACCGCTGAGTTTCGAGCCGTTCATCGCGGCGATCTCAACCGTGAGGGGAACGTCTTTTTTGGTTTCCCCTTTGAGAACGCCTTGCTCGAACACCTGCTGCGTAATCGTCTCGGTAAGCGTTTCCCATCCCGCTTTGTCGGTGATGGTCACCGTCATATCAATGCGGGCGTCGGTCACCTTGTCACCGTGACCGCCGTTTTGGTCGATGGGATACTCTTTTTGGGTCGTGGTTTCAATCACGGCACCGCCGTGATTTTCAAGCACAGTGTCTTCGCTGTGCATATGATCGTCCTGCTGCTCGTACACCGTATCGGTCGCCGGGGGCAACTGTTCGGGCAACGACACCACGTTGTCCGGCAACACGTCGGGCAACGCCGCGTGAACGGCCTGCTTCAGTTCGTCGTCCGGTTCGCCTTGTTGATATACGGTAACGAGCGCTTCACACCGTTCCAATGCACGCTCTCCCACCGCGGTCATCCCTTGCGGCAGGGTCAGGGAACTGAGTTTTTCGCAACCGTAAAACGTCCATTCGGGAAGCGACGTAATCGTCGCGAGCAGTTGTACATCCAACAGACCCGCGCAATAGGCAAACACCGCGTCCCCCATTTCGGTTACGGTGGCGGGCACGGTGACCGAGCGCAACGATTCGCACCGATAAAACGCGGCGCGATCCAAACGGGTGAGCGTTGCGGGCAACACCGCGCCGTTCAACTTGAAACAGCGGGAAAACGCGTATTCGCCGATATGGGTCACCGACGGCATCACCGCCGTTTTCAGCGCCGTGCAACCGGCAAACGCCATCGCACCCACCGTTTTAACGGAGGCAGGCAGATGCACCGCTGCGAGCGACGAACATTCAAAGAACGCCATCGACCCGACCGCCGCGATCCCGTTTTTCAGTTCCACGCGGTTGATCTCATCCTTGAACGCGTGCCACGGAGCGGGCGCTTCTTCGGTGAAGTCGGGAATCGTTTTGCCCGACACGGTCAACACCCCGCCGACGAGCGCCCATTCCATTTCGCTCGTTTTTCCCGAACGATCCGCCGCCGAAACGGTCGGAACCGCGCATAAAAGCGCACCGAGCAACACCATCGTCGCCATCAACGCGCACACGACTTTATTCAGTTGTTGAACAACACGGCGCATATGCGCGTCCTCCTAATTCTCTTCCGTCTCGACGGTTGATTGTATCAATTCTTGATATTGCCGATTGATCTTGTGATACGCGATCAACAATAACCACACACCGCCCAATATCATCGCCAACAATGACCAGATATTTCCTTTTTGCATCCCGAGGAAAAACGGGTTTTCGGGCGCACGGAAAAAATTGAGTACAAATCGCAATGCGCCATAAAAAATTAAACTGATCGGATACAACGCTCCTTGTGTTTTCCCTTTGTGTTCTGCCCACAGCAACGCCCCTATCAGCAACAACGTGGTAATCATTTCCACGATGGGACTGGGAAAAAACACCGGTTCTAAATTATCTTTGTGCCACAAAATGCGACCGTAGCAGCAACCGGTTATGGCACAGTCAAGTTTCAGCACCGCAAACATCAATAGTCCGCAGGGTGCCACAAAATCCGTGAGTGTGCCCAACGATTGTCGAAAAATATTTGACAATACCAACATCACAAGCGGAATGACAAATACCGCACCGAAAAAGGACATACCGCCCCATCTTCCCGTTTCAAGGAAGAACAGCACGTAGGTACCCAACACACCGATCACCGCCACCAACACGAAGATGATGACCGTTTTGAGAAAGGAGATGCCGAAGCGACACCGTCTGTACAACATAAAGCACAACATACCGATAACGGCAGTCAGCATCACCATCGACATCGTCCTTCTCCTTTTCGTTTTTCATTACCAGTGCGGGTTGTTGATCGTAATTTTTTTCACGGTCATACCGTAGGTGTAGCCGTCCAAGACGATGGCAAGCGACGAGGATTCCCATTGACCGGCGCCGTCAGTTGCCACACCGATACCGCCGCAAACACCACCGGTGTAGTTACCGAACCACATCGTGGCCGAAGCGGCGCCGTTTTCCCATACGTAATTCGAATTCTCGGTCGTAGTACCTTCTTTATGCATTGTGCTGGGCGCATTGTTGCCCGCACTCTTGGCAAACGGCATTGTCACCGAAGGCGCATTTTCATTGCCCGTAATCTTCAACGTCACATGGGGTTTTTCTTCGATCGTAATATCTCTGTTGCTGTTGTAACCTTGGCAATACACTTCGGCATAATCTTTGGTATCGTTGATGTAGGAATTTTTATTCTGCGTCGTTTCCTCATCTTTACTCACCGATTGGTTTACGCCGCTCGGTGATATGCTTTCAATCTCCACCGTCATCGGTTTGGACCACACCGTAAAGGTGGGCGGATTCAAGGTCACCGCTTCAACCGATACGTCCATCGTGTTGCCTTGTCCGTCTTGGATGGTGACCTTGACTTGACCGGTCGCTTTGTAGCGACCCGCAACGCTGATCTGCTCACGCTCAGCAGTGGTGCTGATCACGTAGTTGGCACCGCTTGTCGACACAACGGTGTTGAACTCGTAACGCGTGTGCTCAGGGCTGGACAAGTTCGACCAATCACCCGGTGCCATCGTATAACTGCCGTAGGTGTTGGTAACGAGAGAAGACGTTTTGTTGACGCACGATTGATCGAAATCGTAGGTCATACTTACGGCGGTCACGCTCATACCGTAATCGCTGAGCGGTTTATGCTCGTTACCTGCCGAGATCTCCAGTTCCAAATCGCCGATCGTATGGGTGGCGCCGAGCGAAGAGGTGACCTGCTCGCCCGTTTTGCCGAAGACTTTGTTGCTGTTGAGCGACGAATTGGAAAGCAGCACGTTCACGTTGCTCACCAAACGGATCTCTACGTCGGTGCTTTCGCCCTCGTTGGTCAGATCTTCAATGGACCAATTGAGCCAACGCAGGTAGTAGTTGCCGCTGACAGTATACAACGGCTTTCCTTCGGTTTCCGTGTCGGGACCGTTTTCGATGGACCCGTCGTACAACACGTTGTTTTCACCGCCGTACACGTTGGTCATATACAGATTTTGCAAGGTCCACGTGCCGCTTTGTACGCCATCGATAACGGGCAGGACGAAGGTGAACACCTGTTCCGCGCCTTGGTCGTCGATGACACCGCGCACGTAATAGGTTTCGCCGTTTTCGTTTTTGAGCACTGCGTCCACCGTCGCCGAGTCGGCGTTCTTCATCCTCACGGTGAATTTCGCGGAATTATTCAGTGCAAACACCTCGCCGAATCCATCCTTGCTGACGTAGCGCGGCGGGTTGGAGGAAATGGCGGTGATGGTGGTTGCCGTGGCGGCCTGACTCAAGAAACTCATACTTTCTTGGTCCGCACCGATCGACACGTAATCGTAGTTGTAGATACCGGCATCCTGCACGTGGAAGGTGCCTTCGTAATGTTGACGCGAAGCGTTCCACACCATACCGGCGCCGAGACCGCGTTCGGTCACGCCGGAGCCGTTGTTGGTGTATTGCAACCACACGTTTTTCAAGCCTTGGATGATCTCGCCGTTGTCGGAACGGATGATGAGCGACATATCCACGTCTCGCGTTTCGCCGTCCTCCAACGCGAAGTTGTTGGCGCTGGTATACACCGACGCGGTCAAACCGAGATACAGATCCATCGAAACGATGTTGTTTTCCGGCAAACCGGTATATTGGCCGTCCAATTCCAAGAATTCCAAACGATATTCGCCCGAAGTGGTGAAAGCGGCCGAGCCGTTCCACGTGGAGCCGACACCGCGCGTGAAATACACGGTGGTGCGGTTACCGGTCTCTTGATGGATAAAGGCGCCTTTCACCGAGGTGGGCATTTGGTTTGCATTGCTGGAAGCAAACGTCAAACTGACCGTAGTATCAAACGATTTGTCGGTGGTCATATAGGTTTTGCCGTTGTCGGGGCTGTGTATACTCGAGATAGCGAAACCTTCTACCGTGAACACGATGGGGTCGGTTTGCTTGAGGTCATACGACACGCCGTCCAGATACACTTCACGCAGGAGGTATTTGCCCGGCGCAACAAAGGAATGACTGCTGCGCCATTGGTTCTCGCCGACCTGCTCGAAGGTCATTTTTTGTTGACGGATACCTTGCGTGGAGTTGATCTCGCGCAAGAAGTAGGCTTCTACTCTCTTCGGCTCATAGCCGTCCACTGTAACGGTAACCGTTTTGGTCAATTTCGATTTGTCGGCGGTATCAAACGGCACCGACGTTTCACCCTCCATCGTGGCGGTCACGTGGCACTTGGAATCCATCAAAACAGGATCGTCCAACGCGTCCATATCGGCGGTGGTGCCGAATTGGATGTTGAGTTGACCTTGAATTTCGCCCGCTGCCAACACCTGATCGTTCGTCAGATTTTCGCCATCCAAATACACAAGTGCGGTGATGAAGGTGGGGGTGTTGCATTCCAAGTCGGTCAACGTATACAACCGCTCGCCGGCTTCGTCGATGATGAAATCGTTGTTGATGTCAAGCACCAACGGCACCACCACTTTACCGTACTGTTCCACCTTGTTTTGGGTATCCAGCTGGGCTTTGCCAAGCAGGTGACCCTCCCCGTCGATGAACGCCACACGGAAATGGTCAAGCAACTGCGTTGCTTTGATTTGATCGTCAGGGTTGGCGGCGTAGAAGGTATAGCAACTGCCTGCACCCTGCGTGGTGCTGTCGGTATCCAATATGGCGCTTTCGTCCTCGTCCCATACACGGTTGACACCGTTATAGCCCACGATGTATTTCACTTTTTCTTTCAATACGGTGGCGTCGGTGATGTCCGTCGTCGTGCCAACCGCCGCACCGACCGCTTTGTTTTCGCGGTCATACTCGTAGTAAATATCCGGCTCGCCGTCGGTTCCTTCTTTCAAGTAAACGACCTTCGTTTCGCCGTTCACCTTGACGGTGTACAGCGTTTCACTCGTGCCGTCAATGGTGGCGGAAACCACCTCGTCACGTTCTTCGTAAACGGGGCTTCCCTGCAAGATCAGTTTGGCGTTGGTGGCGTTGGTGCGCAGGAAGAAATCGAGCGCCATACCGAACGTATCGCCCGCAATGCGGTTGGTGTTTTCATAGCTGGTATCGCCGCTGAGTGCCGTTTTTTGTTCCTCCGGCAACACGAACGGTTCGGTGGCGTTGGTAGTCGCTTGGCCGGTGGCTGTAGAGCCCATACCAAACACCTTGATGGTCACCGACAGGTTGTTGGATTTGATCTTTGCGCCGGTGAATTTGTCCATCCGTTTTAAGATACCGTTGGTGATGACGATCGGTTTGGAGCCACTGCCGGTCAAATTGCCGATATTGGACATCGAAAGTTGGCCGATCGCCGCGCCGTTGATGGTGGTGGTACCCACGTCGGCAATATGGTTGACGTAGGTTTCAATCGCCGGATAGGTCGAATCCACCTTGCCGTCACCGTCCGTATCCAGGTTACGGTACACCACGTCGTCACGCTCGCGGTAGGTCTCAATGATCGCTATATCGTTTGTGAGCGTTTGATAGTCGTTACGCAACGTCCACAATTCGTTCAGCATAGCCGGTGTCACGATGGTCACGTTGTTGGCATTTTTCGCTTTTAATTTATTTTGCACGTCGGTTTTGGCCGCCGTAAGCAAGTACGCACCGGTAAATTGGTTTTCCGACACGTAGGCTTGGTTGGAGTGACGCAACATCGCCACGTTATAAGCCGTTGCCAACGCCTCGGCCGACAGTTCCATATTCGCCTTCAGTTTTCCCATCATACTGTAGATAGATTCAAGCTGCTGCACGCTGACGTGCACGAACGGCTCATTACCGCCGTTCATTTTTTCGTCGATCTGCGCTTGCACGTAGGCGCCCATCAGACCCACCAAGTCGTTAAGTTCGGGGTCGGTTGCGATTTTTCGCAGGTCACTAGCCGCCATATTGATGGCGTTTTCCATCGTTTTTACCGCCGCGGCAAGCGCCAAGTTTTGACCGGGCGCCGGACCGTAGGTGACCGACGAAACGGCGCGCACGCCGTATTTCATTCCCATTGCGCTGAATTGGTCTTGATCCCAATACGCGTAGGCAAAGTCGCTTTCCAACGTTTCTACACGCCCGTCTTCGCCGTAGCTGGCGGCATACAGCGGCTTGTCGAGAAGCGAGTTGGTATTGAGTGCGGCGGGGCGCAACACCAAGTTCTCAAGACCGTAAGCAGGGTCGCCCAGGTTGACAAGGTTACCCCAAGTGATGTTTTTCTGCAACAGGTCTTTGATCCCGTCGCCGATCAACGAGTCGGCCGGTGCCAAAATGCCGGTCGTATCGTCACCGCTGGCCAGCGCAATCTCCAAGTTGCCGTTGGCCGTAATGGTGGTGTTGAGCCCTTTCACCTCGGGATTGGTGGACAGCACCGCCCACGCAAAGGTCGACGAAACGGCCATTGCGGCGGCCACGATCAACGATACGCCCGCCGAAATGACTTTTTCCCACATATGAGGCAGTTGTTGTTTGTACTTGTGAATCTGACGTTCAAATTCCCTCATATCGGCACCTCCTAACGATAATCAATGAAGAACGGGACGCTTTCCGCAAAAAGCGGATAGCCGTTCCACGTTTGTGTAAATACCAACTGATACGTACCCGCCGGTTGCACGCCGGTGGGGGCGGCCACCGTGACGGTACCGCCGTTTTCGGTTTGCGTAAAGGAAAGAACCAGGTCCTCGTTCGACGAAACGTCGACAAACGCACCGTTTGTCAACCGCTTCATCTTCACGGTCAACTGTGCCCCTTCCTGCACGCCGTTATTCCACACCGCGTCGCGAAACGCGGCGGTTTCTTTCACGGTTACACTCCACAAACGCGCGGTGTTGACCAGAGGCACGCCCTCGGTCACAACGTCCATCGTGGCGCGCTTGTCGGTCGGCGTTTGTGTGGTGGTGGCGAGGTATCCGTCGGACACGCCCGCCGTCAATCGGACGGGCTCGGTCAAACTGCGGTTAAAATCCAACAACAATTCTTGCGAGTCACTGCCGTCCATCGGCAGATAGATCGTGCTGTCTTGCAACAGCGTCACCCCTTGCGGGTACAGCGGCGTATGATAACACAGCCCTGCCGCAAACGCGTCGGTGAGCGTCGGACCGTTTGCCAAAATCACTCCCGCCGCCGTTGCGGGCGGTTGCAGTGATACGTACAACTGCTCGTCGGTTAAAAATTCGGTGGCGTTGCCAATGGCGGGGGGTGTCTCCACGTCGGCACACAACTCGTGCGGGTTTAACGTGAGCAGGTAGCGCGCCGACAAAGTGGGTTCGCTCTCCCCGTCGGGGATCCATTCCACGTCCAACTGTACCACGCCGCTGCGGGTCGAAGTCGCCACGAGCAAGGAGAACGGCAATTCCGCGTGACCGTCTTGGTCGTTTACGGCGTACAAGCCGTCGCTCCCCTTCACGCCCCATTCGGTAAACACCGAAATGTCGCGTTTGGCGGCGCTCGTATCGTCCAGCGTGAAGCGCAATCCGCCGTTTAACGGGATGGATTGGTGAAGCACGATGGTGGCGGCGGGGTCTTGCCCGCCCGTCGTCCACGCGCCGAAATCATACACGCGGCGCTCGACATCAAGGGTCGTCTCCGTTTCGGTGCTTTCACCGTATACCGTCGAGGTCAACGGGTCTTGCCGATAGCGGGCGGTCGCCACGCCGATGGAGGCAATCATCAACGACGTCAGCAACACGGCGCACAACACCGCATACGACCTATGCAGTTTTTTGCCCGTGTAAACAGTCACGTTGCTCCTCCTCTTATTTGACGATCACGCGTAACAACGCCGTATCGGATGCACCAAGCACCTGCAAACGCATCGTTGTTTTGCCGTCGGTCGGCCACGTGCGTTCACCGTGCTCATCGGTAAAACGAAACAGATATCCGTCCCCCATTTGTGCGTGCAGGGCACTGCCTTGTACCACACGGGTCGGGGTTGCCGTATAGGCGGTATCCCCCACCGTCACGATTACCTGTGCGGTTTCGGAAAACCCTTCCGTAGCGGTCAGTTGCAACACGGCAGGGCGATTCTCAGTAGCTTCCCCCTCAAACGAAAGGGTGAAGGTGAGCGACACCCCGTCGGCGGTGGTTTGCCAACCGTTCGCCGACGTGATCGCAAACATACCGTTTTCACTAAACGTTTTGGCGGTAAACGCCATTTCCTGCGCCACCGCTTCGCGGTAGCGCGCATAAGTCACACTGCCGACCAACACGACCGACACGGTGAGGATCGCGATGCAAAGCGACAAAAGAAGTTTGTTTCGCATCATGGCGTTTGCTCCTTTTGCACGGTATAGCGCCCGTTGCCGTCGGGGGTACAGGTGTACCCGTCTGCCAAATAGGCAGTCACGTCGTGGCTGTAGCTGCCGCCGGTCACGGTGATGGTATGACCGGTCACATCGGGGTCAAACACGAGCAGCGCGTCGGCATAATGCGCCGTCACCTGCGTGTTGCCGCGAATTTGCACCGAAGCGGGCGTTTCAAAACCGCCCTCCACGTATACACCGGCACCCGTATCGCTGTAACCGCTCTTGTTGGCGGCGGGCGGCGTGATAAGTTCCTGCACACCTTCTTGGTTGGAGGCAGTTACGACCGCGTCGACCAACACGGCGTCACCGCCTTTCATGACGAGCGGCGTGATACCGGCAAGCGTGCTGTTTTCTACCAACAAGGAACTCTGGCGTTGCGGATGATAGATAGCGGAATAATAGCCTTCAACAGTACTGTCACGCACCACGATATCGGTGCCGTAGTTACCGCCCGTCGGGAAGGCGTTACCACTGCCGGCAATGGCATAAAAGCCGCTGCTGACAAGACGGGAATTTTCAATGATCACGCGGGTAGGCGCTTCGGACAACACGCCGTTCCCCTTGACAAATACCGCCATGCTGCTGCAACTCAGATCGCAGTCCGTAATGGTGACGAAACTGTCGTTGTCTTGGGAGGTTTCGTCGGCAATACGCACCACGTCTTTCACGTCGGTAACGGTAAGGCCGCTGAGCGCCACGTCACTGCCCGTCGCGTTGACAAGCGCGCCTGTATGGGAAGCGTTACCGACCACCTCACCGTCCATCACGGTCAGGGAGGCGCCGTCGGTCAAATTGAACACGTGACCCGTAAAGGGGACGGACAAGGTGCTTCCCGCCAGGTCCACGATCTTCTCTTTTTGATTGGTGACGGAAACCGTCGTATCCAGCGTTACATTGCCCGCCAACACGATCATATTGTGGGTATCGTCGGCAAGGGCGTCACGCAATTCTTGCTCGTTCACTACGGTGGCCACCGTGAGTTTCTTTTGTTCCGCCACCACGTTTAAGGTGGTACGGAATTGCCGTTTTTCCTGTTCGGCGGCGCGGGCGACGTTGGTATCGACCACGCTTTCATACTCGATCTCATTAAGCGTACAACAATAGATCCACACGCCTTTGCCCGCTTCATCCACCGACACGGGGTAGTACACCCGCCCGTCGGCGGTGGTCACGTGGGTGGTAACGGTGCCGTCAAACCCGTCGTGAGCAGTCAATTCTTCAATAAAGGCGGCTGCCGTGGTGGTGCCGTCCACCGTTTTCAGGTTGCCGTTTTCAAAGGTGGCGGCCTCCACATCGTATTCCACGGGGCGCAGATATTCGTCCACCGTGGCACCCGACTCGGTCACCTTGCCGTGAAAATAATATCCCAACACGTCAAAGACCCATTCCCACCGCAGCGGGGCACCGTTGCCGCCCTCGCCCAACTGCAAGGTCTGCTTGGCGGCTACCGTGTAGCGATAGGTCTCGGCGCTGTTCACGTACACGCGTTGCACCGTTTCGTCGGCCCGCGTGACGGTATCATCGATATAAAAGTACAAACGTTTGCGCATATCGGCCAAATCGTTATACAGCGACACTTTGCTGACGTTCAACTGTACGTCGATCAACCCTTCGTTATCGTTGCGCACCTCCACCGGGATCACACCGTGTTCGCCGGGGGCGGCGTTGGTCAACAGATCAGGCAGTATCACACCGCCTTCCATATCCCATTCGGTCACGTTGAAAATAAGACCACCGGACTGCACCACGTTGGTGTACCACGCGGCGGTCATCGCCACCACCATCGAGATGGCCAACAATAGCGCCACCCCTGCCAACAACACTTTGGTCAGCAGAGCTTTTTTCAGTTGTTCGTGCGCCGAAGCAGGAGCACCGTTTGTGTTACGCTTCGGTATCGCTTGCAGAAGACGAGACGACGTCAACCTGCAAATCGCCGCTTTCAGGTTGTTCCACATGTCCCGCCATCTCCTTTCTCATTTCTTCCTCAACTTGCTTGTACAACTGCGCGTATTCCTGCTCGGACAACGCGACTTTGGGCTGTTCTTCTTCGTCTAACTGTTTTTTGGCATCGGCGATCGCTTTTTTCATACTGCGCACCGCGTCGCGGAAAATGAACCCCGCAATCAACAACACCGGCAGCAAAATACACGCCAAGAACCCAACGTCACCGGTCAAAAATTCAATCACCTTTGCCATGACACTTCCACTCCCCGTATAGGTTTTTACGCGACCGATCAACTGCCCTTCCGTAACCGCTTCGGTATCGGCGGCGGGATTGGCGTCACCTTTCGTTTGCAACACCAACGCCCCGTTCGGGTCACGGTAGATTCCCACCACGCGGTGGGTGATGATCGCCCCGCCGAGTTGCGAGCGGCCGGAACGATAGCAGACGATGTCCCGTTCGCGAATATCTTCAATATCGGTTTTTTGGGCAACCAACAAGGCACCCACGGGAATTTCGGGTTCCATACTGCCGGTCACCACGCGGAACACGCTGGTGCCGAAACAGGATACGTACCCCACCGACAAACTTTGCAAGGTAAAAAAGAGACACAAGGCGATGGTCACGATGAGCACGAGGGTCGTGAACCCCGAAACCATCCGCAATGTCAGGCGCGCGCGTATTTTTTTCAAGATATTCACCCGCGCCCACCTCTTTCTTTAGTCTTCGTTGCCGCCTGCCAATTCCAAATTCACAAGCAATCCGCCGCCCGCTTTCACTTTGTTGCAATCGGGGTCGGCACCTTCCACCCACACGAACATGCGGATGCGTTGGGGGATATTTTTCTCAAGTTGCACGATCATGACGTCTTCGGTGACCGTATCCACCGACACTCCGTTCAGCGTCTCTGCATCCGCCACGCCGTTAATGTCGAGCGCGTGGGCAAGGTTGGCACTGTTGCGGAAAAACGTGCCTTTTTTGAGCAGATTGTCGCATCGATATCCCAGATAGGTGCGATAAAACCCGCTCGCCATATCGGCGACGTTCTGTGCAGACGAGCCGAGTAAATACGCCTTGAACATTTGCTCCACTTGGTACTCGTTCTCATTCGCTTTGATCCACTCGCTTGCCGTCTGCACGACGGTGCGGTCCATCACGTCGGTCGGTTGCGGGAAGCCGTTTTGGTTGCCGATCGGCTTGGTTTTCACATAACTGCCGTCGTGGCACAACACGTAATCCACGCCGTTGCCCGCCAAAATGTGCACGCCGTCGGCGTGATGGCGGTCGGCATTGGGTTCGTAAATGGTAAAGGCGGCGGGATAGGAATTCCAAGACCCGCCTTTTTCCTGATAAATCCCGCGCAACGAACGGTATTGCTCGTTGAAAGCGGCGGTACGCACGTAGGCGTTCATCGACGCGTCGGTCACCTTTTGGTCGTTGGCCAAAAAGCCCACCCGCACGCACGCAGCGGTTCCTTGCCGCGAAAAATCCAACCCGTATTCGCCGTTTTCGGTTTCGACGGGTTGCGGCAGGCTGACCACGTAACTACCACTGTTGCCCTGTCCGCCCGACACGCGCAATTCGCAGTGCGTGGGCGATACCACCCAAAAATCCAAGTAGGCATATCCGCCTTGCACGGTATCGTCGTCCGGCAAGGTTTGGGCGTTGGCGTAGTGCAGGGTGTTATCCAGCAGGTAATCGTCCGTCGCCGCGGTACCGGTTTCGGTACGGTTGGGGAAATACCAATGAATGCCGTCGGCAGTGGAAACGGGGGCAAGCGCCACCACGTCTTGCAGATAGTCGTACTGCCGTTCTTTGGAGAAATTGAGTGTTTCCCGGAACTCGCCGGGATAATGGATCACGGCACCGTCCACCGTCTGCGACACGTCGGGCGCGATCAGGATGGTGTTTTTCGCACCGATGCTGATCTCCATTCCCGTTGCCGAGGGGGTGGAGGACAAGTTCAGCCACGCATAAGACGAGGTGATGACCACCACCAGGGTGACGGCCGTCGACAACGCAATGGCGATGAGTTTTAACAGGTTTTTTTTCATCGTTAACCCCTAAGCTTGAGTTCCCGCCGCAAGCGCCGTTGTTCTTCAAACTCTTTTCGCTCGTCGGCCAGATTTTTCAGGTAACGCTCCCGTTCACGGTACTGTTTTGCCGCGTCGGCGGGAAATCCGCCCAACAACACCACGATCTCTGACAACGCTTCGCGGTCTTCTCTTGCTTGTGCCTCACGTTCTTCACGCTGTTTCTCTAAGCGCAAGCGTTCTTCTTCTTTGCGGGCGAGTGCGCGCCGCTCTTCTTCCTCTTGCAAGCGGCGACGCTCGCTCTCGGCGCGCGCCAACCGCCGTTTTTCGGCGGCTTCCATCTCCTCCACCGCGTATTCGAAATCCGAACGGGCAGGGGTGACTTTCTTGGCGGCATCCGCTTCACGCGCGGCCAAACGGTCGGGCAGGGCGCGCAAAAACGCGTCCCATTCCTTGCGATACCGCGTCGCGTGGCGGCGGTCTTCGTTTTGTTGTTCCAATTTCGCCACGCGCTGCCGTTCTTCCTCGGCTTCCTTTTCGCGGCGAAGACGTTCTTTTTCCGCTTCGCGTTCCTGCCGCAACCGTTCTTTCTCGGCGGCTTTTTCGGCACGCAAGCGTTCCTCTTCCTCTTTCTTTAAGCGGCGTTGTTCTTCCACCAAACGGCGGCGTTCTTCCGCTTCTTGTTGCATCAGTTGTTCTTTGGTCAACTGCTCGATCAGCACCTTGCGCACTTCGACGTCGGGCAGATCGTAATCTTCGGTCAATTCCTCCACGATCTCGCGGATGAATTTGGGTTTCAGCGTGCGTTTGCGCTGTTTCAGCGGTGCCGGCACGCGGCGGTCTTCCTCCGCTTCCAAATACCCTTTCAACACGATGTAGTGATACATAATGTTGTGAAACAGGTCTTGTTGAAACGCTTCCGAAACGGCGGGGTTTTGCTCGGTCACTTTGATGGCGTAGCCCACGTCGTCGTACTGTTTGAGAAACTCCCACAACTTGCAGATCGCCTTATAGTCGGGGTGTTTTTTGAGCACGTTGGTCTTGACGATGGTGCCGCGAACACGCGGCAAGCGCGCCATTTGTTGGGCAAACGGCGTGTTCATAAACATCGTCAGCACGCGGTAAAGCCGCGCCACGCTTGCGAGCATATCGCCGCTTTTTTCGTCAATATCCAGCACGCTTTCCTTTTGCTTGATATGCATAAACATATCAAAATGGATGGTCTCGCTGGCACAATCGAGGTCGGATTGCATTTTGAGTTTGGCGCCGAATTCGTCCCCCATCGCCTCAAACAAGGCTTCGTAACGAATGCGGACGAAATGATGCGCCGATTCGAGCACGGTGTATACGAAACGGTTTTCGTACAGGTCGTTGGAATCGTCCCGCAGTTTTTGCATCAGTTTGTTGGGTTCCACCTCGTGCGTTTCGTTGTCGTAGGTGGAGATCAAATTGCCGTGTTGCGCCAAATGCCGCACCACGTCACTGCCGCCTTTTTTGGCAAACGCCACGTTGACGATCAGTTCTTCCTCTTTGATGACGTTGCGGGGATTGGAGATAATGTTCTGGAACCCTTGCAACGACGCGTCAATGGCATCCACCCACGACGGGTCGATGATCTTTTCCGAGCGGCGATTGGAAAACTGCACTTCGTTTTCCGCCTTTTGGATCATATCCATAAAGAACTCGTAAAAGTCGGAGCTTGCCAACGTGCGCACCACGCCGCGAGCGTATTTTTGATAGATGGCGTCCATCGTTGCCTGCTTTTGAGGCGTGTGTTTCTCAGCCATTGGCTACTCCTTTCCGCCGCATCAGTTGGCGTTCTTTTTGAGGGTCTCGATGTATTCTTTGCAATATTTCATGGTGTTTTTGCCGAACGTTTTGTCCAGATAGGTGCTGAAACGGGTCAATTCGTCACGCATAAAGCCGAGGCTGAGCGATTCGAACTTGCGCAACACCTTTTTGGCGACCATAAAGTCGACCGCTTCCGCTTCGGTGCCGCCGCACGCGATGAGGCAGGGCACGAAATCGCGAATCTGTTTCATTACACGGTTACCAAACGCCAAACGGAAGTTTTTGATGAGGTACTCGTTGACGAGTTCCAATTTATCGATCGCTTCCTGCGAAACGGGATAGCGTTCCTTGGCATCGGCAAACATCTGATTGAGATGGTCGGTACTGATGGTAATGGAATCGGTGAGTTCACACTCAAACGCTTCGGCACGGCTGTCCAGGTCGATGGGAATCGCACGGTCGTACACCTTATCCGCCACCGCAAAGGTCGAGTCGTCGTTGTTGATGGTACCGACAAACCAAATGTTATTGGGGATCGCGAGTTTGCCTTCTTTGATGAGGCACGGGTCGTTGTCCCACATCGCGGTAACCAGGTCGATGTTCCACTCGCTTTCGAGCGGCATTTCCAAAATGGACAAAATTTCGGCGAAGTAATATTCCACACGCGCAATGTTCATTTCGTCCAAAATGACCATATGCGGGTCGCGGTAATAGTTCGCCTCGTACACCGCTCGCAAGAAGTCGGTTTCGGTGTAGGTCTTGGTAAATTCGTTGAAATAGCCGTACAACTCGGTCCGCTCACGCCACGACGGTTGCACCGATACCACGGTGGTGTCCTTTTCCACAAACTTGCCGAACGCATACGGCAAGGAGGTTTTACCGGTACCGGAAATACCTTGCAGGATCACGATACGCGACGTGCCGAGCGAGGCGATAAAAAAGCGGATGAGTTCCAACTCATAATACAGCCCCAAACGGGAGGCGGCAAAGTTGCGGAATTGTTTGCACAGTTCCTCCAACGTGATGCTGTTGTCATACAGCGGCACTTCGTATTCGGTTTTGTAGTAGTTGTCCACCGACGTCAAGCGGAAGAAACGGCTGTCGGCCGGGTCCACACACGGAGAGTCAAAGGTGTTGCGGCGCGACGACACTTCCGCAAGCGCGGTGTCAGTCTCTTCTTCTTTTTCCTGATACAGCGAATCCATCACCACGTCCTCGGGATTGATGCCGAGTTCCGCCACTTTGAGGGACAACAGTTTATCCTTTTCGTAGTTGGCGCGGATGAGATCGCGTTGCAACTGCCGTACCTGCCGCACCACTTCGTCGTGCTTTTTGGCGGGCACGCGGAAACGGAAGATGCGGCGGAACAACCGCACGATCCCCACGATGAGTGCCACGATGAGCGCCAACAACAGCAGGTGCGCAATTAACAGCAAGATCCAATCCAGCGTGCCGAAATCGTCCGCGTGCGCTTTGATGAGTTGCATACGCATCGGGAAATTGAGCAGATAGTTAAAGAAATTGAGTATGGCGAGCAGGACCTCCCAGATCGACTGGAAGATCCGCCCGATATCTTCATAAAAATAGCGAAAGAAATTGTCCAACACGATTCGTTACCTCGTCGTCAGTTTTCCTCTTTGTTCGACGGTTCGGCCGCTTCTTTGGCGGCTTTTTCCATCAATTCCGCACGAATCTTTTCGCGCAGTTCGGCTTCCAAACGCTCACGCTCGGCTTGTTTGAGTTCGTCCTCGCGGCGTTTTTGTTCCTCGATCAGATCTTCGGTGCGGCCGCGCTCTTCTTCAAAGCGGATGCGGCTCTTCACGTTTTGATATTCAAACAACACACGGAAGAATTGAATGAGTTGATACAACAGGAAGATGACGACCGGAATGACCACCACCAGCAGGAAGCCGGTGCTGGTTTGCAGATAATCGAACGCTTTGCCGACGCTCGGGATGCGGAACGCGTATTTGCCCACGATCTCCGCTTCGTGCACGGTCAAGGTATCCACCATCGTGTTGTTATCACCCTTGGTGGCGAAGATCAGATAGCCGTTGCCGTCGTAAATCTCCACGATTCTGTGCGTATTGAGTACGCGTTCGCCGTCAATGACCGTCCAATAGGTGATGATGTCTTCTTTTTGCAGGGTGGTCGGATCTTTCACCGCCGTGTCGATCACCAGGTCACCGGGGAGCAAGGTGTCGTACATAGAATCGGTTTGGATGGAGAATAAGCGCAAACCGAAAATGCTGGGAACACCGCTTCCCGACGTGGAAACGAAGGACACGTAGGTGGCGATCACCGCCAACACGATCGCGATGACCAACACCACGTTGATGATCGTGTTTAACACCTTTTTCTTTTTCACGGGGGGTTCCGATACTTCGGAGGCAGGGACTTCCGGCAGCACTTCCGCTGCCGTGGATACGGTGCCGTTTTCCTTTTGGGTACTCATAAAACCTCTCCTTTTTTCTTCCGCATAAATATCTAAAAATCCGTCCTTACGGAATGGGAACCAAACCACTGCTGCCCTTGGGCAGTGCCTCAAATTGCAGGTTGGCGGTCAACAAAGCCGCTTCGCTGCCGAAGGCGTTGACGCAATCCGCGTCGTTGCCTTCCAACCACACGTAAACGTCCAGCTGTACTTTTTCTTGTGCGTCCAGGGTGAAGAGGGTAGCCTCGTCCTCAAACGCGCCCGCCTCCCACGCCAACACGTCGTGTTCCACGGGGGTGCTTTCGCGCCACGTAAACGCCGTTTGGCGAATCAGGCGTTCCCGCGCGGTCAGGTGCGGTGCACCGCTGACCGACGGGGTATCGACAAAGCCCGTCTGTGCCCCGTTGTGGCGGTCGGCATTGGGCTCGTACACGTAAAATTCCGATGCGCCGCGCGGCGCACCGTCGGTATCCAGGGGGGTCACGCGCAATCCGACCCGCGTGGCGTACTGTGCCCCGCGCCCGGCATCGGCGTGCCGCGTTTCTTCGGCATCCCACACGGGGGTACCGATCACGTAGGTGCCGCCGAGACCGTTGCCGTCGGCGGTTACCGAGCCGTCTTTAAGTTGGACGCGCACGTTTTCGTCGGTACGGGCATACAAGGTGAACTTGACGTAATAGCCGTCCCGCCCGTTGGCGTCTTTGTCATCCGACAACGCGGTACCCACGTCGATGATGCGCCCGTCAGCACCGAAACGCGCCGCATAAAAGCAGTCGTCCTGCTGTGACCGAGTGACCGGCAACAAAATGGGGTCGTTGGTCACCGCGTCGGTAAAGTTTAGTTGTTGGCCCCACTCTTCCTCGGGTGCGTTGACCGACCACGCGAGTTCCAAGCCGGTGCCGCTGTTAATGGTCATCTCCATATCGCTGACTTTCGGTGTTTTGCTGATGGACAGCCACGTATAGGTGGCGACCACGCAAAGAGGAAGCAGGATCCACACCATCAAAAACAAGGCAATGATCAAAAAGCGTTTTTTTCTCTTTTGTTCCTTGTCGTGCAAAAGGATCCTCCTTTCCGAAAAGCAGGGATATGGAGATGTTTTTTGCAAAACATCGTCCCATATCGGGTCTCTTTTCTCGGCAAACGGTGCTCTAACCACCTTCTTGCCAAAAAGTCGTAGGCTCCCGTCCGCGGCCGAAGCCGCGGACGGGAGTTGCGTATACGATTACGGGGTCGCAACCGGTTTGTGCAGGTCGCTGTACTCCATAGGAGTGAGCGCCGCACTGCTGGAGAATTGCAGGTTCATCGAACCGGCCATATCGGTCGCAATACCCACCATGGTGTTGTCCACCAGGTCGCCGTCCAAGTACACGAGGACGGACACTTTGGTGGGTTCGTTCGCGGTCAACGCCTTCAATTTGGCGTCCGCTTTGTCAGCGGTGAACGCGACGGTGCCGTCAGCCGCAATGGTGTAGTCCTTCAGTTTGAGCGGAGCTTTGAACGCGCCCGCTTCGGAAGTACCGGCCGCCGTATCCAGCGCCGCCACACCGAGGATATCCGCCTCGGTAAGGGTGTTGTCACCGGGGTTCTCGTAGAACACCACGCGCACGGCACTCATCAATTCTTGAATGCGGGCAGTGGTATATTCTTCGGAGATGTTGAAGGAGATGTAGCTGCCTTCGCCGCGGGTGGTCACGTCGGCGCCGTTGTCGTCGTAGATACGGTCAGCCGCGTCGGTTTGGAGTTGCAGGTAGGAGTCGGTCGCGTTGGTGCGGAACAAGAAGTCCACAACGTAACCGAAGGTATCGGTCAACGCTTGCACCGCGCCGGCAGTCATACCGGGGGCAACGTACGCGTTCGCCACGGCACCCAACGCACCCAACATACCGTTCGCATGGGCAACCGCCGTGGTCACGTCCGTTTGGTTGGCCGGAACCGCCGCCGTGGTGGTCTTCTCCACCGCCACCGGTTTGGTGAGTCCGCCGATCGGGATGGATTCCACGGCCAAGCCTTCGGGGAAGGTGATGTACGCGGTGTAGTTACCGGTCATCTTCGCGATGTCGGAGAAGATACCGCTGCCGTTGGCAAAACCGAAGCTCAAACCTTCGGTGCCGAGCACTTGGTTGAGCACGTGCTCGTAAGCGTCGGTCACGCCTTCGGTCGGGTCGGTGCCTTCCGGAGCCGTATCGTGAAGGGCTTTGGCATCTCTGATCTCGGACACGGTTTTGCCGCACACGAGGATGGAACTAGCGTTCAACAAATCGCCGACGGTGTCGGACACCACGCCCCAGGTGGAATCACCGGATTCGGGCAGGGTGGTCAACGCATCGCTCAACATGGTGGCGATGGCGTTGTACTCGTTGTAGTACACATCGGTACCTGCCGGCCAACCGCCGAGTTCGGTGGTGATGATGGTGTTGATCTCTTCCATCGAAGCCGACGCGAATTTGTTGTTCATGATCTTCCACGCATCGTCGTTGTCAACTTTGTCGTTGTTTTCGGAAGCAATGAAGGTGAGCAACGCCGCACGGATGGAATAGCCGATGTTGTCGTTGGCTTCTTGCAGTTTGGTAACCAAGTTTCTCAGCAACGTCACGTCCGCTTCGACGATGACTTTGTCGTCAGCCGCGCCTTGGTTGTTGAGCGCCACGCGGGCCAAGTTACCGCCGTACACGTTGATGGCGGTGATGGCCGCGTTTCTGGCAGAGGTGCTGTAGGAAGCAACCGCCGCTTTGTTGTTACGGATGGCGAATTCACGCTCGGACATCGAGGACGCCGAACCGATCGCGCTCACACCCGCCGTGTCGGGGTTGGCTTTACCGGTAAAGCCGATGCCTTGCTCATATTTACCGAGCAAGGTGCCGGTCTTGAGTTCCGTGATACGGCCGTCAGCGCCGTATTGCGGATACTTCAAGGGAGAGAGGAAGCTCAATTTCGTGCCGTTCGCATTCAAGCGGGTGGGATACAGCACGATGTTGCCCAAGCCGTAGGATTCGTCGGACAAATCGATCAAGTTACCCCAAGTCAGGTTGCGCTCGATCAATTCATCCAAAGAGTCGCCGATATCGGAATCGGGATCGGCTTCACCGTAGATCGTGTCGTATTCGCCAAGCGCAATTTCCAAGTTGCCGTTTGCACCAACGGTGGTCGTGATGCCCTTGACTTCAGGAGCCGTAGACAGCGTGAACCACGCGTAGGTAGATGACACCGTCATAATGCAAGCCACCAACAGCATCGCCACAGCAGCCATCAGTTTTTTGCGGATCGACGTCACCTCTGTGGATTTTCTTGTTTTCATCACAGTTGACCTCACTTTCCTTATTACGTGTTTTTCCTCCCGCCGGAGGTTTTTTATTCGTTTCCGCGCTGCGGGTTAGAGCCGCCGACAACGGAAAAAGAACCGAACGTTACGATCGTTCCAACAAATGGAAATCCATTTGCAGACCGATGTGTGCACCGATCAGGTCGTTGGTACAGTCGGGGTCGTCCCCCTCCAGCCAAATGACCACGGTGTATTTATGTACCTCGTCTTGTGCCACATTCTCCTGAATGCTTTCGGTCACAAGCCGATCGTTCACAAACGAACGGGGGGTGAGCCGATAGTAGGTGCGCCCCGCGCGTTCGGTGATCACGGAAAATTGGTTTTCGGCAAACAACGGTTCTTTATAGCCGAACCGATCGTTGCCAAGCGAAGGGATGTGTTCCGCTTCGCCCGTTTGCCCGCTCGCTTTCGCGTAGATGGTGGGGACACCGTCTTCAAACAACATCAACCAAATCGCCTTGGAAGCGTTTTGGCTTTCGGAGTTGACCGACAACGAAAATTCGTAGTCCGCCTCCCCTTCGCCGCGCTTGGCCAAGTAAAACGTATGGGCAAAATAGTTACTGCCGTTGTGGGAGCCGTCCACGTTGTCCACGTCCGACGGCAGGTCCACGATGGAGATACACGGCGCGTCCTCCACCGGCGTACCGTAGATACGGGCGGTGGGGTTGGCAAAATCGACCGTGTTGCTGAGTTCAAAGCCTTGGTCGATGAGGTTGTCGGACAGGTTGATGGTGAAATGACCGCGCAGTTCGGTCATTGTCGAATACGCGTACATCCCGCCCATCGCGAGTCCCGCCGCACCGAGCAGTGCCGCCAAGGCGCCGCGGTGCCACAACCATAACCACAGCACCAGAAACCGACCTTTGTCAAAATACAGGCCGAGGCTGGAAGCCGTGACTTCGAACTCATGGCGCGTATAGACCTTTCGCTCCCGCATTTCGCGGCGAAGACGTTTGCGGCCGTCCTTTATCTCGCGGATCTCCGCCCGCGTGAGTTTGATGCCGCCGCGCCGTTTCTTAAAAAACACGGGATACCCGTTGGGGTCAAACACAGGCGGCTTACTCATACGCCACCCTCACGCTCTTTCAGCAAGGCGTCACGAATGAGGGTATCTTCCTCCACGGGTTCGCCGTTAAGCGGACTGCTGACGGCGGTGACACCGCTTTGCGCCAACCATTGCAGATGCTGATGGTCGGTGCAGGAAGCAAACACCGTGATGTGACGGTCTTGCAGGGCACGAACGTCCGACGCGTACAACGGTTGCACGCTCGTTTCGGGGGACAACCGCACGAACGAGAAACCCCATTCCTTCAGTTTTGCGGGCGAGATCGCCTCGGGGTGATAGCCGTCAAGCAACAGTGACACGCCGTTTTTTAAGTACCGCGCGATGACGTCGCTTTCGCCTTTGTTGGCGTTTAACAGCACCTCTTCGGGAATGGTCAGCAACAACCGCGAACGGTCAACGGGTTGATGTTTGAACAACTCTTCCAGCCGCGCCAAATGATTGGTCTTGCTGTAAAATTCCGCAAACATCGGCACCACGACGTAGTAGGGTTGCAGTTGGCAGTTTTGCATACGAAGCAGCAGGTCGCACGCCTCGTACAACAGATAAAACGTCACGTCTTCGGTCAACTCGGTGCGAGCCAAACGGGGCGCGACCGCCGCCATATCTTCCACCACACCGTCGTGCACCGCGAAATACGGTACCGCTTCGTACGCTGTTACGCGTGACGGCGTGCCGCCGACCATCGTACGATAGCGAAGCCCCATCGGGCGATCCTTCGTCTTCTTGACAAGCGGGATGGTGCGCGGAAGTTTCATTGTATAATGTATATACCGATTAAATATTGCTTGGATACGCGGGCGTGCCGCCTTAAACACGGCACACAACTCGGGAGAAAACGCCTTTCCGCTCTCCTGCAGTACGGCGTCATACGCCTCGGAAAACGGGTTTTCCGATTTCACTTCGGCAGAAAGACGGTCAAACAATTTGGCAATCGCCACGATTTGGGCAATGGGGCTGATGGCCGCTTCGGCGCGGCCTTCGGGGAAGCCTGTCCCATCGAAGCGTTCCATATGTTGTCCGCAACTTTCGCGGATCATCAGCCAGGGCACGTTTTCGGTGGGAAGCTCGCCTTCGCCCTTTTTGCGGGGTTTGCCGCTTGTTTTTTCTTGCAGTTCTGCCACAAGCCGCCTGCCCGCCGCCGGATAGCGGCGGTAGAGGGCTTGTTCTTCTTCGGAAAACGAGGGGTCAAGCGTTTGGTACTCTTCGGGAACCAACGCTTTGCCGAGTTGATGATACAATCCGCATTTATACGCCAACTCACTGTAGGTGGATTGCATCCGATCGGCGCCGCCGGGCAGGTCTTTGCCGAACCCGTCCTCACACGCTTGCGCGAACACGGCTTGCGTGTAACTTGCGACCCTTACGGAATGTTGGCGTTGCGCGGGAGAGAGGCCTCGAAAGGCCTCTTCCCACGTATCAAAAGTTTTGCGCTTATCAGGTTGTTGAGTCACCGTTCATCCCTCAATTGTGTTGTGGATTTTCGCCGACGCGAGGGAATTATTCCTCGCCATCCAACGGGGCATCCTCATCAATGTCGTAAACCACCATGGGGGTGTTGTCCGCCAGGTTTTGTTTACGGCGCACGAAGTAGTACACGATCAAACCGATGAAGCCGAGGTTCAAAATGACGCTGACGATCAGGAGGATGGGCCACAGTTTGTGCAACCAAATGTTGCAGAAAGGATCGCTGGGCATCACTTCGACCGGTTTATCTACGTAGATGACCTCGCCTTTGCTGAGGTCGTCCAAGTAGGCGTTGTAGGCGTCGAGAGCATCTTGCAGTTCTCTAAAGGCGGCCACGATGTCTTCCTGGCTGCCGCTCTTGAGCGCTGCCAGCGCTTTTTCATAGGCTGCCATCAAACGCTCCAACAACGAACCCATTTCGTCTTTTTCGAACAGTTCTTCGATCTTTTCGATCAATTCGCTCAAGGATTGCTTGTCGATACGACGCAACGCGGCAATCGCTTGTTTGAGGTCTTGCGCCGCTTTGTCGACCGCCGCTTGGTTGTTCGCTTCGCGTGCCGCTTTGGCCACACCCAACGCGCTCATCAAATCGTTCCACGTGTCTCTCGTGTATTCGTCTTGTTTGAGCGCTTCGGCAATGCCGATTTGTTTGTTGAGTTCGGTCAGGTCCACTTCGCCGGTTGCAGGAGGCTTCGTGGTGGTGGCGGTAGCACTGCCACCTTTCGTGGTAGTGGCGGCAGAAGCGCCACCTTTCGTGGTGGTGGCGGCAGAAGCGCCACCTTTCGTGGTGGTCGCACCGGCAGGAACGTCACCCTTCGTGGTAGAACCGGTGGTATCACCGCTCGCGCCGGAGGAGGGGGTGGTATCGCCGCCTACGTTGGACGAGGGGGTGGTATCGTCCTTCGTGGTGGTAGTGGTAGTGGTATCGTCTTTCGTGGTGGTGGTAGCATCGGATGCTTTCGCGATGACTTTGACGGTCACGGTCTTTTTCAGATCGTCGGGACCTTCCAAAGTCACGTTGTTGTCCACACGAATGTACTCGCCAAAGGTGATGACGCATTGGCTGCCCACGGCAGCCGTGTCGCTGATCTTCGCGGTCAAGACCACTTCGCATTCGATCTTATCGGCCGAGCTGAGAATGAATTTCTTTTCACGAACTTGACCATAGGGAGAGGTGCCGGGGGTCAGCGAAGAGAAGAGATCGCGGTTATCGTACGTGATGTCACCGCTGATACCGTAGCAATCGCTCTCGCACAAACGGATGGTCACCGTTTCACCGGGGAGGGCTTCAATGGTTTGTGCAGCCGGCGTGGAGGCAGCCCCCACGCACAGGCTCATTGCACTAAACAGCATCGCTACAACCAGAACGGCAGAAAACACCTTTTTCAAATTTTTCATGGTATATTTCTCCTAATCAGTTGGTTTTGGATACGTAACTGTTTTCGTCCCACAATACATACTTGGTGTCGCAAGCAACAGAGTCACGTACGTTCAATTTGCCGTCATGATTCATATCGGCGGCCAACAACGAAACGTCTTCCAACTCAAGATCGCCGACGAACGCCTGCTTGATTCTGACAAGGTCACGAACGTCGAGTTTACCGTCGAAGTTGGTATCGCCCATAATGATGATATTGTAGGTCACGCTGACTTCTTTGCCGTCCACGTTGGTTGCCCACACCTTAACGGTGTCACCGTTGCAAACCAATTCGTCCTTGCCGCGAACGGTGTCGGTGTTGCGCTGATAGATGGTTACCGTCGAATTCGAAGCGTTGTTGACAGGGAAGTTGACCGCCGCGAATTCTTCCACCGTGAAGCCGGAAGGCGTCACGTCCAAAGACACGCGTTTGTCCGCTTCGTTCACCTTCGCGCCGCGAATGGTGCCCTTTTGCGCATCGACCGTCACTTGCGGCTTGCCAATGCTGGGAAGTTTGGCCAACACGGTTTGCGGTACGATCACTTCGCCGCAAACGCCGCAGTGCGAACCTTCGGTCAAACCGGTCTTATCCACCGTAGCGGGTTGTTCCGGATCGGTGACCGGGGTGTGCGGGAGTTTTTCGATTTCTTGCTGCGCAACCAAAACCTCGCCGCAAACACCGCAGTGCGAACCTTCGGTCAAACCGACTTGCGAACAGCTGGCGTCTCTGGCGGGATCGACCACGGGGCTGTGCGGGAGTTTCTCGATCACTTGTTGCGGGACCAACACCTTGCCGCAAACGCCGCAGTGCGAACCTTCGGTCAAACCGGTATCGGAGCAGCTGGCGCCCTTAGCGGGGTCAATGACAATCGTATGTTCGTCCATCGCCACGGGTTCTTGCGGTACCAAAATCTTGCCGCAGACGCCGCAGTGCGAACCTTCGGTCAAGCCGGGTTCGGTGCAGGAGGGCGCTTTGGCAGGATCGGTAACCGGGGTGTGCGGGAGCATCGGGATGATGTCCGCAGGTTTGATCGTCGTGCCGCAGACCGAGCAGTAAGAACTGTCGGTTTTACCTTCCTTCGTACAGGTAGCGGGTTCGCCCTCTACCGGCACGATGGTGTGACCGGTGGCCTCAAGTTCGGTACCTTCGTCAATAACCTCACCGCAGATCTCACACACGGTACCGCCCGAAACGCCGGGTTCGGTACAGGTGGGTTGTTTGTTGTAGTCAATCGGGGTATGATCCGCAGGAATGACGATTTGTTCTTCAAGCACTTCGCCGCACTTGGTACATTTCAAGCCGTCACTTAAACCGGGTTCGGTACAAGTGTGCGGATAGCCCTTGAGGACCTCGGTGGTACCGGCATGCTTGGTGGCATTGGTAAAGTCGGTCTTGTAGGTATCGCCGCACAGCGAACAAGTATGCAACGTGTAGCCTTCCTCCGTACAGGTCGGAGCGATGACTTGCGTTTCATAATCGTGGCTGAGCGCGGGGATCTCTTCGGGTTCTTTGCCGTCTTTGTATTGGTGGCAATGTTTACACCACACAGCGGCGGTGCTGCCGACCTTGTCGCATTCGGGTTTGACCGCCGCGACGTCTTCCCATTCGTGACGTTGACCGTCCAGGGTGAAGACGAAGAGGCCGCCTTGTTCTTTCATCGCCACGTCGGAGCAGAACACACTGCGATTTACCGTGATGTTCGCGCGGATGTTTTGGTCCGCGGTCAGCGCGGTGTTGCCGTTGACAAACTCGAGTTTGTACGCACCGAAGGTGATGTTTTTCGCGTTGACGATCGCAAATTTCACCGCCGGGAGTTTCACGTCTTTTTCCAGCGTAACCGCTTGGTTGACGTAGATGGTCGCACCGTTGGTCGCCTTTTCAAGGGCCTCGGTCAAATCGTCGGTGTTGACGTAGATGAGACCGTTTTTGTCCTTCACGGTGATGGCTTTTTCCTCCGCGAAGAGGATGAGGGTCAATTCCGCAAAGGTGTCCTTGTTGCGTTGCAGGCCGTAGCGATAGGTCGCATACTCGCCGCTCACTTTCAAGCCGGACAAGGTGTGATGCGTGCCGTTGATATCGGCATACTCAAGCAACGTGCCGACCGCTTTACGGGCGATGGTGTAGAGCGATTCGAGCTCCACCGCATCGGTAGCGGTGAGGCCGAGACCCGCAAGGATCGAGGCGAAGTTCTTGCTCTTGGTCGCGCGCAACGCTTTGCCGAAGTCCGCGATGGAGGCCGTTTCCAAAATCTTTTGGAGTTGGGCAGCCGAACCGCTGGTTTGGTAATAGCGAATGGCGTTCACGATGTTCTCGCGGTTCGCACCGGTGGCGCTGTCTGCGAGGAGAGCACCCATAATGATGGGATAGTTCACGTCTTTGGAAAGGTCGAGCGTGACGTCCGCGATCGCGTTGCCTTTCGCGCTCAAGCCTTTGTTGTCGTAGGTGATATCGTCCACGTTCACAACCAACTCATTGAAGGTCACGATGCGATCCAACTCGTAGAGAATGTCGCTGATCTTCTTTTGGTGGCTGGCGGGGATATCGTCGGCCAACTTCACGGTGAGATTGGTGGTTTGTTTTTCGTCCTTCGCTTTCACGTTGAAGGAGAAGAAGTCGTCACCGTTCTCGTTTTCGTATTGCATATACGGATCGAAGGTGGCGTTTTGGATGGTGTAGTTCACCAGCGTGTCGCCGCTTTCCACAGCCGCGGCAAGCGCACCGAAGTCGGTGACATCTGCCATAAACTGCGTAGCAAACGCGGTAGCACCGTCACATTTAAGGCATTCCACGCCTTTGCCGAGCAACACCGACGGGGTGCTGAGCGACTCGGTCACGTTTTGCAGGTCGATCTCGTACAGTTCGTTGCCGTCCACGATCAGCTGTGCACAACCGTAGTAGTTCATCAGCAGTTTGAACAGCACGTCGGTCGCCATAATTCTGGCGGCGCCTTTGTTAAGCGAGAAGTAATCGGTGCCGAGCGAGAGGATCAGGTCTTCCCCGTCTTTTTCAAGGGTGTAGCAACCGTTGGTCACCACGTTGTCCACGAGATAGTAGCCGCCCTGCAGATACTTCTCGGCATCGGAGAAGTATTTGCCCGCGCCAAGCAGGAAGTTGCCGCCCGCGGTCGTCAATTTACCGACCACACTGCCGCATTTCTTGGTGCCAAGCGTGCTGTCCACGATGGACACGGTGCCTTTGGCAAGCAGATCGCCGTTGATGGAATAGCCGTTGAGGTTGAGCATCACGTCGTTGTTGAAGGTGATGTCACCGCGGATATCCGACAGGAGGATCGCAATGCCGTCATCGCTCATCTGACCGATCGCCGAAGCGGCGTTTTTGGTCATGTAGTACTTGTTGGTGATACCGTCGGCGCGGATGTCGAAGATCATCGCTTCGTATTTCGCGTCACGGTTTTTGAGGGTAAAGGTAACCGGCAGGTTGAGACCGCTTTCAAGTTCGGCGATCATATTGGAATAGCTGCCCAGCGAAATCTTGTTGTTGAGGAGCATATCCAACGCGTCGTAGGTAAGCACGCCGCTGTATTTGCCGCCCACCGAGGAACCGGTACGACCAACGTTGTCAAACAGATGGTCGAAGGTGTCGTAGAAGAAGTCGATCAACGCACGGTTGGCTTCGGTGTCGAAGTTTGCGATGGCGTTGTAGAAACCGGTCTCCGCGATGGTGTTGATGAAGCTTTGCGAAGAAACGCCTTCTTCATCAAACATCGGGTCAACCAGATCGAAGAGGTAATCGAACACTTCTTGCATACTGTAGGACTGCAAGGTTTCGAAATCCACTTCGCCGACCGCCAAAAGTGCGGCCATCATATACGCGTACGCGCTGTCGGGTGCATTGACCGTCGCATTGACGGCGCCGTCACGGAAGGACAGGTTGAAGTAGGGCAGCATTTGTTCGGCACCCTTCTTCGCTTTGCGGAGCAGATCCGCTTGCGCGTCAAAGTCTTGATAGGTCACGTAGAACGGAACGCTGGTGGCGTTGTTGACGTTCACACCGTATTGCATGGTGGCTTCCATCATTTTGCCGCCCAATTGGTTCGCATTCGGGATGACGCTGCTGCCGACCGTCAAACTGTTGTTGACCGCACCGACCACGGTGGCATTGTTCAGTTTGAGCTCTTTGATGTTACCGTTTTGGTCGATCATCTGAGCGAAACTGTCCATACCGAAACCGCTGTTCAGCATCATATTAATAAAGGTTTGAATATGGAACTTCAATTCGTTGTCACTGTTAAGACCAAAGAGCGGGCTGCCGTTGAGGCCCACGTAAGACAGGTCTTGCACCAGGCCCATGATCTCACCCGCGAGCGAAGCGGGGGACAAGGTTTTGAAGTTGCTGGTCACACGCAACACCACGGAGAGGTTGCCGTCGGCATCCTCCAACGGGATGAACGCCACGGCCAGGTTGCCGTTTGCGGTCAAACCGCCGCCCGCAAGCGCCGCGTTGAAGTTGTTGAGGAAGGTGAGCAGGTTCTCTTTGTTGATGTCGATGAGCTCACGCGTGATCACGAGTTCGCGATTCGCACCGAACAAGGCGTCGATCGCGTCGATGGTGGAACCGAGCGCGTAGTTTTCCAGCGTGCCGGAGGTGACTTCCACCAATTTGCCGCCAACGTTGTAGCGGTATTTGAAGCCGGCGTTGCCGGTGCCGGGAAGGGTGATGGTGTAGGCGTCAAACGCGTAGATGGTTTGATCGGCCTCACCGTCGATCTTCACGGTGTACGCGAGCGGAGCGAGCGTGTTGACAAAAGTTTTTTCTTCGGTCAACACCACGTCTTCCGTCGGAAGATTTTTGGTGACGCTGTAGTATTGGTTGTTGGGAATTTGTGCCAAAAGCGCTTGGTACATCGCTTCCCACTCGGCAACCGTTACCACGTTGCCTTGGGCGCGGAACGCTTCTTGACGATAGGTGTTCACCACATCGCCGTTTTTGTTCAGCACGTCGATCTGCACGCCGTAAGCGGTAAGACCGGGGGCGGCGGCAGACAAGATCTCTTGCATTTCCACCGTACCGTCCACACGGTGAGCGGAGGTGGACCCTTCACCGAGCACGATATCCAACAGATTGTTGATGTATTGGCTGTTGGTGTTGACCAGTCCGTTGATGGGACGCAGGTTGGTTTTGTTCAACTGCGCGATCACTTCGTCAACAGCACCGGTCGCACTGGCCATATCCATCGACACGATGTAGTCTTGCACCGCCGCGTCGTTCCACACAGCGGGGAGATACTCGTTAACAAGCGCGATCTGACGAATGATGTTGGCGGCGTTGTTGCCTTTGTAGTAATACGCCAAACCGCCGTCTTCACTCTGATATTGGGTCAAGTACTCGTACAGGTAGGTGTAATACGTATCTTGGTTGAAGGCTTCCGCCATCAACAGATCCAACGCCGCTTTGGCTTCGGGAGACATGCCTTCCACCACCGTGAGCGCACCCAAAAGATTGGATTTGACACGGCCGAGATGGTTGTAGAAGTTGTTTTCTTTGCACAGCGCGTCCAAAGCGGCTTTTTGCACCGCGGTGTCATCCGCGAGCACGCCGGCGATGTTGGTCAACGCGGAAACCTCGTCGGCGTCCAGACCCGTGATCGCCAAGCGGTATTCCACTTGCACACTGGTAAAGATCCCGTTGATCGTGAAGGTGCCGACGTACGCGCCGTCCGCATCCACCGCGAGAGCAAATTCCGCGCCCTTGCCGTTTTCCGTGATCGGATAGGCAACGGTGGGGATCCACTGCGCGTCGTTACCGAGCAAGCCGCCGCCCATGGCTTCGGCTTTCACTTGGTATTGGTCGTTACCGAGCGAGGACACCGCAACGAGCTTGTCGTTGTTGTCCGGCACGCGGTAGAAGATGGTATCCGCAAACAACGCACCGCTGTTCAGCACCGCTTTTTCTTTGGCGCTCAAGCCGAAGCCGGGGGTACGGCTGGCGGCGATGAGTTCCGCAAGCATTTTGGAGGTCACGGATTTGCCTTCTTTGCGGCTGGCGGTCGTATCACCGAGCACACGAATGACAGCGCCTTGACGATACGCTTTGCCGTTCACTTCGTAATCGTACGATTTGGTGGCATCCTCGTGATTCGGCAGGCGCCAGTTGTAGCCGTAAGGCACCAACATCGGCGCTTGTGCGTAATCTTGGTTGATGGTATATACTTTGGGAAGATAGGTAATCACATAGCGGACATCCTCGGTCAACGCGGTGAAATTCTTCACTTCGTTGCCGTCCATGTCCACAAACGAAACCAGTCGATCATAATTGGTCGTAGCGACGTTGTAGAACGAATCCCATTGCGCGAGCGCTTGGCTTTCCACGCCGCACGCGTCGATCGCCGCCAACACGTCGGCAGCCTTCGTGCCTTTGTCCATCGGGAAGTTTTGGCTGAAGACACTAAGCGGGATGGTCGCCGTCGAATCGACCGCATTTTGGGAAACCGCGCTGGCTTTCACGTCAACGTAGATCACGTATTGGTCCACCATCGCGGAAATTTCCGCCTCGTCGGCAAACAGGGTTTCCTGAACCGCGATATCGTCGTGCAACTCCACGCGGAGTTTTCTCTTGATCGGGTCGTACGCCGCATCCACCGCTTTGTCAAGCGCCGCGTATTCCTCGGCGGTGACGGAGTCTTTGAGCAACGTTTTGTTCAGATACGCCCACTCGTCCGCGATGAAATCGTAGATCGTATCGGCCGCACCGGACAAGATGTTGCCTTGCGCCAACTCGCGAATTTCGGCAGCTTTTGCCGCAGCTTGTTGACCGTAGGCTTCCACTTCGCCCTTCTTGGCGCGAATTTCGGCGATCTTCTCGTCACCGGCAGCGTAAACGGCACGAATGCCGGCTTCCAATTCGTTCAGCTTGCCGATACCCTCGGTACGAATGAGAGCCGCTTGCTCGCGCAGTTGTTGCGCGTAGGACGAGGGCAGGTACGGGCTGTTCGCACGGTCTTCCAACGTCTTCGCCATCGCTTCAAATTCGGCACGTTTGGCTTCGATTTCGTTGTAGATCGCGTCATTCTCACGCGTTTTGCCGCGCAAGGAACTGATGTCGATGCTGTAGGTATCCATCGCCAACTTGATCGCCGGCTCGATGATATCGGATTGGATTTTGTCATCCATCTTCTTTTCGGCTTTTTGCGCCAACGCTTCGATCTGCGCGACGGCGTCTTTCACGGTGTTGGCACCGTCACCGCTCGCCACATGATCCAAGTCGTCGGCCAAAGCAACGAGTTCATCGCTGTACGCACTGATGGTGGCGATCTGGAGATAGAATTCTTCGATATGTTCTCTCACCGCAGCGCCGTTTTCAATCATAAACTGCACTTTGCTGGGAGCCTTTTTGTACGCTTCGATATCCAGCGCCAAGGTGGATTTGCCACCGTTTTTATCAAAGTCGGCAATCAGGTTGCCCAAAGCCGCTTTGACGTTGCCGTCTTCTTTCAGACCCAACTGCAAGGTGAATTCGAAGGAGAAGGTTTCGCCTTCAAATTCCGCTTCGTACTTCTCGCTGTACGAAATGCCGTTGTACAAGGCGCGCAGGTCTTCCATCATACCGTCGATGGTCTCCACCGCCAACGTCAAGGAGCCGGTCATGGCTTTTTCCATCGTCACGTAACCGTCCGCCAAATAGTACGGCGCGTTCAGCAACAACGCTTGCAGGTCTTTGTCCACCGCGATGTTCAGCGTGTAGGTCACGACCACGCGGTAGGAGTTGGCAGGGTTGTGGAAAGTGCCCGCGTACACATCACCCGTTTTGGTAAGCGGCACGTCAATATCGGTGCCGGGGGTACCGTTCGGGTTGGTGTACTTGAGCGTGGCGGCCGTGGGCACCCACGTGACGCCGTCGGTCTCGTAGGGTTTCGCCGTTACCGTTTTGGCATCGGCATCCACCGTCACAAGACCCAATTTGTCTTGATCCTCTTGGTCGGGCACGTCGACCGTAAAGGTCGCCCCCACCAAGCCGGCACATTGCAAAATGGCCTTTTCATAGTCGTTCAGCGGATAGTTTTGCGCTACCAGCTCACCGACCGTTCCCGTCCACTTGCCGTCGGTTACAGGCGTTTCGCTTTCGTGCTCATGCACGTGCTCGTCTTCTGCAAATACGTTCAGAAGACCCACGCTGGTGAGCAACGTCAGCACTGCCATCAAAACGGCGGTGGACTTTTTGAGAAATTGTTTCGCACTTCTCATCTGTCTGACATCTACCTTTCTTCCCAATGATGATTTGGTACAGGCCGCTCGTGCCACGCTTTCAAAAGGGGCACTTGCGGACAATAACACGAGTATATGTTATCACACTTTTTCCTTTTAGGCAATTACTTTTATCTTTTTTTCTTATTTTATATATATATTTATTATATACGACGAAATACCCCCGTTTTTCGCCCTCCCGTTTTGTGCAATTTGACCTCTGTTTTTTCAAAGATTTTCCATTTGCGGCGCGTTCTGATTTTTCAAAAATGTCCAAAAAGATAAAATATTAGACCTATTGTGTAAAACGGAGACGGCGTTTTCGCCGTCGGAAGAGGGGTCTGCCCGCCGTAAAGGGTGACAAAATACCCGTTATGGGAGGCGAAACGCCTTCGCAAATCCCTCTCAATCTCGCTGCACCGCCTTGCCTCCCTTGTGTAAAGAGAGGTGTCGCCCAAACGGGCGACGGAGGGATTGTTCCCGACATTTCGTTTCGCACGGCGGGAGGGCACAGAGACCCTCCCCTACTTCTATTCATCTTCGTCCGAAACGAGAACCGCGCACCAACAAAAAAGCGACCACCGCCGAGCGGTGGTCGCTTGTTATCGTTGTAGATCAGGTGTTTTTCATAATGACCGAACCGACGCATTCGCCGACGTCTTCGCACGCATCGGCGCACACTTCGAAGCAGTCGTAGATCTTGTAGAGGAAGGTAACCGACAACGCGTCCAATTCCGCCGCGTTTTGGGTCAATGCGCGCACGCTGGACAGATAGAGGCGGTCGCACTCTTCTTCCACGTCGTTGAGTTCGATGATGAGCGGTTGAATCTTCTTGGAGCGTTTGAAGTTTTCAAACTCGCCCATCAACTCGCAAAGCAATTCGCAGGAATGCACCAATTTATGGGCAAATTCCACCACCGCGGCAGGCACGGTTTTGATGTTATAGATGTAGAATTTTTGGAGCACTTCTTCGATGCTGTCGGTCACTTCGTCTAGGTTATGACTGAGCATATCGAGGTCTTCACGGTCGATCGGCGTGACAAACGCTTTGGCGAGCGCTTCGCGCATTTCGTGCTTTTTCTCGTCGGCACTGTGCTCGATAGCGTGCATTTCGGCGAGCATCGTCTCCAATTTTTCAAGGTCGTAATTCTCCAAACAGGTCACCAAATAATCGGCGGCTTTTTTGGAGAGTGCGGTGGAAGCCGCAAAGTTGTCAAAATAGAATTTATCACTTTTTGCCATGGTACATCGTCCTTTCTTCGTTATGTAAAGAGCATCATAAACAATTTCGTCATCAAAAAGCCGACCAACCCACAGCCGGGGAAGGTGAGCACCCACGTGAGCACCATTTCTTTCACTACGCCGAAGTTGATGGCGGAAATGCGCTTGACCGCGCCGACGCCCATAATGGACATCGTTTTGGCGTGGGTGGTGGAAACGGGCAAACTAAACACCGAGCACAAGAGCAGCGACGTTGAAGCCGCAAGGTCGGCAGAGAAACCTTGATATTTCTCAAGTTTCACCATGTCCATACCGACCGATTTGATGATCTTTTTGCCGCCCATCGCCGTGCCGAGCCCCATCACGATGGAACAGACCGCCATCAGCCACAGGGGGATCTGAATGTTGGAAGGCAGCGATTCGCCTTTCGACATAAACACGCACAGGTAGATGATACCCATAAACTTCTGCCCGTCCTGCGCGCCGTGCATAAACGCGGAATAGGCCGCGCCGCCGATCTGGGCGTATTTGAAGATCGGCTCGGTCTTGCGGCGTTCGACGTGAAAGAACGCTTTGGTGACCGCTTTGCAAACCAGCCAACCAAGCCCGAAACCGAGCACCACCGACACCACGATGCCGTACAACACCTTGACCCATTCGCCTCCGTTGACGCCTGCAAGGCCGTTGTTCAGCGCGATTGCGCTACCCGTGAGGCCCGCGATGAGCGCGTGGCTTTCGCTGGTGGGAATGCCGAATACCCACGCGAGCGTGGCCCACAACACGATGGCAAACAGCGCGGCGCTGAGTGCGATGATGGCTTTGTCGGGGTCGTCGCCGAAATCCACCATTTTGGTGATGGTTTCGGCCACCTTGGCATTTAATAACGTCATCACAAACACGCCAAGGAAGTTGCACACCGCAGCCATCAAAATGGCGGCGCGAGGCGGCATACAACGGGTCACCACACAAGTGGCGATGGCGTTGGGAGCATCCGTCCAACCGTTGACCAAGATCACACCGAGCGTTAACACCACGGCGATGAACAGGAGCGGATTGGCGGTCATTTGATTCCAGAACGTTAAAATATCCATAACCAAATCCTTTCTGCAGTTTTGCGCTTTTTCCGGAGAAAAAGCCACGGATCACGGCAGGTCCAAATCCTGCCAATATATAGTTTATCGTATTTTTTGCCAACTTGTCAACAAGAAACGACGAAAGAGGAGGGTTTTCTCCAAACCCTCCTCTTTTTTGTGCAACAGCTTTTAGTTTTTGTATTCTTTGACGAAACCGAGTTGATAGTCTTCCACTTCGCCGTCGATTTGGATAAACGGCAATTCGCCCTCCAAATTGTTCTTTTGTACCACGTTATCAACCACCAAACGCTTCACCGTGGAGCGTTTGTCAATGCCGACAAGCGGCACCGCGTTGGCTTTTTCGTCGCGATACACGTTACGAATGGTAAGACCATCAATATCAAGGCCGTCTTGCACCCAAATAAGCGGGCAGTGACCGGTCACGTCCACCGTACCCTCGCTGCTGGCAATGGTGGCACCGTCGATGATGATATTTTCCATCTTGCCGACCGCATCGGGGCCGCCGAAGTAGCGGGTGATGCCGACGGCGTATACGTAGAACGTGCCGAATACGTTGCGGATGGTGACGTTTTTCACCGGAATGCCCCACGAGAGCAGACGCACCGCGCTGTGGCAATGCTCCGCAAACAAGCCGTCGATCACGACGTTCTCGATCGGGCCGTACAAACTGTCGTCCGCCGTGAGGGCAACCATATCGTCATGCACGGCGCCTTTGAGGTTCAAAATGTAGCCGTTTTTACAGTAGCCCTCGAGGTGAATACCGTCCATATTCCACCATTTCGGATTACACGTGTTGTAGTCAAAGCGAATGTCACGAATGGTGAAATCCTCAATATACCCGATCTGCACACCGTAGGTCACAGGGTTGCGCAGCGTAAGATTTTTGAGGGTGAACCCGCGCACTCGACAGAACCGCATCGCAAAACCCGTGTAAACATCGGGGAATTGCGTGTAGGTGGGGAAGACCTTTTCACGGAACTCAAAATCGCTTTTATATTCATCGGTCATACCGAGTTTGGCGTAAAACTTTTTGCCGTCCTTGCCGGGGAAGTGATAGGGATTGGGCTCTTGCCCCACGTTGTTGAAATCCCAGATACCGCCGTCGATGCAGATGTTCTCTGCCCAGACACCGAAATCGTCATTTTCGATCATACAGCAGTTGCTGCCGTCCGCCAAACGGATGCGGGTGGTGGGCGCCATACGCAGCGTTTGGTTCGCGTGGATCTTCAGTGTTTTGGAGATGAGATAGCATTTTTCGGGCGCGGGAAGTACCACTTCCGCGGCGCCGCTGTCGAGGAGCTCTTGGATGGCCAGCGTATCGTCGCTGATGCCGTTGCCGAACAACGTGAACATAAGGGTTTCCTCCTAAATCAAGCTTTGCCTGCGCTTTCGAACAGGATCATTTTCTCTTTCACGATCTCTTGCGTGATGCGTTTCGCGGTCTGCAACGAGATCTCGAACGAATAGTTGTTGGAATAGGTGTATTCGTACGCCTTGTACTCGGCGAGACACATTTCGGTACAGATGTTCACCTTGCGGATACCGTTGGCGATGGTGCTGCGGAAGTCGTTATCGGACAGGCCGCTGCCGCCGTGGAGCACGAGCGGTTTCTTGGCGATCTTATAGATCTCCGCCAAACGGTTGATATCCAGTTTCGGTTTCACTTTGTATTGGCCGTGCGCCGTACCGATCGCCACCGCGAGCGCGTCGATATCCGCGCGGTCAATAAAGTCGTTGACTTGATCGACGTTGGTGTATTGTTCCTCGTGACCATCGTCCGCGCCGCCTTCGGCACCGCCGACGTGACCGAGTTCGGCTTCCACGCTGCAACCCACCGCGTGCGCGACCTTACTGATCTCGCGGGTGTTGGCAATGTTTTCCTCGTAGGGAAGCGCCGAACCGTCGTACATAACGGAAGTGAAGCCCGCCATAATGGCTTTCATAATTTTTGCATAATCGGTACCGTGGTCAAAGTGCAGGCAGACCGGCACCGTCGCCTCTTTGGCGATCTTCATCATAATATGGCTGGCATACTCAAACGGAATGGTGGGAAGATGCACTTCCGCCACGCCCAAAATAAGGGGCGAGCGGGTCTCCTCCGCGGCTTCAATGATACCGCGCGCCATTTCGAGGTTGAGCATATTGAACAAGCCGACACCGTATTTGCGTTGTTCGGCGTCCTTCAAGATGTCTTCTAAGGTTACTAACATTTGTCATCGTGCCTTTCTTGATAATATATACACACCGTGAGTATACCATTCTCTTTTCAAAAATTCAATACATTTTTCGCATTTTTTACGGCACCAAGCAAATTCCGATCAACGACAGAATGCCGCCGACAAGCCCGATCCACTGGCGCTTATCCAACTGCTCACGATACATCGCCACCGATACGAGCGAACTGAGCACGATGGCACTGCCGTTGATCAGCGGGAAGAACAGTTGGGTCGGCAAAACGCCGGACAATTTCAAGTTGATGTCGTTCATCGCGTAGGTGCAAACGCCGCACACGACGCCGATAAGCAGCACCTTTTTGTCGAAGTGCATCTCCTTGATCGCACCGCCGACGCGTATCAAACTGAACACCATCGAACACACGAACGATACGAACAAAAACCCGCCCGTTTCGGCCTTGTGCGCCGAGGTTTGGTGCACCTTTTGCAGCACGCCCACCAACCCCAAAAACACAAACGAAATCAGGCAATAGAGCAGCCATTTGCCGTTGAACTTGTTGTCGCCTTCCTGCTTGCCGAGAGAGAGGTAAATACAAGCGATGAGCACGACCACCACCGCGAATTTGGCAAGGCTGAATCCCTCACCGAAGAAAATACCCGACAGGGTGGGAATGATCATCGAGGAGGTAGTGATGAGCAGGGTAATGTGCATCGGCCCTTGGCCGAGTGCCAACAGTTTGTACATCGTGCCGAGCGCCGTCACGATGCCGAACAACACACCGATCCCTGCCGTGTACCACGAAATCGAACCGGTAACCATCATCACACCGAAAATGAGTACGCATACCGCGTATTGCACCACGTTAAAAAAGTTGGTTTGTCGCGATGTTTTCAGCACTTTTTTGCACACACCGTTGAGCAAACCGTTTTGCAACACCATCGAACCGATGGACAATATCGCCAATAACGCCGTCATACCGGTACCTCCCGCCTCTATCCGTCGTCCTATTCGTCTCATAAG
>JAFSFY010000015.1 GCA_017434985.1 Clostridia bacterium | reverse complement strand
GGGTGACAGCTCTGATCGTAGCCGTCGAAGGTGGCAATATCCAGAGGCTCTGCCGCATTGGCATAAACGGGAGGCTCGATCTCAAGGGAAAAGATATCCACGGTAGTCGTGGTGGTGGCCTCGGTGGTCGTCGTGGTGGTCGTGGTGGTCGTGGTAGTCGTCGCCGAGGATTGCGTCGGGTCGGGTTCGACCACGGCACCGTCGTCGGTGTTACCGAGTTCGTACTGTTTGGTCAATTCCACGTAGTTGTTGATGTCTTCTTCCGATTTGAAAGCGCCGATCCAGCGGATCCAAGCGGTATCGCCGTCCTTGGCAGAACCAATGGCTTCGGAGAACGCGTTGAATTGGATCTGTTTCCAGTTGCCGTTGAAGAAGAACTTCACCATGTCGTCTTCGTCCCAACGCATGATGATGGTTTGCCAGTTGGAGATGTTCTCGTAGTTGACTTCGCCGATCATCATATCCGCAGAGTCGATGAGACCGTCACGAGCACTTTGGAGCGAACCGGTGGAACGCACGTAGATGCCGCCGCCTTCTTGGACCTTGTTGGCAAGTTTCACGCGGATGGCAACATACTTGTACTCGTTCACGTCATAGTCGCCCTTGATTTGTTGTTTCGCGCCAAGCACGATACGGCCGGGCGTGAACGCGACAAACTTATCGCCGTCGATATCGGTCGCCAACACTTTCATGGCGCCCATTTCGGGATCGTAGGAAACTTGGGTATCGCCTGCTGCACGGACGGGTTTCTTCACCGCGTCTTCGCTGTCAAACAGCCAGAAGATTTCGGAAGGATCTTCGATATCGTCGGGTTGAGTGGGCGCGCTGGGACCTTCGGGTTGATCGCCGGAGGTGGTTCCTTCGCCGAAATCTTTCGCATCTTCAATGCTCGCGAACGCGCCGACCCACGCCACTTCGAGGGTGTCGCCTTCGTTGTAGTGTTGACCGTGGGCGATGATGTCCAAACCGGTCCACACGTCGTTGGCGCCGGGGTTAACCAAATCAACCGTGTCGTTGGTGGTGTACGCACAGTACATCCAACCATCTTTGCCCATCAAGACGCTTTCGTTGGAAGCGGCATAAGCAAAGTTGCCGTTGGTACCATTGGTGTACGCAACCGTCTTATTGCCGGTCATAAACGATTTATCCGAATAGGTCAGGTAGTTGTCGTAAGAGGGACGCAATTTCGCCACAATGATCTTCGCGTCTTTGACCTTCACGTCATTCACAGGACGGAATTGAATAAAGGTTTCGCCGCGACGGTTTTCGCTGACAGGTTTGCCGTTGGTGTAGGTAACCACCAAAGCGCCGGTCGTTTCGTTGTAGGAAATTTCTGCGTTGAGGCTGTTGGTGAGGATAACTTTGTTATCGCCCATCGCCGCATCATACAGATCTTTGGTGCTGAAGTCAACCAAGAGCGAGGTGGTGCTTTCACCATCGCCGGGTTGTTCGGGTTGCGTAGGCTCTTCATAGCCGCCGCCGAATTCGATACCTTCTTCGAAGTTTTCGAACGCGCCGACCCAAGCAATGGTCACGCTGTCGCCTTGGTTGTAGTGCGAACCGTGAGCGATCATTTGGAAGTTTTCCCAAATGTCGTCAGCGGTAACGCCGGCCGCATCCAACGTATCCGGCTCGGTATAGGTGGTGTAGATCCAGCCGTCTTTACCGATGAAGTAGGAAGCGTTGGTAGGCGCATAGTTGAAGTTGTTGTTGGTGCCGTTGGTGTACATCACCGTGATCAAATCGTCACCGTGTCTGATAGCCGCACGGTCGGAATAGGTCAAGTAGTTGGTGGAGGTGAACTTCATCTTCACCACGATGCACTTGCGAGTACCAACCTTCATCTCTTGCATAGGCACAAATTTGAAGAAGGTCTCACCGCGACGGGATTCGCTGACAGGAGCACCATTGGTGTAGGTGAATTTTACACCGCCGTCTTTGGTGCTGTATTCAATTTTGGCGTTGGCACCGTTGGTCAACGACACGTTGCCTCTGTCCGCCAAATAGTTGTACAGATCTTCCGTTCTGAAGTCCACGAGCAAGGGAGATTCGGGATCGAGGGTGGGAGCGGTAGGTTTGGTGGTGGTGGAACCGCCTTCGCCGCCTTCGGGCGTGGTGGAACCGCCTTCGTCAAACGCTTTAGCCGCAGCAAGGCTATCGAACGCGCCGACCCAAGCAATGTAGATGGACTCGCCTTCTTGGTAGGAGACACCTTGGCCGTACACTTGCACACGACCCCAGTTGGTGCCGTCCGGAATGGTCGCAGCGGCGGCCTTGGTGGTGAACGCCACATACAACCAACCATCTTCGCCTTCGAGCACCCAGCTGTTGCCCACTTGATAGGGGTGGTTACCGGCAACGATTTCGCCGGCTTTCAAAGTCACGTCACCCGCTTTAACACTGTCGCCATAGCCCAAGAAGCCTTGGTTGTGGCCGGTGGTTTGAGCTTTGACCTTCACAACGATGATTTCATCGCTGCTCACCGCTCTGTCGACCATGGGATCGAGGTTGATCGGGGTTTCGCCGCGACGAGTAGCGTTGATAGGTTTACCGTTTAAGTAGGTGAGTTTGATCGCGCCGTTTTCATAGGTGAATTCGGCGTTTTCGGGAACTTGCACACTGATTTTATCTTCCGCAATCGCGGCATCGTACAATTCTTGCGTGGTGTAGTCCGCAATCAAGGGGTTGCGGATGGAGGGACCGGTGGGTTCTTGATCGCCTTTTTCGTCCCAATCTTTGGCAGCCGCAAGGCTCTCAAACGCGCCGACCCACGCAACCGACATGGAGTCACCCGCGTTGTAGAAGGAACCGTGTGCGCGAATGCCGAATTGCGTCCAAGCGGCATCGGCAGCCAAATTCGCGGCGTCCACTTTGTCCTTGGTGGTGTAAGCCGCGTAGAACCAGCCGTCGCCCGCATCGATCACGTCGGGGCAACCTTGATTGGTGTACCAGTGGTTACCATTGTTGTCGACCGAGTTGAAATAGGCAATCTTCGTGTTGCCTGCCATCGCATAGTCGGCATAGGTCAAGAAACCACGGGGATCTGCGCTCGCGGGAATCTTAACTTTCGCCACGACCACTTCGTTGCCGGCAACCGCCATATTGTTGGCGGCGTCGATCACCATAACCGCTTCACCAAGGCGGCTGGCACTGATCGCCACCTCGTTGGTGTAGGTAAATTTCAACGCGCCTGCCTCGTCATACGAGAAGACACCGTTAGCTCCGGTAGCGGCGGAGTTGATGATGGACAATTTGCCGCCATCCGCCATCGCGTTGTAGAGTTCTTCGGTTCTGAAGTCCGCGATCAGGGGAGATTCCACAACAGGACCCGCCGGTTGGCTGGGCTCCGTGGAAGGAGTCGTGCTCGGCTCGGTAGAAGGAGTCGTGCTGGGAGTCGTCGCGCCTTCGTCAAGCGCTTTGGCAGCTTCGAGGCTCTCAAACGCGCCAACCCACGCCACGTAAATGGATTCATCTTTTTGGTAGGACACGCCTTGGCCGTGGATGCAGATTTGCTTCCATACTGCGTCGGCGGCTACTTCAGCGACCGAAGCTTCGGTGTTGAACGCGACGTACAACCAACCGTCTTCGCCTTCGAGCACCCAGTCAAACTTGGTGGCGTAGGGGTGGTTGCCATTGCCGACAGCGGCACCGGAACTAATTTTGGTTTCGCCAGCCCACACCGCATCACCGTAGCCGAGGAAACCATCGGCATGACCGGTAACCGGGGTCTTCACTTTGGCAACCACGATCTTGTTGTCGGCCACTTTCACGTCGGCCATCGCCGCCATGTTGAAACCGCTTTCGCCGCGACGATTGTCATTGACCGGTTTGCCGCTGGTATAGGTGACTTTCGCAGCACCGTCAAACGACAAAACACCGTTGGCGGGGTCGCCGCCCATCCAGATCTTGTTGGCAGCTTTCGCCGCGTCAAATTTCTCTTGGGTGGTCAGATCCATAAAGAGATGCTCATCCAACGCGGAGGTTTCGGAAGGAGCAGAAGGAGTGGTGGACGTTTCATCAAACGCTTTGGCCGCTTCGAGGCTCTCAAACGCGCCGACCCACGCCACGTAGATGGACTCGCCTTGTTGATAGGAAACGCCTTGGCCGTACACTTGTACGCGACCCCAATTGGAACCGTCGGCCACATTGGCAATGGCTTCTTTGGTGGTAAATGCAGCATACAACCAGCCGTCTTTACCTTCCAAGATCCAAGCGTTGCCCGCTTTGATGGGATGGTTGCCGTTGCCGACAGCGGCACCGGAACCAACTTTGGTTTCGCCAGCCATCACATTGTCACCATAACCCAAGAATCCCAGGTTATGGCCGGTGGTGTCGGCTTTGATCTTCACAACAATGATCTCGTCTTTGTTGACAGCTTTCGCCGCAAACGGATCGATGTTGAGCGCGGTTTCGCCGCGGCGGGTAGCGTTGACCGGAGCGCCATTGGTGTAGGTAAGTTTCACCGCACCGTCAGCGAAGGCAATTTCGCCGTTATTGGCGTTGGCAACGCTGAGTTTGCCGGCAGCAACCGCTGCGTCGTAATTTTCCTGCGTAGTGAAATCCGCAAGCAGCGGATCACGGAGTGTGGGAAGAGCGTCGTCGCCTGCCGCGGCCGGAATGATGCCGACACACAGTACCGACACCAGCAACACGATAGCAGACAAACATGCTAACAGTTTTTTCATGCATAGACCTCCTCGAGTTTTGATTTTGGCAACACGCGGTTGCCGTGAATAGAGGAGCGACAAGACTCGAACCCTGTCGCCGTTGTGGGGCATCCGCCCCCGTGGGTAAGGGGATCGCGGGGTCTGCTGTGACAAGCGAAACGCCTGAGAGAAGCGGTGCGTTTTCGCGCCCTCCCCTTCCCACAGCGAGAGGATGCGAAAAATCCGATGCACTTGACGTTTCGTTGTCGAGTTCCCTTTTGGAAGGGAGGAGCATTGCTGTCGGCCGATTCGCAACACGCCCTCGTGGAGGGATGGGTGAACCGCTTTGTCGAGCGAAATGCCGCCCTTCCTTGCGATTCGTGCGTTGCGCCGCCTCTGCGGTGCCGCAGCAAAAGGATAGGTGGCGGTTTCCACCGCCGGGAACATCCCTTTGTGAAAAAAGGGAGTGGTTGCAACAGGTTTCGCACACTCCGTGCTTGAGAGGAGCACCTCGGTGGGGACCGATTCTTACGAACGTCGGTTGCAACGAGGCAACGGGAGTTGCCTGAGAGGGGAAAGACGCGGCCTCTGCCAAGCCTCTTTCCTCCCTGCTATCAGATATCCGAGAGTTTCACACGCGTGATCTCCATCATTTCTTTATGACGGGAGTACGCCACGTACATATACGTGTCGTCCATCACGACGTGGGGGTAACCATACTGTCCGCCTTTAGACCAACCGGCACAATGCTGGTTTTGGCCTTTTTTGAGGAACAGGTCACCCGTCTCGGCAATATCATACTCATCCCGAAGGATGTAACAGGTATTGAAATTGTAGCCATCTTCCGAAATCCACATTTCCAGCGGATAGCGGCCTTTACTAACGTCGGAAGAACCGACCGCAAACACGCGGCCGTCCGGCAGGTTGCCGAAATCCCAATACGAATAGGTGGTGGCAAAATTGGTGGGATACACGTCGGTCCACGTTTGACCGTTATCGTAACTTTCGTGATGCCACATTTTATTGGTTTCGGAACGGGTCATAATGTGGAACACGTAATCACGCGATTGGTATCCCGAATACTCGGTAAGCGAAGCGCCCGCTTGTTTTGCGCGGATCTGAGCAGCGCTTTTTTGGTCGGGCGTTAACGTGCCGCCGTCGCTCCAATACAGACCGTTGGGTTCTTTGCCGTCTTCCAACCAACTGACACCCCAGTTGGCGTAGGAGATCCACTGATCGGTAAGCGATTTTTGCGGAATGGCAATGGCGCCGCCGAAACGTTCGGGCTCGGACCAGGTGATACCGTCTTTGGAACGGACGAACATTTCGTGTCCCGCAATGGAACTGGCATTGGCTGTCGGTTTGAATTGACCTAACTTATCGTAACATTCGGCACCGTAACTGATGGAACCGTAGAACAACAAGAGTTCTCCGTTGATCGCAAAGAAGTGGCGCGGGATATTCGCGGCTTCTTTGCCCGGTACAAGCGCACTTTCGGCACAAGCCGCCGCCACGACGGGATCGCTCCAGGTGAAGAAATCGTCACTGTAGCACACCGCCACGCGTTGGCCGGGCGCGTCTTCGTCTTTAAAGCTTTGGGTAAACGAGACAAATAAACGGCCGTCTTTCAGCGCAATGCCCGGGTGATGCGTAAACGTGTATTCTTTACAGTCGTGCATCAACACGGTGGCACGGTCGGACTTGATCTTCACCTTTTGTTTGCCGTTCAGGTTGTTGTTGATGGAGGCCGAACGTTCTTCGGCGCTCTTTTCCACCTTCACGGGGAAGATGTGCGACCAATCTTTTTTCGTTGTCTTGGTGCGGCTGGGCGGCGTTTTCTTGGTGGTAGTCGTCGACCCCTTCGACGTCGGTTCGGTCACGTTATCGATCGGTTTCTCACTCGTCGTGGTCACGGTCGTCGTGGTGTTTTTGTTCACCGTGCGGTAGGTGACCTGCGTCGTCGATACGGTCGTTTTCTTGGTGGTCGATTTCTTGCCACCCGTGGTCGTCTCGTCGTCAGCCGAAGTGGGGGTTTCTTCCTCTTCGGTGGTCGTTCCGACGTCCTCGGTCGTGGTCGTGGTGGCTTCGGTGGTGGTTGTCACGGTTGTGTCGTCGTTGTCGTTACAACCGACGAACAACGTCATCGACATCACCGCCGCCAGCACCGCTGCCAACAGGCGAATTCTCATACTTGCATCTCTCCTTTGCAAATTGCATTGGGAAAATCGGCGCAAAAAACACGATTTTACGTGTGATGCGCAAACTTCTCCACGTTGCATTGTACAGAAAAATCCGCCAAAAATCCGTAGAGAATTATGCAGAATACTTGCACAATCATCCAAAATGCACTTTGCGCAAAAGAGAATTATGTAAGCACGTCGCCGTCAAGACGGCGTCGACAGCACTTTTTTACCCAAAAATGCTCTCGACACGGTCTTGGTTTTAAAAACCGTGGTAGCCTATGCCGATTGCGGGTGCAATCGGCATAGGCGCCGGTTATATCATTACAGAATGTCGGAAAGTTTTACGCGGGTGATCTCCATCATCTCTTTGTAGCGAGAATAGGCCACGTAGAGATACTCATCATCCATCGCGTAGTGCGGATAGCCGTATTGGCCGCCCTTGGCCCAACCGTAGCAGTGGCTGTTTTGGCCCTTCGGAACGAAGATCTCGCCGGGGCTATGAGCCAAATCGTACTCATCGCGCAGGATGTAGCAGGTATCGAAGTTGATACCATCGTCCGACACCCACAACTCAAGCGGGTAGCGGCCAAGCGCAATGTTGGAAGAACCAACACCGAACACGCGGCCATCCGGCAGGTTGCCGAACTGCCACATCGAGGAAGCGGAGGTGAACTTGGTGGGATAGCAACCCGACCAGGTCTCACCGTTATCGAGGCTTTCGTGGTGCCACAGGTAGCCGGCTTCCGAACGGGTCATAATGTGGAAGGTGTTGTCGGGAGACTCGAACATCGAGTTTTCGGTGAGCACACCGCTGAGCGCTTTCACACGCTTGTCGGCGTCTTGTCTGTCCGCAGTGGACATTTGGGCGTAGTGATCCCAACTCAATCCGTTCGGTTCCTCACCATAATCCATCCACGCCATACCGAGGCCGAAGTGGCAATACCATTTGCCGGTGAGCGACAAACGCGGTCTGCCGGGAGGATTGGCGAAAGGCATCGGTTCGGTCCAATTCACACCGTCGGTGGAGGTCGCCAACATCACGGTGTCCACGCCTTCCAAATTGCCGTTGGTCAAGAAACGGCCATCTTTGTCAAACTTATCGGGACCGTAGCGGCGCGCCGCCCAGTACATATACAGTTTGCCGTTCCAGGAATAGAAACCGTAAGGCACGTTAGAGGTCACGGTACCCGGCACCAGGTCATTGGGGGTGCAGGGGCCGCACACGATCGGGTCGGTCCAGTTAAAGAAGTCTTTGCTGGAAGCCACCACCACGCGTTGGCCGGGCGCATCTTCGTGACGTTCGCTTTGGGTGTAGGTCACGTAGATGGTGCCGTTCATAATGGCAATGTCGGGGTGGTGGTTAAAGGCGTAACCGGTGTGGTCGTGCGCTTGCACGGTAGCACGATCCGACTTGATCTTCACCTTTTGTTTGCCCTTAAGGTCGTTGTTGATCATCGCGGCACGCTGTTCGGCGTTGCCTTCCACCTTCACGGGGAAGATGCCGTCAAGATTTTTGGTGGTCTTGGTTTGACGCGGCGGCACCGTTTTCTTGGTGGTGGTCGTCGAACCCGTAGTGGTCGGTTCGGTTACGTTGTTGACCGAATCACCGGTCGTGGCCGCGGTCGTCGTGGTGTTTTTGTTCACCGTGCGGTAGGTTTTTTTCGAGGTGGTCGTAGCGGGCTTCTTGGTCGTAGTCGTTTTTTTGCCGACCGTGGTCGTCTCGTCGTCAGCCGAAGTGGTGGTTTCTTCCTCTTCGGTGGTCGTCCCGACGTCCTCGGTCGTGGTCGTGGTGGCTTCGGTGGTGGTCGTCGTTTTGGTGTCGGTTTCGTCACCGCACGCCGTCAACAACGACAGCGACATCACTGCCGCCAAAGCCGCCGCGAACAGACGAATCTTCATACGATCATTCCTTTCCTGTTCACAAAATTTATGTCTAAATTTTGTATCATAGTGGAGGGCTCTTGATGAAAGAGCCTTCATTTCGGTTGAGAAGAACCTTCGTAGGGCAACGTGGCCGTCGACCTCTCATCGGCCGACATCCACACAAGGGGACGATGGCCACATTGTCCTACGCGGCACCGGCGAAACCGCTATCATCGACGGTTATCGCGGTGGCATCGTCGTCCGATGAATCGGACGGTTTACCGTTCGCAAGCGGTGTAGGCGGCGGATATTCGCGTGGCGGATATCCGCCGCCGTGATGCTTACGCAAGAGGAACCGAACGCTGATCCCCACAAGGGGCGCTATCCGTCCTCTTTGTCACCCATACGGGTGATCCTCTATATATAAAGGAATATATATAGGATTATTGCGCTTCGGCTTTGTTCTTTTTGGAGAACAACACCATCATCGCGCCCATCGCAACCGCCAAGATGACGATCACGATCGAGAAGAAGGAGTTTTCACCCATATCCGGAGTCTCTTCGTCTTCGGAAGGAACTTCATCGTCGGGCGTAACTTCCACGAGAATGGCTTTGATACCGGTGTCAACACCGTCGATGTACCAGTTACCGTTTTCGCCGAGTTCGAGCAACGCATCTTCCGAGTACGGAATACCCGTATCGATCGGGCCTTCCTCGTCGTCGATGATCCAGTGGCCGTTATCACCTTCATACGGCCAGTTTTGAGGCTCGTAGAAGATCTCTTCTTCCTCCACAACTTCTTCGGTCGTGGTGGTGGTCGCCTCGGTGGTGGCTGCGGTGGTTTCCTCGGTCGTGGTC
>JAFSFY010000002.1 GCA_017434985.1 Clostridia bacterium | reverse complement strand
TTGTAATAGATGTTGTATTCTTGACCGAGCATTTTGGTCCAGTAGTCCAAAATGTACGGCATTGAACGGCTGGCGTAGGGTTGGCTGTTCGGATACTTCTTCTTAAGGACCTTCATCGCCTCAAACCATTCTTTCCAGGTGGTGGGGCATTTGATGTTGTTGTTTTCGAGGACGTCCACACGGATCTGCGGGCACATGACACTTTGTTCGTCGTACAGATAGTTGTACTCGGTTTGGGCAAAACCGTAGAAACGGCCGCCGGTGGAGTACAGTTGCAGGTCGTCCCAATCGCGTTTGACCGCTTCGTAATAGTGAGGCGTGTCAGTCTTGATGCGATCGGTGATATCGTAGAAGAGCGAGGTTTTGTAAGTACGGAACTGCGTGTTGGTGATGAAGGTGATGTCGTACATCTTGCCCGAAGCGGCAGCCGCCATCAACTTGGTTTGCGCCGAACCGCTTTCACCAATATCCAGTTGCAGATCGACGTTGGTCAGTTCATAGATCGCGTCGAATTTGAGGGAGTTTTCTTTGATGGGTTGGTACGCGTGTTCGGTCATAAACAGCGACCATGTTTGGGTTTCTTCAAACGGCATACTAAATGTCGGCGTGGCAGGCTTATCGGTGCCGGAATTACCGCCGCCTTTGGTGGTCGTGGTGTTTTTCTTGGTGGTATCGCCTTTTTTGGTAGTGGTGGTCACCTTTTTGGTGGTCGTTTTCTTGGCGATGGTACGGTTGGTCTTTTTGGTGGCCTGGGTCTTACCGTTCTCGTCGGTGACGATCGTCTCTTCTTCGGAAGGATCGGTGCCTTCCTCGCCGGAAGGATCGGTCACGTCTTCACCCGAAGGATCGGTCACGTCTTCACCCGAGGGATCGGTGTCCCCTTGAGCGGTCGTAGTCGTCGTCGTGGTGCCGTCATCCGGTTTGTCGGACGGTTTGCAACCCGCCAACAAAGAGAGACACAACAGCGCGGCTAAGAGGACGGCCAAAATGCGCATTTTCATACGGTCTTTCATCCTTTCTTTGTTTGGGAACCGAGGGTTTTGCGGTTTATTGTGAGAGCTGCCGAAAACGCGAGGCTCCTCTCTTCTCGCGTTTTCGCGCTCCCCCTTTACACCCTGACGGGTGAAAAGACAAAGGAAAAAACTAGTGCTTACAATGTCATCGTATCACGCGCAGGGCAAAAACACAATACATTTTTTTTGCAAAAATAGTCAAAAAAACTTACAATTTTGCAAAAACTTTTCGCTTGTGCAAAGAGGGAGCTGTGGGAAATGCGAGGCTCCTCTCTTCTCGCATTTCCCGGGCTCTCTTACACACCTCGCCGCGACGAAGCAGGAAGAGTAACCAAGCGCCAAAGGCGTGTTTCCACTTTTACTTTGGCAGAAACGGCCGCCCCGTTTCAATGGAGATTTTTGCTTAAAATATGGAAAATCCATAAAACGGGGTGTCAACATCTTCCTTTTTCATTGCGCTTTATCGATTGCAATCTGTTTTTAGACGGCGGTTTTGCAGAGAAGGGCGGGAGCAAGCCCCGCCCTACGAAGATCGCCGCCAAAAAACAACAACCGCCCGTTGCAACGGGCGGTTGTTTTAAAATGAGGAGCCTGCGACGCGGCAAAGCCGCGATACGCCATAGGAAAAGGTGAATTACGCGTTACACGCTTTGAGGAGGTCTTCGACGCCCATCGCTTTGAGGTCGTTCACGAAGGTGTCGTACTCGCTCATCGGGCGGTTGCCCTTGATGAAGGACACGATCTGGTTGCGGATGTACACTTGAATGGTGTCAAAACGCTGGACCATCGTGGCTTCCACGTCGGGAGTGAGCGGGAGATAGTTTTGGCCGTAGCCTTCCGCCACCGCTTTGTCATAGTCGCGCACCCAAGGATGCGTGGCTTCCCAACTATCGTCCGAATATTCTTCAAAATCTTCCCAATCCCAATCTTGAATGTTCATCGCCGGAGCAAAGCAGAGCTGACCGAGACCGACGTTGGACATCCATTGATATTGATAGTCAGCTTTGTCGGCATATTTTTGCCACACAGACTTCGGCACGTAGGGGTTGCCGTCTTTGTCGGTCTTGTAGGTCTCGCC
>JAFSFY010000014.1 GCA_017434985.1 Clostridia bacterium | reverse complement strand
CTTACACCTCAAAATCCAAACAACTGCGCCCCGCCGTAAAGGGACGCACCAGCGTATCGGCGACCGCCACGTGCTCGGGATGTACCGCGTACGCGCGAAGCGCCTCCTCGCTTTCAAAACTGGAATCGAGCATCACGTCCGCATTGGAACTGGCCAGACCATCGGTGTATACGCGGATCTCCAGCAGACCCGGAATCTTGCCGAGCAAGCCCTCGATACCGGCCTTGATACCGGCTTTAACCGCCGGCGTGTTATGTTCCTCTTTGAGTTTCCACAAAATCACGTGCTTAACCATAGAAAACCCCTCCTCTAACATATTCAATATACCACAAATTCCCTTTCTTGTCAAAATTCTTTTCACCGTTCAACTCTTGATTTAACAACAAAAAAACAGTATAATAGGATTAGAATACGCAAAGGAGAGTCTGCCATGGCGTTACACGTAATGGACGAAGCCAACCGTTGCTTGGGATGCAAAGTGCCGCAATGCCAAAAGGGTTGCCCCATCAACACACCCATCCCCGAGATCATCCGGTTGCTAAAAGAGAATAAATTGGATGAAGCCGGCTGGCGATTGTTTGAGAACAATCCGCTAACCACCGTGTGCAGTCTGATCTGCAACCACGAGAAGCAGTGCGAGGGACATTGCGTGCTTGGCAAAAAGGGCGCGCCGGTGCATTTTTCTACCATTGAGCAATACATTTCCAGCACCTATGCCCCGAAAATGACCAAAGGCCCGCATCCCTCTAACGGTATCCGTGTGGCGATCGTCGGCTCCGGTCCGGCGGGCATCACCATTGCCATTCTGCTGGCGCGCTATGGGTATCAGGTGACCATTTTTGAGGGCAAGGATAAGATTGGCGGCGTGTTGCGGTACGGCATTCCGGAATTCCGGCTACCGAAATCGGTGTTAGACGATATCCAGTATCGTCATCTGGAAATGAAAGGCATCAAAATCCGCCCCAACACCAACATCGGCGGCGCGATCGGCATTGACGATCTGTTCCGCGACGGTTACAAGGCGATTTTCATCGGTACCGGCGTGTGGAAGCCCAACACCCTGCACATCAAAGGCGAAACCTTTGGGCACGTGCACTTCGGTATCAACTATCTCAACAATCCCGACAGTTACCGTCTGGGCAAAAAGGTGATCGTGATCGGCGCCGGCAACGCCGCTATGGACGTGGCGCGCACCGCTCTCCGCAAAGGTGTCGAGGATCTCACCTGCTTCTCCATCACCAAAGAGGTTGCCGCCAGCCAATACGAATACAGCTACGCCAAGTTAGAGGGCGTAAAATTCGAGTACAACAAAAAGCCGGTGGAGATCGTCGACGAGGGCGTGATCTTCCGCGACGTCACCGAGGCCGAAAACGGCACACTGACCGACGTGGAGGGAACGGATACCCTCTACCCCGCCGACAGCGTGATCATCTCCATCAGCCAAGGCCCGCAAAACACCATCGTCAACACCACCAGCGGCTTGAACACCAATACGCGCGGACTTCTGTCCGCCGACGAGAACGGCCACACCAGCCGCCCCGGCATCTTCGCCTCCGGTGACGTTGTCAACGGCGCGCGAACGGTGGTCGAAGCGGTGGCACACAGCAAAAAGGTCGCCGAAGCGATGCACGCATACATTCAAAGTCTGCCACCCGAAGAAAACCAGTAAAAACTGTGACAAATCTCCGAAAAAACAACGGGGATTTGTCACTTTTTTTACTTGCAAAATCCGTCGTTTTGGCATATAGTATAGGCGTGAGGTGATTGCTATGCCTTTCCAGCGAAATATTGATATGTGCAATGGGCGTATTCTACCGAGTTTGATCCAATACGCCGTCCCGTTGATGCTTTCGAACCTGTTACAGCTACTATATAACGCCGCCGACGTGATCGTCGTTGCCCGTTGGGCAGGCGGCACGGCATTGGCCGCTGTCGGCTCGACCACGTCGCTCATCAATCTCATCACCAATTTGTTTATTGGTCTGTCAATTGGTGCCAGCGTGGTGGTGGCGCAATATTACGGCGCCGGCGATCGTCAAAACGTGAGTAAGGCTGTACACACCGCGATGAGCATCAGCCTAATCGGCGGTGTATTCATTACCGTATTCGGCATCTTGATCGCCCGTCCGGCTCTTGTGTTGATGCAATCGCCGCCGGAGGTTATCGACCAGTCGGTGTTATACCTCACCATCTACTTTGCCGGCGCACCCGCCTCGATGATCTGCAATTTTGGTGCCGCCGTACTACGCGCGATCGGCGACACCAAACGCCCGCTGCTTATTTTGGGCATTTCGGGTATCATCAACGTCGTTTTGAATTTGATTTTGGTCATCGTATTCCATATGGGCGTGGCCGGCGTGGCCATTGCGACCGTTGTTTCGGTTGTGTTCACAGCGGTGATGATCACACTTTGTCTGGTCAAAACCCACGATATGTACCGCTTGGAGATCAAAAAGCTACGCATCTACAAAGACAAGTTGTGGATGATTTTGAAAAACGGCATTCCGGCCGCCATTCAAAGTTCCATCTTCTCCCTTTCAAACATTTTGATCCAATCCTCTGTCAACTCGTTTGGCGCGGCCGTTGTCGCCGGTAACGCCGCTGCCGCTAATTTGGAAGGCTTTATCTACACCGCGATGAACGCAATGCAGCACACCTGCTTAGCGTTTACGGCTCAAAACATCGGAGCCAAAAACAGCAAACGACTCGTCCCGATCTTTTGGCATTCTATGTTTCTCGTCACCTTGATCGGTATTGTACTAAGCTCGTTGGTGTTGTGTTTCCGCGAACCGCTTTTGTCGCTGTACACCAACACATCGGATCCGTCCGGCGCCGTTTCGCCGCAAGAGATCATTACGCACGGTATCACACGCTTGTGGTTTATCGCCGGCCCCTATTTTATCTGTGGATTGATGGATACCGCCGTCGGCGCTTTGCGCGGGCTGGGTATGTCTGTTGCACCGATGTGTGTATCCATCGGCGGCGTCTGCGGCATCCGAATTCTGTGGGTACTGGCGGTATTCCCGCTTTTCCACACGATGGAATCGCTTTTCATTTCCTATGCGCTTTCGTGGATATTTACCACCATTGTTCACGTTGTGTGCTATTTTGTTCTGGTGAAAAAGATCATTCGGAAAATCGAGGAGTCCAAACAACTCGAAGTTCTCCCGCAAACAGAATAAAAAATCGTCCGATGCGTGTTCGCATCGGACGGTTTTTATTTACTGGCTTTTTCCAAAGCTTCGTGAATGTGTTCGCAGAAATTCTGCTCGCCAACCAGTTCGTAGAAACCGGATTTTTTCATAACCTCCAGCGGTTGCGTGTTGACGTGCGACAGAATTAGGCGCACCTGCCGTTTTTCGCAGGTTTTGGCGAGCGTTTCGAGCGCACCCAGCGCCGTCGCATCCAGGGACGGCACGCTCCGCATCCGCAAGATCAAGCAGCGTGTATAATCCTTGAGCGTGATGTCCGAGATCTTATCTGCCACGCCGAAGAACAGTGGTCCGCTGATCTCGTACACACGCACGTCCTTGGGGACCGCGCAACGCTCGATACTCTCGGCATCCGTTTCGGGATCGATGTACTGCCAGCCAAACACCGACGTTTCCTCGCTCGTTCGTTTGAGGAACAACACAAGCGCCAGCACCATACCGACCGCGATCGCCACCACCAGATCAAATACCACCGTTAATACAAAGGTGACGACCATCACCAGCGTATCGCTCTTCGGTGCCGTTTTGACGATGCGAGCGAATTTGCGCCATTCGCTCATATTGTATGCCACCATAAACAGAATCGCGGCAATCGTCGGCATGGGAATCAGACCGGCGTACGGCATCAAAAACAACAAAACCAGCAACAGCACCACCGCGTGAATCATACCGGCGATCGGAGTGCGACCGCCGTTTTTGGCGTTAGCCGCCGTCCGCGCAATCGCGCCGGTGGCGGGAATGCCGCCAAACAACACCGAAGCGATATTGCCCACGCCCTGCGCGACCAATTCTGCGTTGGAGTTGTGACGAGAGTTAACCATACTGTCGGCCACCACGCAAGACAGCAGCGATTCGATGGCCGCCAAAATCGCAATGGTAAACGCGTTAGGAAGCGCCGCGCCAATCGCAGAAAGGCTGAAATCCACACCCGACAAATCCACCTGCGGCAAGCCGGACGGGATGGTATACAGATCACCGATGGTGTAGACGTTTTCCGAAAATCCCGGAATAAACGCCACCATCAACGCGCCGACAACCACCGCAATCAGCGAGGGCGGCACGCGTTTTTCAAATTTCGGGTAGATAATCAAAATCGCCAAGCACACCGCGCCAACCACCAATGCCTGCCAACTGAAACTGCCGAGGGCGGCCACGTTGGCCTCCACTTTTTCCAGCGTTTCCACCGGCTTGACGCCGTCGGCGTAGGTCAGCCCCAGAAAATCCTTGATCTGGCCAAGGAAAATCGTCACGGCGATACCGGCAGTAAAACCGGTGGTGATGGTGTTAGGGATAAACTTGATAAGCGATCCCAGTTTGAACACGCCCATCAAAATCAGCATTACACCGGCCAGCACCGTCGCCAAAAACAGACCGTTCATCCCTTGCGTCGCCACGATTCCTGCCACGATGGTAGCAAAGGCGGCCGTCGGTCCGGCGATCTGTACGCGGCTGCCGCCGAGCAACGACACCACAAAACCGGCCGCGATCGCGGTGTAGATGCCGCACGCCGGCTCCACGCCGGATGCCAGCGCCAACGCGATCGACAGCGGCAACGCAATGATCGCGACGATCACACCGGCCACCAAATCCTTAACAAACTGCTGTTTGCTGTAGGCAGGAAGCACCGCCAACAGCTTCGGTTTTAAGTAAAAATTCTTCATAAACCCACTCTCCCAAGAGAGTATACCATTTTTTGAAAGCAAATGTAAATCCCAAATGTGCAACACATTTGGGATTTACAAATGGGGTTTTTGTGGAAAATGATCTATATAAACCGGTCTTGTCCGTCGGCCGCACAGACAAGTGCGCGGGTTTCCTACCTCATACTATGCAGCCTGTCCGCATATCGTGAAAAAGCCACCCAAACGAATTTGGGTGGCTTTTGGTTTTTATTCGGTTTTCGAAAGAAACGCTTGCAGTCGCGGAGATTTCGGATGCCCGAAAACCTCCTCCGGTGTGCCGGCTTCCT
>JAFSFY010000013.1 GCA_017434985.1 Clostridia bacterium | reverse complement strand
TGGGAACGTACGGTTCGATCTCAACAAGTGCCTTTGTCTCAGCCTTGTAGCCGTAGATTTTCGTAGCACCGTTTTTGAAAAATGCCAACAAAAGAAAGGCACAATCGACAAGGGCGACGTCTCGTTCCCCATTTACGGTAATGGGCAAAACGGAAATAAGCCCTTCTTTCGGAATATCCACGGTCGCTTCGTATGCGCCTTGGTCGTCAAATATGGTTCCGTCAAAAAATGCATCGTTCAGTGTATAAACCAACAAACGGTCTCCCACTTTTGCCGTACGCGTGTACTCAGCTGCAGAAATACTGCAGCTATCCTTTAAAACTGCAAACCCCGCCCGCGTCTGCAACCGCCCGTCCTTGTACCACATATTGCAAACATCGGCAAGTTGGTTGTCGGCGATCAAGTGTGGCGGTAACGAGCGGTTGATACCACCGTTCAGTTCAGGCAGATTCACGCGATAGGTATGTTGATGCCCCATTGAGGGATATATCATAGGAAAACTCCTTTACATAAACGTTCTCGGCAAGCGGTCGATGATGCGATTGCTTTGCGTAACCGCGCTCGGTCTCCGCTGGTTATATAGGGACGCATACAGCGTTTGGTTATCCGTGTCGCCGTCCGATTGCGCAAGCAACATTGCCACACCGTACGGCATAATGTTCATCGCGGTGTGCTCGTTCAGATCCAGGGTTTCATGCAAATGATGAAGCACCTCGAACACAGAGCCATCCCGACGCGGTTCCCACAGATCGGCGTAGATCTGGTTGACGATTGCCAACGCACGTTTGCTCAAATTGGCGTTGTTGCCGGCGTGAATATCCCCGTTGTGGTCGGTATAATTCAGTAGCGTATATGCTTGCTTGAGAATGTCGTTGCCCGTCATTCGGCCTCTCTCCTCTGCTCTTCTTTCGTTTCACGGATATATTGGCGCAAGCGGATCACCATATCGTTTTTCGAACTGTTATACGCATACGGAATACCGTAGTGGTCAAAGATATCGCGCAACTCTTTTTTAGTCGCGATGCGCACCCACTGCGACAGATACTTGTCGCGGTACATCAGTTGATTTTTGCCGCCTTTCACAATACGCGGCGGCGCTTTCATCGGTTCTTCCGCCTTCGGTGTTTCCGTTTGCACGTCAGGCGTAGGCTGTTCCTCCACGACCGTCCAACCGGATGCTCGCAACGCCTCCGCCTCTTCGGCATTGTGCACGCGCTTATACGCCGATCGATATTCATTGGTCATCAACATTAGGTGATCCCTCCTTGCGCCATCGCGTTTTTGAGAAGTGCCGTGCGCACTTGTTCGGGCATCGTGTCATATGTTTCACGCATCTCGGGATCCAACCCGTTCAACACGTCCTCTTCGGTCAGTATATCGGAAGGGACGGTGGCGCCGCTCGAGCCGGCAGGCGGCATCTGCGCCGCGGCTTGATTGGCCGCTTGCATTTCGCGAATCAATCCGTTCACGTTCGGCACCGTCCCTTTAGGCAAACGCTTGAGGTATTGGAACACGTCAATGACCTTACGATCAAAGAGGTTATCGAGCGTGCGGATGGATTGCGCTTCACTCCACAACGTAGACGCGCCGATATCGATACGTGCATTGATGAGGAGATCCCCGTACCGATCGCCGTCAAACGGCATATACCAAATCGAACCGTCGTTTTCTTCGATCTTCAAGTGCCGTTTGCCGTAATGGTGCACCCAAAATTCCGCCCAAATACGCGCTACGTCTTCCAAAAACGAATAAAAGCGATTTTGAACCGTCTGCATCGGCATCGTCGCCGCTTCACGCACCGCAATGATTGCCGACGTGTTTTCGGGGTTTACGTCGCCGAGCGCGCTGTCGTTGGCGCCGCTTTGCGTCAACGTGTTGCTGATAAGAGATGCAATGTTATTGTCAAAATTCGGTGAAAAGTTCGGCGGATTCAAAAACCGCACGGCACCTTGAATATCGTTGATACTGCCGTTGACCTTCACGATCTGTCCGGGCTCGTTGGTGATGGGCTGATGCACGATGTCGCCGTTCACGAGCATGATCGGCATACCCATCATCATCACCGCCCACACCGACGCCGTGATCATACGATTGATGGCGATTTGGTTCGGGATCAGATAGGTGACTTCGCTTTCACCGTACGCACAACTTTTGCGCCGCTCCCAACGGAAAGCGGCAAGCGGATACAAGCGGATCCCAATATCCCACGCCGAACGCACCGTCACGCCGCCGCACACCATCACCGCCTTGATGTGGTAATCCTTGTCGTCTTCGTTCCACTCTTTGTAGAGTTTGGTGAGCAACGTCGCACGTTTGGTCCCCATCTGTTCGGTCTCGCCGTATTCACCTGCTTGGTACTGCGTGTTGGAATCGGGCTTGATATCGTCAACGTCTTTCGTGCGATGATGCGCACGCATAATGCGCTTGATCTCCTCGATCGGTTTCCGCTGCGCCAAAATAATATACGGTTGCCGTTGAATATCCGTGATAGACGGATCGCCGAAATACACGTCCTCAATATCCAAACATTCACACACGATGTCGCCTTTGATGGCCGTTTTGCGGCTTTCATCCGCATACAAACCCGTACGCACGTTCGGATCCCAATACGTGTACAACACACCCGTTCCCGTCACGTAGGCGTCGCGAAGCACCTGCTCCTTCAGATCGTCCATCTTCACCCGTTCGGAGGTGACGCGATAATAGTCCGAAAGTGCCGACATCACGATGTTGATCTCCTCGGTCGTGGGAACGTCGTCGGCAAATGCCATATCCCCGTGTCCGAGGGCAACGTTCTCGCGGATACGTTGCACCTTTTCTTTCAGTTCCAACGTGTTAGGAACACCGTCGGCCGAATAATTGACGGCAATCGGATGAGAACCCACCACCGCCATTTTGTAATCGCCGATGCGCTTGATCACGTTATGACGAACAAGCGGTCGATCGGCACCGCACTTTGCACCGTGCCATTGGTCGCCCACCATAAACCGCTCGTTGATCTTGTTTTGTTCGTATAAACCACGCACGCCGAGTTGATTTTTATAATTCACCGCATGCTGATATTCGCCCATAATGCGTTTCGGATCGTTGTGATTTTCCATTTCTGCACTCTCCTTTTTCGGCGCCGACGGGGGGAATTGAACCCGCCATCCGTACCCTGCAAACTGGCCGCTCTCCCGTTTGAGCTACGTCGGCATATGTGGGGCGGTGTTACCCGCCCCGTGAGATCCATCAATACACGTAAGCGTAGATGGATTTCGTCAGGCTGTTTTTGACGATCACATCGTAATAGGTGCGATAGTCAAATTTATAGGCATCTGCCGCTTGGTTTTGGTCGGGCGAGAAAGTGCGGATCTTCTCAGATTTGCGCACAAGGCTCGCCGCCTTCTTGGGCATCACCAACATACCGATACTTTTAGCACCGTCGGCAGGTTTGAAACCGCCGTCGGTCTCGCCTTCGGTCACGCCGTCCAAAAACTCGTAAGCGGTTTTCATACGGGCATCTGCCACCGGCAGAATAGCAATGCCGTTGATAGATTTTACCTTGAGAGCCAGATCGCCCTTTTTAAAATCGTTGATGACCAATTGACGGTTCAATTCGGGCGTGTTTTGAATGGCAGCCCACACGGTCGGGTTGACAAAGCAAACCAACGGCTCGTCAAAGCCAGCCTCGTTTTGCACTTTCAGGCACGCATCGTTAAACATCTTGATGACCTCGGTAGTGTGGTCACCGGTAACCGTCTGACCTTTGGTGGCCGCCAAGCCGCCGAGTTTGGAAAGCACGTAAGCGTCAACCTCGGGCACCACCTTGGTGCGCACAAACTCGCTCATCACCTGACCGGCAAGATTCGCAATACCGGTCTCATCCTCATCCTCGCGGTCAAGTTGGAACGAGCGGGCGCGGTCCATCGCCAAGGTGTAGGGTTGATTGGATACCGCAACGGAACCCATGGTAAAGCCGGTGTCGCGATTGTAATCGCCGAGCGCGGACATATCCATCTCGGGAATCAGTACGGTCTTGGCTCCCACAAATTTGGAGCGCAGCACGTTGTCGGCAAAAAAGCCGGTCACAGGACCTTGAACGAACAATTTGTCAAGTTCGCCCGTAAATTTTTCGGCAAAAGCCAAATTGTTGATAGGCATAAATTTCTTCCTTTCTCTTCATTAACCCCAAATGCCTTTCATCAAAGCATTGATAGCGGGGTCGGTTCCTTCGTTTCCTCCGGCAGAGGCTTGCGCCCCTGCGCTTGCTTTTGCGGCGGCCGCCTGCTGATTTTGGGCGGTCTCCGCTTTTCTTTGTTCGCGGTGCTGATAGCGCAAATACGAATCCAGCAGCGAGATTCCTTTTTCCTCCGCCTCGTGGATAACAGCCGCAGGCAATTTGCCGTATTCCGTCACCTCGGGGAACTCTTCACGCAGTGCGGCCAACTCGTCAGCCAACCGCTTCGTCAGCGCTTCCTCCGTCTCGTTCTCGGCATCCTGCTCGCTCTTCAAAAGATTTTCGTACGCCGCTTGGTGTTTACCTTTTTGCACCTCGAACAATTCCCTTGCGATCTCCTCGTTGCCGCCGCATCGATCCACAAGCGCCGCTAAGGCACTTTCGTCGTGGTGATCGCGAATGGCTTGCACAAATTCCGCAAGGGTTTTCCCCTCCGATGCGGCAACATACTTAAGCGATTCCAAAATCGGCGACAAACTATCGTATTTCATACCCTTTTGAGCATAAGTGACGGCTTCGTCGCGCGACAAAGATCGCATCTGCTTGTTGTACTTCACCGGAATTAGCGGTGAGGCTTCGGCGGGCGGTGCAGTTTCGGTTTCTGTCGTTTGCGTTTCCTCGACAACAGTTTCTTCCACTGCGCTTTCGGTCGTTTCTGCTTCAACTTCTGGTTGGGTTTCCGCGGTTTCGACCATTGTATTTTCTTCCATTTTTCATATCTCCTCTCGCTCTGGTAGGCGAAAATCAAACAATGATGTCGTCTTGTTCCGTGCCGTCATAGGCAAGGAAATTTGCGTATTCGCGAATCAATCGCCGTGCTTGTCGTTGCTCTGCTTCGGTGGGTTCTCGCGCCTTTTTTTCCACCACGTGTTCACGATTGGCGAAAAGTGAAATGAGTTTCGGCACGTGCGCCAACACGTATCCGATGATCACGCCGAGCAAAATATCTACCATCCGTCCCATCCTCCTTTGAAATCGTCGGCCGTCAAACTGCCGCGGTACAACACCGCGCCGTCCGATTGCCGTTGCCAACGTTTGGCGACGCTCGGTTCAATCGGCTCAAAATA
>JAFSFY010000012.1 GCA_017434985.1 Clostridia bacterium | reverse complement strand
ATAAAGGCCGCCCAGAATAATCCAGGCCATTAAAATATAGTACGGAATGCCATATTGATACTGTGTGTCAAACAGTTCGATGCCTGTATGGAAGCGGAACACCAACTGATGCAGATCGTTTGTAAACACCAGCACAAGCAGCAGTACCGCCGGGATCGCCAGATAGTTCATCCATTTGGGATGGTTGTAATCAATGGGCTTGTCGATGTACTTCACCACAAAGAAACCGATCAGGGGGATCAGCACCATAGGAATATAGTAAGAATACCAAATGTACCGTGCAATCGGGTTGGTGCGGTCTGCTATAAATTCATATTTTACAGCACGCACTGTCAACCAAAAGGCCATCAGCACACCAACTGCCATTAGAAAATGTCGCACTTTCCGGTTGGTAATGCGGTGCTGTATAGATACGCACCAGGCGATGAGCAAACACACGTGGATCGCATAGCGTGCCATCATAGCGGCAGAGATCAGCAGCGTTTGGTTGGGATCATAGGGAACAATCCATCGGATGGCGTATGCGATCAACAGGGCCACCGTCGCCCAAATCGCAGAATATATGGTCGTTTTGTTCTTGATCACCGTCTTCACCTCCCAACAAAAATTATAGCACAAATGTGGCGTATCGTCCACCATGATTGTCAACACCAAAAGAACCGACCCGAGAGCCGGCTCTTTTGCATATTTTAGTCTACTCTCCGGAAGGTCTCATAGCTGACGCCCGGAGCGCCGTCATGTCGCCCTCTATCTCGGTCAGGATGCGCTCCCAGGTGCCTATCAAGTCCATCGGCTACGCCTTCTCTGTCTGATCCAAAAGCAAGAAGCGATACTGGGGTTCAGAGTCCCATGTAAGGTCTTTGCCGGTTGTGTCTGCAGCTATGTACATCATGCTCTCGTCCCAATCTACCAGAAGATTGTATTTGCGCACACCCGCAAATTCACCGAAATCAATGGTCAACACAGAGATCTCATCATCTTCATAATCCCACTGGGCATCTGTGTACTCCGTAGTCTCGCCATAGCCGGGATTCCAGCGCACATCTGCGGTATCTTCGTGGAAGGTCACCCGATATTCATAGTAGCTACCATCCAACAGATAACCGTCCCAGTACCAGGTGGTATTTTCCAGGTCGGCCTTTGTGGGGATCTCCCAATCGCCATCCTCCAGCATATTTTCGTAATAAGCAAGGAGCATATCATTGTAGGGAGAGATATCCAACGCGCCGGTAGTCCCTTCGGCATAGCGAGGCTGTTCTACATACAGATACTGATCCAGTTTCGGATACCACCACATGGTGAACGCCTCACCATCCAAAGTATCGGTGATAGTTATATAGCTATCTGCAGAGTATTCGCTATTACACACCAGCAGATATGGATCTTCTCCACTGCCTTCGTACAAAACTTCTTCACCGGTAGCATCCGTAAATATCTCAATAACTGCTTCGGGATCTGTGGGGATAAAGCAATACACCTCACCCTTGGACGCGGTAGCGATTATGTTAGTTTCCGGGATTTGCTGCAAAAAGGGGAGTTTCTGAAGAATTGCATCATCCAGGCTATCAATAAAGTCCCATACCGTTTCGTAGTCATAACTCATGTAGCCTAAATATGCCACAGCAAAGGATTTATCCTCCGTTTTCATCTGCTGCCGCAGCTGCTCCACAGTAAGGCCTTGCTCCGGCTGGCTGGGTTCTGTAGTCCCCGATTGATTGTTTTCTTTCTCTTCAGTCTGCATAGGGAGTTTCGTTTTTCCTGTGGATTGGGTATCTCCACCGCCACAACCGGCTGCCATCATCAGTAGCGCAATGGATAGTAAGATTGTAATCAGTCTTTTCATAACGATCTTCCTTTCCGTACTCTTAGCAATGGATTGCGGATACATTATTGCTATTATAGCTTATCACACCCCCCTCGCCGGCACATCGTACTTTGGTGCAGTTTTGTAATTGATTTGTGCCTTTTTGTGTTTAACAGCAGTATAGCGATGCGGTTGACCGCTGCACCGGAAACTGTAGTGTGCTAACAAACAGGTTTCGAAAGAAAATGTGCACGAAACCTTGCAATATTTATACTTTGTGTTATAATGAATGCGTGCACATTAAGGCATAATCAATGGCAAAATGATGATGCGGTGAAACACAAAATTTGCACTCTATTTTCTCGAAAACCGTGACCAACTTTTGACCAACAAAAGTCCGGTAAAAGAAAACAAAAGTCCGGTAAAAGAAAATAACTGGTATAATAGCACTATATTTCGAATGCTAATATACCAGCAACCACTACATATCTACAAAGCCAAAAATCCGCCATCGAGTGGGAGTAATACCATCAACGATTACTCGTAAAAGTTGTCACGCCCTTGCGTTACACGCAAGGGCGTGCTTTTTTATGGGAAGGACTTGACAACGACTCTCTATGTTGGTAGAATATTGATACAAACCATGATTTCAGGAGGGGTTGTATGAGTCACCTTGCGAACAAAGAGCGGCAGCACACGCCATGGGGACTGTTGTTTCAAGTTCCCGTTTTTCTGTTGGCCGCGTTCGGTTTGTATCAATTCGGCAAGTTGTTTTATTACAGTCTTACCGATTACGATATGTTCCACGCCCCCTCCTTTGTCGGGTTTCAAAACTATGCCGCTCTGTTTGATGAAGTAAACGTGCGCATCGGCTTTCGCAACACTGTGGGGTTTGTTTGTGCCGTAAGCGTGTTATTGCTCGTCACCGCGGTATTGCCCGCTCTGTTTATCGCCAAACTCAAGTGGCCGTTCGGCGCCGGTGTCATCGCCGCCTTTTCGGTAATCACCCTTTCGACGATGATGCCCAACTTTCTCACAACGCTGTTCAGCCACAATTCGTACGGCATCCTCAACCGCTTGCTGTTAAACGATTCGTCCACGGGCGAGCCAATCGTGTTTACCCCCGCGCTCTGCGCAACGATCGCCGTGATCTTGCTTTGGCTGCGTTGTTTGGCGCCCGTGTTTGCCGTTACCTACCTTGCCGCCAAAAAGAAACGCCCGTTTGTCGGCACCGCCATCGCCCTTTGTGCCACTCCCGTTTTGATGTACAGCGGCAGCGAAACGATCCTCTACGCGATCGGAATGCCCTCTGTCAATTATTCGGCCGACTGGCTGTATCAGTTGTTTTTCGATTACTCCCTCGTACGATTTGAAATCGGCTTCGCCTATGCCATTTTATTTGTCGGATTGCTGATGCTGGTCGCTTGGTGTCTTGTTATTTGCGCAGTTACCTACGTTTGTTGGCGGCTTGCCCGAAACGTGAAGCGAAACCCTGCTTGCCGTACATCATACGGATACGTCGCTTTCTTGTTGTCGATGATGTTGTTCGCGATCGTGTTCATTTTCCTGCTTCTGCATTTACTGAAAGCCTTTATGCCCACCGACGAGTGGTTTCGTTATCCGCCCGTGTATCTCCCTCAGCGCCCTACCCTGACGCATTTTCACGACCTGATTCACTCCGATTCGTATTATCCGCTTTCGCGGTACGTGTTCAATTCCTTGTGGGCGATTCCTTGCGTACTGTTGCCGGCAAGCTTGTTGGTAGCGCTCCCCTCCGGTGTGGGATGGGGGTTGTTTCGCTCCTGCAAACACGAGGCGTTGTTGCTGTTTTGCTTCGTGCCGCTGTTGTTTACGAGCGGCTATACCACGGTAAATGATTGCGGGATGATCGACTCCTACTTCGCGTATGCACCCGCGTTTTTGTCAAGTGTCGAGTTCTTTGCCTTCGTGTTCCTTGTATCGATCACGGTGAAGTTCGTGTTCTACGACCGCAAGGCCCACGTAGGCGGTATTCTGCTCGGCATCGCGTTTGTGTTATCGTCTTGCCATGCCCTCGGTGCCTTGCGCGGCATTTGGTACCGCAATTTTACGATGATCTCCTCCGAAAATTTAAAAAACTGGACCGATTGGGCAATACGCCTCAATGCCAATACCGTATCAAACGTGGGTATCGCGGCCGCCAACGATTGGTTGATGTTGCTGACCACTCTCGCCCTCTGCCTCCTTCCCACGGTGCTGTTTCTCCTCTTGTACCGTTGGCATCGCCGACATACAGCGGCGCTTGACAATCAAACCCGTTGCTGATACCATAAAGAAAAGGGGGATTTTCCAATGCGATTGTTATTCAAACAACGGCTTTTCTCGTGGTTTCACACCTACGATATTTGGGACGAGAAGGGCGATCCGGTATACACCGTCAAAGGCGAACTCGCGTGGGGGCATTTGCTGCGCATTTACGACGCACGCGGTGTTGCCGTCGGTTGCGTCAAACAAAAGATTTGGACGTGGTTGCCCCAATACGAATTGTATATCGGCGACCAACAAATCGGTTGCATCCACAAGGAATTCACCTTTTTTAAACCGCGTTTTACCATCGACTGCAATGGTTGGCAGGTGGAAGGCGACTGGTGGGAATGGGATTACCGCATTTTAAACAGCCGCGGTGTGCAGATCGCATCGGTTTCCAAACAACTATGGAATCTTACTGACACCTACTCCATCGATGTGGATGACCCGCGCGACGCACTGTGCGCGTTGATGCTCGTGCTTGCCATTGACGCCGACAAATGCTCGCGGCAAAACTAATCGGTAAAATTGACGAAGGTGTCCTCTATTCTGATGAGAATAGAGGATGCACTGAAAGAAGCGCTGGCACTTAACGAATATCCGTCTGCCATGACAAGCATGGGGGTGAACCGGTACGGAAAAGGGGCGTTTGATTCGTATTTGGCCATCCAAAAAAATCCCACCACGGCGGGAGAGTTGCCGATGGACAGCACGGTGGGCAAAGGCACCACCGTCACCGTAACGTTTTGACCGCGGTTGACAAAAGTGCGAATTTTTCAAGATAAAAGCGGATTTTTTCCATTGACTTTCGTCCTCGTTTTCGTGCATCCTTATACCATCTTGTTAGGAGTGTGAATTATGCATAACGGGCTGTGGATTTGGGAAAACAACGAAGTAAAAGCGGACGAATATGCCGATTTTTGCCAATCGTTTGTGTGGGACGGTACGGGCGCGGTGTCACTGCGCATTTCCGCCGATTCACACTATGCCGTATACCTGAACGGCGCGCTGGCCGCGTTTGGTCAATACGCGGATTTTCCGCACTGCAAAGTGGCAACCACGCACGACATTACCGCCTTTTGCCAACCGGGTGAAAACGCGTTGTTCATCACCGTGTGGTATATGGGTGTCCGCGCCAGCACCTACAAAATCGGCAAACCCGGTTTGTTTTTTGAGGTGACGGCGGGCGGCGCTATGTTGGCCGTCTCCGGCACGCACACCCCTTGCCGCAAAAGTGCGCAATACGTGTCCTACCGCGAAAAGCGCATCACCAACGAAATCGGGCTGAGCTGTTTTTGCAATGCCGCGGGCGAACAAGCGCCCTACCACCCCGCCGTGCTAACGGGGTATGCCCCCACCTTGCACGAGCGTCCTGTGCTGACCCTCACGTTGGAGGACGCGTGCCTCGGCACCGTTATCGGCGGGGACGGTAAGCGCAAATTCATTCTCGATTTGGGACATGAAGAAGTGGGCTTTTTAACGTTGGCACTACACAGCGACACCGAGCAAACGCTGGTAATTTCGTACGGCGAGCATTTGGTGGACGGCGAAGTGCCGCGCAAGATCGGTTTGCGCGATTTCAGCGTGGAATACGGCACGGTAGCGGGCGAAAACGAACACCTGAACCCGTTTCGCCGTTTGGGGTGCCGCTATTTGTGTGTAGAGGCGAAACACCCCATCCGTTTGCATCACGCGGGCATTCGCCCCACGATGTACCCCGTAACCGAACTGCCGTTTGATGCGGGTTCTGCCCGCCGCCAACAGATTTATGAGGTGAGCAAACGCACCTTGCGGTTGTGTATGCACGAACATTACGAGGATTGCCCGTGGCGCGAACAATCGTTGTACGCGATGGACAGCCGCAACCAAATGTTGATGGGGTATTACGCGTTTGGCGAAACGCGGTTCCCCCGCGCCAATTTGTGGTTGTTTGCGCAAGACAACCGTGAAGACGGCGTGTTGTCCGACTGTGCGCCCACCAGCAGCGGCAAACCCATTCCGTCGTTTAGTTTGCATTGGTTCCAAGCCATCCGCGAATACACGGATTTTTCGGGCGATCATTCGCTGGTGCACGAGATTTGGGATAAAATGTGTTCCGTGCTGGATTTCTTTATGCGCCATTTTGACCACGAACGTTGTTTGGTGCGTTGCCCGTCTGACGAACTGTACTGGAACTTCCACGAATGGGCAGGGTGCGAACTGCAATGTTTTGAATTTAGCGCCAAAACACCCGGTCGTTTTGATTTGTTGCTCAATTGCTTGCTCCTGTCCGCCATCGACACGATGACCTATCTGGCCGAACTGACGGGGCATTCCTTTCCCCTTACCCCGCTTGCCGCGCCGTTGCGGGCGGCCATTCGCACCACTTTTCGCCGTGAGGACGGGTTGTACAACACGTTTGAACACTCGCCCCACATAAGCGAACTGGGATGTGCTTACGCGGTGTTAACGGGTGTGGCAGACGCGGCGGATGCGGCCGTGATTTGCCGTGTGCTGTCCAACACCGAAACGGTGTTGCCGGTGCGCAAACTGGCCTTTACCGAAAACGACGTGGACGAACTGCCCGCCTTGTTTGACTGCACCTCGGGCGAGATTCCCGTGGTGGCGTGTTCGCTGAGTATGACGGCGTTTATCTACGACGCGTTGCTGAAAACCGACCGCGAAACCTACAAATCCTTTGTGCTGGACGACATCGACAGCCGTTACGGCTATATGCTCGACCAAGGTGCCGACACGTTTTGGGAAACGATGAACGGTTGGCGCGGATTTGAGGAAGCGGGCAGTATGTGCCACGGTTGGAGCACGCTCGCTATCTACTATTACCACACGTTGCTGTGATTCCACGCGCGATTTGCCAAACGGTAAATCGCGCGTTTTTTCTTGCCAGGCAAGGCGACGTTTGATACAATGGTAAAAAACACAAGGAGGAACGAGGAATGAAACGTCGCATCGGAATCGTGTTCGCTTTGTTATGCACGCTGTCCGTCCCATTGGGTTGCACCCCTCAACCGCAACCTGCCCCCACGACAACCGTTACCACGCTTACCGCGACCACCACAACCAAAGGCACTCCCTCTTCCACAAAAAGGATCACCACCAAGTCACAAAAAAGCTCGGTGACCCGCGCGATGCACTGTGCGCGTTGATGCTCGTGCTTGCCATTGACGCCGACAAATGCTCGCGGCAAAACTAATCGATAAAATTGACGAGGATATCCTCTATTCTGACGAGAATAGAGGATATTTTTCTTGTCAAAAAGCACCGTTTTGTGATATGTTACCTTTGTATTTAAGAAAGGAGCCGTGCGTATGAAACACTCCGTTTTGACTATGGTCGCCCTGCTCGCTCTGCTGGCTGTGCCGCTTGGTTGCACGCCACAGAATACGCCCTCAGTGACCACGACCACCACGTCTGAATCGACCACCACCACGACGCTGGAATCGTCTCCTTCTCACGAGACGACAACCACGGTAAAATCGGTCTCCACCGCCAAATCGACAACAACTGTTACTACCGCCGCCGACAAAACCACAGCGTCAAGCACGGTAACCAAACCGCAAACCACGACAACCAAAACCACCGCCGCGACAAGCACGTCAGCGACCACCAACAAAAAAACAACCACCGCAACCACCACGACGACAACAAAAACGGTTGCCTCCGAAATACTGTCTCCGTCGCAAAGCACCTCCTCGTCGCGGCGCACGGTGTCCACCAAATCGAGAACGACGACCACCACCCCCACGACGGTGTACGACCCCAACAATCCGTTTGCGATCTCCTACCCCATCACCCCGTCGATGTCCATTGAGGATTCATCCAAACGCATCCACAACAATGTAAAGCCAACCAAGAAACTGGATTCGGACGTCGTACAGATCACCGATTTTGACCCCGAATACGCCTTTGCCCATCATCCCGGTGGGTTTGAGTACTTTAAAGGAAAATTCTACGCCGCGTTCTCCCGCGGATATACGGGCGAAGATATGCCCGGCCAACAAGCCGTGCTGTGCACCAGCGAGGATTTTTATCATTGGAGCGAACCGCAGGTCATCGTTCCCGCAACACAAGGGGCTTACGGCGAGACCTGCGTCGGCCCCGGCCCGATGTACGTGGCGGGCGGTAAACTGTTTTACACCTACGGTGTGAGCGATTATTCCAAAGAGTATTTTGACGCTAACGGCAATTTCAATCCCCGTGCCAAAGGCACGCGCACCGACACGATGTACCGCATCTACACCGAGGACGGTGTCACGTGGAGCAAACCACAACGCATCTCCTCCATCGGGATGAACTATTATCTGCGCAAAAACCTCACGGGACGCTGGATGTCCTGCTACGGTTCGTGGTTGCACCGCTCGGATGCCGAAATTCCCGACGGGGTGACTTGGAATTACTACGTGATGCCGACCGAGATGCGCAACAACTCGCAAAAACGCAACGGCGGCACCCTGCACGAGAGTTCCTGGTATCAAAGCCTTGACGGTGTGGTGCACCTGATGATCCGCTCGGACAAAGGGTATTTGTGGAACGCCGAAAGTTACGACAACGGCGAGTCGTTTACCGAGTTTTACCCCACCAACTTCAGTTCCAAAAACACGCAGTTTAACTTCTATAACCTGCCTGACGGGCGCCCCATCGCGGTGGGTTCCCCCGCCTCTTCCACATCGGTGTGGGATATGTGGCCGCTCAACCTCTACGTATCCAACGACGGCTACAATTTCGATACCGCCTACATCCTCCGCGACGAGCGATACACGATGCGACAAACGGGATATTCCAAAGGCGGCGAATACGCGTATATGAAATTTTTGGTGCACGACGGTTACTTCTACGTCTTCTATTCCAAGATGAAAGAGGTTATGGAAGTTACCCGTGTGAAGATCAGCGACCTGAAAAGTTGACGAGAATCTCCTCTTTTTGGCCAAAAAAGAGGAGATTTTCTCTTGTCAAGCGGTATTTTCCCGTGTTACACTGTGTGTGTATTTTTTAAAAGGGAGATGTCCGTATGAAGCGTCGACTTTTGACCGCAGTCGCCTTGTTGTGCTTGATTGCTGTGGCGTTTGGTTGTGCCCCGGAGGACAAACCGTCGGCCGCCACGACCACTACGTCTGAGGTCACTACCACCGAAGCGACCACGACCACCGAGGAAGCGTCTTCCTCCTCGGCAGAGGTGGTTACCACAACGGTAACGCAACAAACAACCACCGCCAAAACGACACAAACCTATCGAACGCTGAAAACAACGCATACAACGACCACGGCGTCCGAAAGGCCACGCACGACCACCACGGTAACGACACCGACGACGGTAGCCACCACCACGGTGACGACGACGTCTTCGCGCCGCACGATATCAACGCAAAGCCGCACGACCACCGAAGCGACGACCACCACCTCTACCACCTATAAAACCTATATCGGCAAGGTCACCTACCCCATTACGCCGACGATGTCGATTGCCGAATCGTCGCAGCGCATCCACAACAACGCCGTGTCACGCGGCAAAATCGCCTCGGAAGTGGTGCGCGTGACCGAGTACGACCCCGAATGGGCGTTTACGCATCATCCCGCAGGAATCGTGTATTTTAAAGGCAAATTTTACACCGCCTTTTCGCGCGGCGAAACGGGTGAAGATTTCCCCGGTCAACATATGGCCATCTCTTCCAGCGAGGATTTCTACAACTGGACCGAGCCGGAAGTGCTGGTGAAAGCGGAACAAGGCACTTACGGTCAGCGCTGCATCATCCCCTGCGGATTGTACGTGGCGGGCGACAAAATGATCGCCTATTACTACGACGCCGATTACGACCAAAAATGGTTCAACAAAAACGGCGTGTTTAATCCCGCCGCGGCCGGCGGCCGAAAAGACACCATTTATCAAATCATCACCACCGACGGCGTCAACTGGAAACGGCAACGCATCTCCTCCACCAAAGCGGTGGGCGGGTTGCGGCAAATGTCCACGGGACGGTGGGGTTCGGCCTGCGGCGTGTGGTTCCACCACACCGATTCGGCCATCCCCGACCCCAACAACGGCAACACGTGGAAATGGTACGTGATGCCGGAAGAAATGCGGGCGGCATCCGAAAAGAGAAACGGCGCGCGCCTGACCGAAAGTTCGTGGTACGAAAGCGCCGACGGTGTCATTCACCTGATGATCCGTTCCGACAAAGGCTATCAATGGAACGCCGAAAGTTACGACGGCGGTGAAAGTTTTACCGAGTTTTATCCCACCCGTGTGTCCTCCGACAACACGCAGTTTAACTTTATGAACTTGAAAGACGGCCGTGCGCTCGGCATCGGCACCCCCAACGAGGACGGGGATATTTGGGGAATGTGGCCACTAAATCTGTACGTATCGGAAGACGGTTACAACTTCGACACGGTGTACACCTTGCGTGACGAGAAATACACCCTGCAACAACAAGGGTATTCCAAGGGCGGACAATACGCCTATATGAAAATGTTGGAACACGACGGGTATCTCTACGTGTTCTACTCCCGTATGAAAGAAGTTATGGAAGTTACCCGCGTGAAAGTGTCTGATATCAAATATTAACGGCACTATCCTTTCCATTTTAAAAAACACACCGCCCCGCATCACACGATGCGGGGCGGTGTTTTTGAGGTTACATCATCGAAACTTCCAGCACGGAGAAGGTCGCATCCTCCAATTTATCCATCATATCCGACGTAACCAGGGTGAAGATCTCGAAAACTTGGCTTTGGCCGGCTTTCAAGTCATCTGCATAAATATAATCCGTTTCCAATCGGTTGCCATCAGCATCCACCGCCTCGACTTCCACGGTAAACGATTTCTGTTCAGCACCCTTATTTTTCAAGGTGACCGTCAACTTGCACTCGTCAAGGAATTCGCCCTTGGTTACCTCGAACTCACCGAAGGACACATCCAAGTGATCATTCAGAATATCGTCCGTGTTCTCCCCCGTTAACATACCCAATTCACTATCCAATTCGTTAAGCGCATCATCCACCGCATTGAAAAGGCTCGCTTGCATCACGATCGTGATCGCAATGGCCGCAATACCCAAGATCAGTGCCGCCACCGCTTTCCCGATCGATGCTTTTTTACACAATGGAATCAAGCCGAAAATGAGAGCCAGCCCCCCTAACACATACGCGAACGTGTTAAGTAGCGGGATAAACGCCACAACCGCGCCGATAATACCCACTACCAATCCTGCGGTTGCTAAACCGCTCTTTTTCTTTTCCATAAAACTTCCTCCTAACTCAAAATATCCCGTTTTGGGATATTTTGATTATACCATTGTGGGATAATAGTGTCAAGGAGGTTTTGCGTATGCGATTAAAAAATTTGCGTAAAGAACGCGGCATCTCGCAACTCAAGTTGGCACTTGACCTCAATATGAATCAAAACAGTATCAGTCGCTATGAAAATGAAGTTCGAGAAGCCGACTATGCGACCCTCATAAAATTCGCCGATTATTTTAACGTCTCCATCGACTATCTCTTGGAGCGCACTGATGATCCGCGTTGTTTGTAAATAAACAAGAGCACTCATTGTAAAATGAGTGCTCTTGTTGTTATTTAACCACTTTTACTTTGAAGCCGTTGCCGATTCCGGCGGCGTTGGCATCGTCGGTGTCGATGTGCATTTCCAAACGGAACGCTTTGTTGACGCGCACCTGCACGTCGTAGAAAGTGGTGCGGCGTTCGCCGTTTACTTCCACCGTGACGTAATCGCCGTCTTTGAGACCGAAGGCCGCGCCTTCTTCCTCACTCATATGGATGTGGCGATTGGCGATGATGCAGCCCTCTTTTAAGGTGACTACGCCTTTGGGCCCCACGATGGTGATGGGAGCCGAACCCGCAATATCACCCGATTCACGCACCGGCGGTTTCACTTTCAGCACAAACGAATCGGTGCGGGAAATCTCCACCTGCGACGCTTTGCGAACAGGGCCGAGCACGCGCACACCCTCAATGGGGCGAAGCGACGGCCCGATGATGGTGAGTTGCTCTTTACACGCAAACTGGCCGGGTTGCGAGAGATCTTTCAGCGGGGTGAGTTGATACCCTTTGCCGAACAAGGTCTCCACGTCGGCTTCGGACAGATGGATGTGGCGGTTGGAGACGCCCACCGGCACGGTGTCGTCCCCAGCCGAAACGGCGGGTGCGTCACCGCATTGCGCCATCACACGGTTGACGATCTCGGATATAAACGCGGCATCGTAAGCCATCGTAAAACACTCCTTTAGATAATACGGAAACTGTCGGCCATCACGCAACGGCGTTGACGGGTAAAGCTTCTGGCCGAGGTGATACCCTCACCGGTCGGACCGGCAATGGTAAAGGTGGCGTGACCTTCGCCGCCGAAGCCGATACCGGCATAAGACGGGGCGTTTTTCACGAAAATGGTGGTTTCCACCGCGCGAGCAAAACGGGACAGATTGTCAATGTTTTTGGAATGCATATGCGCGGTGTGACGGTTGCCGTGCTCGGCTTTGACCGCGAGGTCGATGGCCTCATCAATATCTTTCACACGCACGATAGGCAAAATGGGCATCATCAATTCTTCTTGCACGAAGGGATGATCAAAGCCCGTTTCGCACACGATGCAACGAATATCTTTGCCCGCTTTCACGCCGATCTTTTCAAGGAGAACGGCGGCGTCTCGACCGACGCAATCGCGGTTGACGATCTTCTTGACCTTGCCGTTCTTGTCGGTTTTTTCGACCAACACGATCTTCGCGAGTTCGTCGGCTTGGGCGGCATCAATGAGATACGCACCGCTACGCAGCATCGCGGCGATGAGTTTATCGGCAATGTTGTTAAACGCAAACACTTCTTTTTCGGCGATACAGGGCAGGTTGTTATCGAAGGTGCAACCGTCGATGATGTCTTTGCCCGCTTTTTCGATGTCGGCGGTATCGTCCACAATGACGGGCGGGTTACCCGCACCGGCGCCGATGGCCTTTTTGCCGGACGACAACACCGCACGCACCACACCGGGGCCACCCGTGCAAACAAGCAAACGGATGAGCGGGTGGGATTGCATAATGGCGGCAGAATCGAGGGTGGGTTTCACCATCGAGCAGACGAGCACGTCGGGACCGCCACCCAATTTGCACGCACGGTTGACCAGGTCAACGGCGTAGTTGGAGGTCGCAATGGCATTGGGGTGGGGGTTAAACACCACACCGTTACCGGCGGCGATCATACCGATGCTGTTGCAGATGACCGTTTCACTCGGGTTGGTACTGGGGGTGATGGCACCCACCACGCCGAACGGCGCCATTTCCACAAGCGTCAAACCGTTGTCGCCCGTTTTGGCGTTGGACACGATGTCTTCGGTACCGGGGGTCTTGTCGGCCACGAGCAAGTGCTTGGCTTGTTTGTGATCCACACGGCCCATACCCGTTTCCGCCACGCCGAGCGCCGCCATCACGGGGGCTTCTTCGCGGGTCAAACGGCGAATTTCGGTGATGATCTTTTCGCGTTGTTCCACCGACATGGCGCGCACCGCGCGGTAGCCGGCTTCGGCCGCTTTGATGGCCTCGTTCATATCGTCGTAGATGCCGACGAATTTACGGGAACCGTAATGTTTGCTGTCCCAATCTTTCGGGGCGGGCGCAGCAGGTTGCATATTGCCCAACACGCGGGTTACGACCTCGCGGATCTCGGCTTCGGAAAAGTTTGCCATAGTGGTCACTCCTTAATAGATGAGTTCAATGTTGTGTTGTTTGCAATAGTCGATCCACCGTTCGCTCGGCGGCGCATCGGTCACGATGGTGTCCACCTCGTCTAAATCGTACACACGAACGAAGGAAATGCGATCAAATTTGGTACTGTCGATCGCCAACACCTTGTGGTTGGCGGACGAAAAGATGGCGCGTTTGATCTCGGAATCCTTTTCGTTGGATTCGGTCACGCCCATATTCAGATCAATGCCTTTGGAAGAACACACCGCCAAATCAACGTGGTAACCGCGGATCATTCGCTCGGCCGACGAGCCGACCAACGAGAGCGAGCCTTGTTTGAGCACACCGCCCGTGGACAGCACGTTCCATCCTTCTTTGTCGGACAGTTCGAGCAAGATCTCCACCGAGTTGGTGATGAGGGTGATGTTTTTGCGGTTCTTGATGCTTTTGGCCACGTGGATCGCGGTGGTGCTGGCATCCAGCATCAGGAAGTCACCGTCTTGAATGAGCGCCGCGATCTTTTCGGCAATGCGTTGTTTTAGTTCCACGTTGGAACGCTTGCGCACGTTGAACGGCACATCGGTATTCAAATTTTGATTTAACACGGCACCGCCGTAAGTCTTTTTGGCAAGGCCCTCATTGTCGAGTTTTTCGAGGTCGCGGCGGATGGTTTCCTCCGTCACGTCGAATTCGCGGCTGAGATCCGCCACAATGACCTTGCCCTCGCTTTGCAGACGGGCAAGAATCATATTGCGCCGTTCGATGGCGAGCATAGGCTCACGTCCTTACAAAATGTTTTTCCACAACTTCTCGTCGGGATGAGGAATCACCGTGCTGTCGAGGAACATACCGTCCTCGCCCGCACCGACTTTCGCAGTTTCAATCGCAGCTTGCACCGCCGCAATGTCACCGGTGAGCAACAAGTAGGATTTGCCGCACATACCGCGTGCCAAGCGCAGTTCAATGAGATCGACCATCGCGGTTTTGGCGGCGGTATCGGCCGCCACGATCGCGGCGGCGGCGGAGAAGGTCTCCAACACGCCGAGCGCGTTGGGAGAGCCGATCTCGGAAGCGCCGTACAAGGCGCTGAAGATCGAATCGTGGGGATTGCCGAGCACAAAACAGTCGATCAGTTGTTCACTGTCGGCATTTTTGGCGGCATCCACCGCGGCTTTTACCGCGCTGAGTTCACCGCTGATGAGCACCATAAATTTGCCGGGGCACACCGTATCGGCTTGCAGAATATCCACTTCGGCGGTTTTGACCATGAGGTCGGCAGCACGCATACCGGAGGAAACCGTTTTGTATTCAACCATACCAATGGCTTTTTTCATCTGTCATTTCCTCCTTACTTCGTTATGGTGATCACACGGGCGGTCACGTCGGTGACGGTACCCGCCATTGGGGCATGAATGGCCACGCTGAGGGCATTTTCGGCGGGGGTCGCAATGAGTTGTCCCGCTTCCACGCGGTCGCCTTTTTTCACGATCGCCACCGCCGGCGCACCGATGTGTTGCGACAGCGGAATGCGTAATTTTTTGCTTTCAACGGGTTCTTCGCTCATCGGTGCCGATTGGTTGTACGGATCGAGACCGAGGCGCGAACGCAAGCGTTTCAGCGGTACCATCCGCCACGGACGGGCTTCGGAAACACCGCTCATCTTCGGATCTTTCGGCGGTTTGACACCGTTTTCGCGCAGCCCGTTTTTACAGGCCGCAAGCAAACTGCGCGGCGACAACCCCTGCCCGCACGAATACAGTTCGCACAGGCCGCAACTCGAACAGAACATCGAATCCACATACGGGGTGGCGTCGTTGGTGATACCGTTGGACGCCACGTACATAAAGGCCGACGGGTCAATGGGATGGCCGAGCAGGTGACGGGGACACAGCGACGTACAATAACTGCATTGGCAGCACGCCGCCATTGCCCGCTTCATATCAATGCTGGTTTTGCTGAGTTTCTTTTGCACCAGCGGCAACGATTTCGGGAGTACCAACACCGCATTGGTGGTTTTGGTGACCACCTCGGCGGTAGAGCCGAGACGACCCATCATCGGACCGCCGATAACGTAAGCGGGATCGGCGGTGGTGATGCCGCCCGCCAGGTCAATGAGTTCTTGCAATGTCATACCGAGCGGCGCGTACAACGTGACGGGAGTCGCCACTTCGCCGGTCACCGTGACATATTTATGGGTCACGGGTAAACCGTTTAACGCACGGTAGACGTTGTACACCGTTTCGACGTTGAGGACGGTAACCCCCACTGCCAGCGGAATGCCGCCGGCGGGTACCACACGTCCGGTCGCTTCGTACGTCAGCACGACTTCGTCACCGGCGGGATACACTTCGGGCAGGGTGCACAATTTCATATTATCATAAGAAGCGAGTTCCGCTTTGACGGCTTCCACGGTGCGTTTGTACGAACCTTTGACACCGACGTAGACGGTCTCGACTTCCAGTATTTTCGAAAGGAAATGCAACGTGCTCAAAATTTCGTGGGTGAACTGTTTGAGCAGTTGGCGGTGCAGACGGAGCAACGGCTCGCATTCCGCACAGTTGAGGATCAAGGTGTCGGCGCGTTTGTCCAGCTTGGCATAGGTGGGGAAACCCGCACCGCCCGCGCCGACGATCCCGTTCTCCTGCAACAAGGATTTGATTTCTTCGATTGTCATGAATGAATCACTCCGGCAAGACCGGTACCGCTGTCCACGATACCGACGATGGCCGCGTCTACGGGGCAATCCGCCATACCGCAACCAATGCGGGCGGCGCTGCCGGTGGCGACCAATACGATCTCATCAATACCGGCACCGATGTTGTCAATGGCCACGATCTTCGCCTTGGGATCACCCAAGTCTTTGAGCGGCTCAACAATCATAAACTTGCTGCCGACAAGATTTTCGTTTTTGCGCGTGGAAACAACACTTCCCACAACTTTTCCGACGATCATCGTCTTCACCTATCTCTTTCAATAGTGAGTACTAAGCGGGTGCCAACCGCAGAGGGGCGGCGCCGCCCCTCTGCGCGTTAAGCACACAAATTGCCGACCTCTTATTTGAGGGTGGGCAAAATTTTCTCCACGTCGTCGTGGGGACGCGGAATGACGTGAGTCGCGATGACTTCGCCCAAGCGACCGGCGCTGGTGGAACCGGCTTCAACAGCGGATTTCACAGCACCAACGTCGCCGCGCACCATAACGGACACCAAGCCGGAACCGATCTTCTCGGTACCGATGAGGGTCACGTTAGCGGCTTTGACCATCGCATCTGCGGCTTCGATAGCGGCAACCAAACCTCTGGTTTCCACCATACCCAATGCTTCCAATGCCATTGCTTTTTCCTCCTTAAATTAGACTAAAGTGTTTGTTGTATCGTGTTTGATTACAGAGTGGGAAGAATCTTCTCCACATCCTCGTGAGGACGCGGGATCACGTGAGTCGCGATCAATTCGCCCAAGCGGCCCGCGCTGGCGGAACCGGCTTCCACAGCCGATTTCACGGCACCAACGTCACCGCGCACCATCACGGACACCAAACCGGAACCGATCTTTTCGGTGCCGATGAGGGTCACGTTGGCGGCTTTGACCATCGCGTCCGCAGCTTCAATAGCAGCAACCAGACCTCTGGTTTCCACCATACCCAATGCTTCCAATGCCATTTTTCTTACCTCCTTTACAGGTGTAGGTTTTTTAACGGCCTCGGCGGCCGGTTGGACAACAGGAGTTTTCTCTTCCGCCGCAGCAGGAACTTCTGCCGCGACAGGGGTTTTCTCTTCTGCCATAACGTGTTACCTTCCTTTTGCTTGAATACGAGAAGCGCTTAAGGCAACCAAGCGCTGTGTTTCTTCGTGAGGGCTGGCGATCACGGCGTAGGCACACGGTTTCACAATACCGCCCGCCACGGCGTTTTCCACCGCAGCGGTAACGGCCGAAACGTCACCATCAACCACGAGCGTCACCAAACGGCCGCCCAACTTTCGCTCCCACGTGACGAGCGAAACATCGGCCGATTTGCACATAATGTCCAAACAGTCAATGGCACCGGTCACGCCGCTCACTTCTACAAGTCCTAAAGACTTCATCGACGACACCTACTTAGAATTTCGGAAGAATTTTTTCAACGTCGCCATGGGGACGCGGGATCACGTGAACCGCTACCAACTCGCCCAAACGGGAGGCGGTGTTGGAACCGGCTTCCACGGCGGCTTTCACGGCGCCGACGTCACCGCGCACCATCACGGACACCAAACCGGAACCGATCTTTTCGGTGCCGATGAGGGACACTTCGGCAGCTTTGACCATGGAGTCGGCCGCTTCGATCGCAGCGGTAAGGCCGCGAGTTTCGATCATACCAAGAGCTTCTTTGGACATGGGGAATTCCTCCTAAAAATTAATTTTTATCAAATGCGTTTATCTTCAACATCGGCTCGGTATCGGGCTCGGTGCTGGTGAGAATGTGGGTGGTCACCACGCCGGACACACCGGCGGCGGCAACTTTGGCAGCCTCCACCGCGGCTTCCACGTCGGTAACGCGGCCGCGGAACTTGACAGCCACGATCAGCGGAACGCTGAGGCTGTCGGGGTTGCCGGGTTTGTTTTTATCAAACGTTTCAACGGTAACATTGGCGGCTTTACAACCCGCATCACAAGCCACGAAGGCCGCAACCAAGCCGTAAACTTCCACAATGCCGGTAGCGTTTCCCATCATGGTACTCTCTCCGATCATTTATTGACGATGGCGATCTTGAGGCCTTCCATCTTCAGGTTGACTTCAAGCGCTTCGTTGATCTGTTCCAGCGGGAACTTGTGAGTGATGAGTTTTACCATCGGCAGGCCGATGCCTTTGGCACGTTTGAGGAAATCAAAGGTGGTGGCGTAGTCACGCAAGGTGTACACCCAGGAGCCCACCGTGGTGATCTCTTTGGAGCAGATGTCGAAGTGCGGGTTGATGGTGGCGTCGCCGCCGTTGATGAAGAACCCGAGTTCGCACAAACCGCCGCCGCTGCGGATGAATTTGTAGATGTTGGCGTGAGCCACGGGAGAACCGGTGCATTGGAACGCGAAGTCAGCATAATAACCGCCGAACGCGTCTTTCACCGCACCCGCCAAAGCTTCAATGCCCTTGTGGTCTTTGAAGTTGACCGTTTTGGTGGCGCCCATTTCTTTGGCGAAATCCAAACGCTTGGCCTCGCCGTCCACCGCGACGATGTTTTCGATACCCATCGTGCGGAGCACCGCGATGCAGATAAGGCCGATGGGGCCGCAACCTTGCACCACCACGCGGCTGTTGAAGCGGAGAATGCCGGTGGTCTTGGCACGCTCGACCGCGTGGATAAGCACCGCGCAGGGCTCGATCAAAATACGGGAATCGAGGTCGAGGTCGCTGACGTTAAACACGGTGGAACCGCCGCGAACGAGGATGTAGTCGCCGAACCAACCGTTCATATGAATGTCGTCGTCCGGAATCAGGCCGTACACCTCGGCGCCTTGGCCGACGTTTTGTTTGTTGAGGTCGTACATCGTGATGTCGGGATCGTCTTTGAAGATCATGCAGGTAACCACCTTGTCGCCGATGGCGAGGGGTTTGCCGGCGCTGTCTTTCTTGACGTTTTTACCCATTTTCACGATCTCGCCGGTGCCTTCGTGACCGAGGGCAACGGGAATGAGGCCGAAGGGATCGCGTTTGAATTCGTGCGCGTCGGTGCCGCACACGCCGCAACCTTCCACCTTCACGAGAATATCGTCGTCACCCACGGGCGGCATCGGATATTCTTTCAGTTCGAATTTTTCAAGTTGGGTCAGCATCGCCACGCGGGCTTTGGAGGGGATTTCTTTCGGGGCCGCCGCTTTTGCGGGAACGCCGTTCATCCCATCGAGCACCTGACGGACGATCTGTTCAATGTTGGAAGAATTGATGTCCATTCTTATATTCCGCCTTTCTCAAAGAGTTGTCTGCCAAAAGCCGCTAACGCGGTATCCTGTTCCTCGCTTCCGCCGCTGACACCGAGGCCGCCGACAATGGCGCCGTTTTGGTCACGGAGAGGTTCGCCGCCGCCGAAAATGACGATGTGGCAATCATTGGTGAACTGAATGCCGTACAGCGAACCGCCGGGTTGTGCAAGCGGTTTCAAGTCCGAGGTGGACATTTTCAGTGAAACTACGGTGAATGCCTTTTGTACCGCCACGTCGTAGCTGGCGATGTAGGAATCGTCCATACACTCAACCAACACCGGCCGTGCCGCGCGGTTGGAGATGGCCACCACGGCGTTGACACCCATACGGGCGGCTTCTTGCCGTACCTTCTCGCTAAGTCGCCGCGCTTGCTCCAACGTGATATCCCCCGGTACGCCGCTTACGTTGCGGGCAACGGCTTCCACCAAGGAACGTAAGGCTTTCTCATCCATACGATTATTTGCCGAGTTGTGCAAGGACAAGCTTGGTGATCTCGGACACGAGATCGTGCTCTTTTTCCTTGCCGCAGGTGCACTTGTCACCGCAGCCGTGGCAGCTGGGTTTGCCGTCTTTGGCGTTGGGGCACAGATCCGCGGGATGTTTGCCCTTCATACCGAATTGACGGCGGATCTCGTACAAGCGTTGCACTTGCGATTCCGAAAGTTCTTTCGGGCCGCCGAGTTGCTTGGAGATAAACAGCAACTGTGCGTAGAATTCGAGCGATTCCATTTTGTAGTACGCGTTCTGCAAGCTATCGGAGAAGGACAGCGCACCGTGGTTTTCGAGCAACACGGCGTCAAAGGATTGCAGATATTTGGAAACGGCATCCGGAATTTCCTCGGTGGAGGGGGTGCCGTACTCGGCGATCGGAACGCAACCCAAGGAGATGACCGCTTCGGGCATGATGGGTTGGGTCAGCGGGATGCCGGCGATGGCAAAGCTGGTCGCGTAGATGGGGTGAGCGTGCACAACAGCGTTCACGTCGGGACGCTCTTTGTAGACGCGCATGTGCATTTTGATTTCGGAAGAGGGTTTGTAACCCGCGTTGGCTTGGATGACTTTACCGTCTTTGTCCACTTTGCAGATGAACTCAGGCGTCATAAAGCCTTTGCTGACACCCGTGGGGGTGCAGAGAAATTCGTTGTCATTGAGTTTGACGGAGATGTTACCGTCGTTCGCAGCGACCATGCCCTTGTCATAGATGCGGCGGCCGATCTCGCAAATCTGCTTTTTGATTTCGTATTCGCTTACCATGATGTTTTCTCCTTTTGTTTTTATTGTTTTTTATTTATTTCCCTATTGATCACGGTACCATGGTACCATAGTTTTCACACAAAGTCAACAGATTTTCCTTTATTTTTCTGTGTTTTGTTCGATTTTTGTTTGGTTTTTGTTGTTTTCGAGGTGTTTTAGCACCGCTTCGGTGCCTTCTCGGGTGACCGAGTTGACAAAATACACCGTTTTGCACCCCGAAAGCCGCAACCACCGTTCCGCACGACGCGGGTCGGCTTTGTCGATCTTGGTGACGATGCCGATCACTTCGCGGTTGACCAAGCAGGTGATGCAGGGCGGAAACAACGAGTAATCGTCGTCGGCGGCGATGAGCAACGCCACCACGTCGGCTTCGTACGAGTAAAGCGCCAACGCCGCACCGAGGTCGTGGTTTTCGGCATATTCGCCGGGGGAATCGATGAGAAAATCATCGAACACCATACTTTGTGTTTTTTGGTAGTGCACCTGCTCACCGCGCAACGCTTGTGTGAGCGAGGTCTTGCCGCAACCGCTGCGGCCGACTAACAGCAACCGTTTCATCACGTGCGGGTCATCTCACAAACGTCAAACCCGAGTTTCTGCGTGGCGTAGTCGGTGATAGCGGCCACCGCCGCTTCCACCTGCGACACCGTGCCGGTCACGATCACCGTACCGCTGAATCGGTCCACAAAACCAAGCGTGACGCCCGAGGCTTTGAGGGCAATGTCACCCGCGATGATAGCGGTCTCAGCAGGACTCAAGGTGAGGATGCCGATGGCGCCCGCGTGGGATTCGGCAGGGTCGAGACCGAGTTTGTAGTAGAGAATGTCATCGGGATTGGCAATGATGTGTGCCAACGTGATCTGTTTACCGGGGACAAGTTCTTGCACGATGCGTACCTTGTCACCGTTTGTCAAGGCATCAATGTTCATTGGCTCAACCTCCTATCCGTGTAATCAGACCGTGGCGCTCGGCAACCAGTTTCAAGCCGTTCATATGATCGGCGGTGGGCGGTTGTACGTCCCCCATCAAATAGGGACGATCGAGGCCGTCGTATTTGTCGCGCCCCATACGGTGATAGGGCAACAAATGAATCTCGTTTACGTTTGGCAGTGAGGCGGCAAACGCGGCAATCGCGTCGATCTCCGCCGTCGTGTCGTTAAAACCCGGAATTACGGGTACCCGAATGATGAGTTTCTTCGCCTTTTCGGCAATCAAGCGGGCATTTTGTAAAATCGCTTCGTTGGGACGCGTGGTAAATTCTTCGTGTTTGCGGCTATCGGTGTGCTTAATATCCATTAACACCGTATCGAGATGCGGCAGGCACCGCTCGATGATCGCCCTGTCGGCAAACCCCGTCGTTTCAATGGCGGTGTTGACGCCGTTTTCATGGCACGCTTTGAGTAGTGCCTCGGTGAAATCGGGTTGCCACAGCGATTCGCCGCCCGAAAGGGTCATACCGCCACCGGAACGGCGGTAGTACGGGCGATCCTGCAACACTTCTTTCAGCACGTCCCCCACCGTTACGTCGCGGCCGATGGTTTTCATCACGCCGCCCTGACGCATCTGTTGGATCTCATACGATTGCGATTCGGGATTGCAACACCAGCGGCATCGCAACGGGCAACCTTTGAGAAACACGATGGTGCGCACACCGGGACCGTCGTGGGTGGAAAAACGCTGAATATCGAAGATGCGTCCCTTTACATCTAAAAGGTCTTGCATCAGAAATCCCCCTGCTCCGTACGGTTGATGATGTCGTCCTGCAACGAACGGGACAGCGTGGTGAACAACGCGCTGTAACCGGCCACGCGCACCACCAGGGATTTGTATTTTTCGGGATTCTTTTGCGCATCGCGCAAGGTTTCACGGCTGACCACGTTAAACTGCACGTGGCTGCCTTTTTGATCGAAGTAGCCGCGCACCAGCGCCACGAAACTTTCCAGACCGCTCGCCCCCGCCAACGCGCTGGGGTGGAATTTCATATTAAAGAGCGTGCCGTTGGAAGCGATGTAGTGGTCGAGGCGGGACACCGAGTTGGCCGCCGCCGTGGGGCCTTTCACGTCGCGACCCGCCGCGGGCGACACACCGTCTGCCACGGGGGTGTTGGCCAAACGGCCATCAGGGGTGGCACCCACTTGTGCGCCGAGCGGCACGTTGGCCGACACGGGGTACAAACCGGCGTGGAATTGGCCGCCGCGCGGGTTGCGGTAGTTGAGAAGCGGGCGGGTGTAGGTGTACGCCACGTCACGGGCAAAGGCATCCACTTCGGGGATGTCGTTACCGAACTTCGGCAACGCCGCAATGCGGTCAAGCAGTTGTTGATACTTGGCTTTTTGTGCATCGGTGCAGGGGTTTTTGAGCACCGCACCGTACACCGCTTTCACGTCTTCCGCCGTCATCGTTTTGCCGTTGTTCACGATCTGGCGCACCACTTCGGTGGTCAGTTTTTCCGCCGCTTTGGGATCCATATCCTTGCCGTAGTTGTTGGCAAGCGCTTCTTTGAACTCGGCCATCGTCACGCTCTTTTCTTCAAACACGAGCGTGCGGATCGCGATAAGCGCGTCGGTCATATTGGCAATGCCGAAGCCTTGCGGACCGGTGAAGTTGTATTTGGCACCGCCGTTTTGCAGGCTCTTGCCGCGGCCGATACAGTCTTCCACCATACAGGATTGGAAGGGCAACGGGCAGCGTTGTGCGTGCGCCAAGTCAATGGCGTTGTCGGCGTTGACCATCAATTCAACGAAGTAGTTCATCTGCGTTTTGTACGCGTCATAGAACTGTTCAAAGGAGGTCATCTGCGTGACGTCACCCGTTTGCGGGCCGACCTGCACGCCGTTCTCCATGCCGTTGGAGAACACCAGCTCCAACGGGCGGCACATATTGAAGAACGCCGCGTCGTGCCAACCGTCGGTCTTGCCGCCTTTTTGCGGTTCGACGCAACCGATGATGTTGTAGCCGCGCGCGTCTTCCAGCGTCAGACCGCGGCTTTGCAGAGCGGGAACGATCACTTCGTCGTTGTAGTAAGCCGGCAAGCCGATACCCGTGCGGGTCACTTCGGCGGCACGGAGCATAAATTCGTGGGGAGTGCCGTTCCACACACGGATCGACAAGGAGGGTTGCGGCAGATACACGTTGAGCGTCGCGTTCAGGCACATATAGGACAGATCGTTGGTCACGTCGCGACCGAGTTCGTCCTGACCGCCGGCGATGAGGTTTTGGAACATACTGTAGCCGGCGAAACCTTCGGCAGACGCGAGGTCGCGCACCTTGCTCAAATCGTTGAGTTTCACCCACACGCAGTCGATGAGTTCTTGCGCAAATTCACGGGTGATCTTGCCGCTGTCGAAGTCTTTCTTATAATAAGGATACATATATTGGTCGAAACGGCCGGGCGAAATGGAGTGGCCGCTCGATTCGGTTTGGAGAAGCAGTTGCACAAACCAGAAAGATTGGCAAGCTTCGTAGAAATCGTTGGCGCCGTTGGCGGGCACGCGGTCGCAGTTAGCGGCGATGCGAAGCAGTTCCGCCTTGCGGGTGGAATCGGTGCAGGCCGCCGCTTGTTCGCGGGCGAGCGCGGCATAACGGGAAGCAAAGTTGATCGCCGCTTCACAGCTGATGCACACCGCTTGCAGGAACTGTGCACGCTCGGCATAGTCGGCGTCGGTGATGTGCAGTTTCTTGAGCGCGGCTTTCGCTTCGTCGGCGATACCGTTGAAGCCAATGCGGAGCACCTTGCCGTAATCCACCGTCACGTGACCGATACCGTTGTAGAAGTAGTTGCCGGGGGTGAACACGTTGTGTTCCATCGCGAGCAACGTTTCGGGTGCCATATACGCGGTAGCAAGTTCGCTGCTGGTCTTCCCTTTCCAATACGGGAACACCTCACGCAGTTTCGCTTTGGTCTCCTCCGAGATCTCAAACGGATCGGCACTGCGGGTCGCAATGGTGTCGAACTCGTCCTCCAACCACGAATAGGAATATTCGGGGAAAGTTTGGCAACTGCGCGGATTGACAGTGTTGCTGCCAACCACCAATTCGAGCGGGCGAATGGTGACGGGCAGATGCGCCAAAATGTGGGCAAATGCCTTGGCGCGGCGCAACACGATAGGTTGCCCCTCCGTCGCTTTGTAGGATTCGGTGAGCAAAACCGCGCGATCCGCCTCAATGGTGGGCTTGCTCGCAAACAAGTGCTCCACGAGCGCCGGAATACGCGCCGTTTTTTCAATTCGTTGGGTGTATACGGTTTCCATACGGTGTACCTCCCGAAAAATAATGCTACGAGAAAATCTCGATTTTTCCCTTATGTTACTCCCATTCTACCCAAACCTCACGCACTTGTCAAGAGGAAAACAAAGAAAAAACAGAAAAATTAACACAAAATCAACATTTTTCCCACACAAAACCCGCAATCGCAAGGCAAAAAGTTGGTTTTTTAGCAGACTTTTCTCTCGATTTGTGTTGTTTTTGCATTTGGAAAAACAGAGTTCAAAAATTTTACGAAAAACTTTTGCGTTTTCTCTTGACTTTTGGAGAAGAAATGACTATAATCTATTCGTTGTCTTACGACACGCGCTCGTAGCTCAGCTGGATAGAGTGCTTGACTACGAATCAAGAGGTCAGGGGTTCGAGTCCCTTCGGGCGCGCCACGAAAAACCGCTCAACCAAGCCATTTTCGGCAAGGTCGGGCGGTTTTCGTTTTGCTCAAAAGGGCGGTTTTGGGGTTTACTTGGGGTTTATTTGACACCGAAAGCCGACAAGCGGTGCCCGTTTTAGCTCGCGCGTTGCCCTTTGTGTACCCTCGCGGCGTCTTTCTTCTTCGCTTCACTTCACCCAATACACGCCATTCGAAGAAAATGCACTCGCGTTATCGTTCTTCACGCTAACTCATAAACGAATCACACCAAAATACAACGCGCTAAAAAGGGCATTTAAAACGATGTATCGGCATAAGCCGAAACGGCCCTTTTGATGTCGCGTAGCCGCACAACCCGTTCGGATCATCGCCGAGCGGGTCTATTGTTATGCCGACGTCGCTCATCAGCGCGGCGTGTCTCGTCTCGCACGCGTTTTTATAGTTCGGTACACCGCTTGTGTGCACCCCTCAAAATCCTTTTGTGACAATACTTCACGCGGTGTCAAACGAGTGTTATCCTTTCGGCGGCCGTGTAACCCAAAAGCACACTACAGCACACCAGTCGTCCACCGCT
>JAFSFY010000011.1 GCA_017434985.1 Clostridia bacterium | reverse complement strand
CAGCACGATTTCACTAACATCTTTCCTTTTCTCCGCTTTTGTGTTGTCTCACCGTACCGCAGGTGTAAAATTCGGCTCTCTTGACAAATCTCTACTCTTGTAGTACAATCCTGATAAAGGAGTTGATCGGTATGAAAAAGAAACTCATAATCGGTGCCTTTTCACTGTTGATTTTCATTACGGTCATCGTGTTTCTGGTTGTTGCCATTGGTATGTATAAAGAGGAAGTGGCTAACGAGGATACGATGGTGGGTCTTGGCGCGGCGATGGTATTGGCGGTCGGCGGATTGGTTGTTTTTTATGAGTTGGATTTGTTTTACACGGTATATTATTTTTTCATAAAACCTAAAACGATAATAAAATCAACACTTAATATTGTTTCTAATGTAATGCTGTTGATGTTGTTTTTTACTGACTCGATATCACACTTTCTGTTTGAGCATGTATCGGAAATTTTTGCCGAAGAAACAATCTTACTATTGGTTTTGTTCTTGACGTATGTTATGTTGCGAATGATTTGTGCCGCCATTCCCGGCAGGCAATCTTCTAAAGATAATGAAAGGTGGTGATTTAATGAAGTTAAAACAAATCTCTTTATTAACACTTTTGACCGGAGCACTGTTTTCAATTATAGGAGTAATAGTTCCATTTATTACATTACAAAACTATACTTCTCAAAATGGTGCAATAGGCATAATTGGGGGTGCGGATACGCCCACGTATGAATTTGTTGTTTTTCGTATAATGAACGGTTGGCCGTTTGTTGCAATCTTATTTGGAATTACATTGATTGTTTCCGCCTTGTTTTGCCTGATATTCTCCAAAACTGTCAAAAATAACTGCAACATTAAAACCACCGCGCTTTCGTTAGGATTATCGGCTGTTGGTGCGGCAGGACTTGTTTGCGCTTTTTTATGGTTTTCAATAGTTTCGTTTGGCGAAATGTCTAAACATCCTATTGAATATCCTGTTAGTATTTTGCTTGGTATTGTTTGCTTTTTTGCCTTTGTTGTTTTAATTGCTTTATATTTTAAAGCGCGTAAAATTAATTGGTCAATTAAAGGATTTTGTATTGATATATTAACAAGCGTCATTTTTTTGCCAACTTTTTTCTTTGCATTCTCGTATTTGTATAATACATTAAGTTAAATAGAAGAAAATTCTCGGTTTTCACCCAGTTCTTTTTCGGACACGAATGACAAAAATCCCGTTCACGAAAGTGGGCGGGATTTTACTTATTACTTCTTACCTCTTCACTCTTCACTTTTCACTAAAAAACGCATTCGGGATTTTTGGGAAGTAATAAGTAAGAAGTAAGAGGTAATAAGTATTGCGCCTTTACCGCTTTTATGCTATAATCCCTTGCATATCATGCAAAGGGGAGCCTTACGATGCCAAAAAATTACCGAAAAACGCTGATGGCTTGCTATCTCGGTTATGTCACGCAGGCGATCTCGTCCAATTTCACCCCGTTGTTGTTTTTAACCTTTATTGGTCGTTACGGTATCTCTCTCGAAACCATTGCGATCATTCCCTTAGTGTTCTACTTCACACAGTTGCTGATCGATCTGGTGGCCACCAAATACGCCGACGCGATCGGCTATCGCACCTGCGTGGTTGCCTCGCAAGTGTTATCGGCGGTCGGTTTGGGATTGATGGCGGTGTTGCCGGAGGTGTTACCCTCGCCGTTTGTCGGCATTGTGATCGCGGTGGTGTTGTACGCGATGGGCAGCGGTCTCATCGAGGTATTGGTCAGCCCCATCGTGGAAGCGTGCCCCTTTGAAAACAAAGACGGCGTGATGAGCACCTTGCACTCGTTCTTCTGTTGGGGCTCGATGGGTGTTATTTTGGGGTCGACCTTGTTTTTTGCGTTGTTCGGCATCGAAAACTGGCGGATATTGGCGGTCATTTGGGCGTTGATACCGCTGTATAACGCGTTCAATTTTCTCACCTGCCCCATCGAACGGTTGACCGAAGAGGGCGAGAGTATGGGCGCCAAAAACCTGCTGAAAACACCGCTTTTTCTGCTGATGATCCTATTGATGATATGCGCGGGCGCGTCCGAAGCGACCATGACGCAATGGGCATCGGCGTTCACCGAATCGGCGCTCGGCGTCTCCAAAACGGTGGGTGACCTGGCAGGCCCGTGTTTGTTTGCGATGTTTATGGGGATCGCCCGTTTGCTCCACGGCAAGTTCAGCGAAAAACTCGATCTGTCCAAAACGATGCTGCTGTGCGGCGTGATGTGTGTGGGGTGTTACTTGTTGGCGTCGCTGTCGGCCTTGCCGATCTTGGGACTCGCCGGTTGTGCGCTGTGCGGGTTGGCGGTCGGCATTATGTGGCCGGGAACCATCAGCCTCTCCTCGCATACGTGCCCGAAAGGCGGCACGGCGATGTTTGCGTTTTTGGCGTTGGCGGGTGATTTCGGCGCGGCGGTGTGTCCCACGATGGTGGGAAGCCTGTCCGAACTCGCAGGCGGCAACCTGAAAACGGGATTGCTCGCCGCTACGGTTTTCCCCCTTCTCCTCGTTGTTGGATTGGTGGCGTTGAGGAGAAAAAGCATTCGTTTCAAATAAGCGTATCCGAAGCCCCGAGTGAAGTCTCGGGGTTTTTTCGTTGTCGAGAGAGGGGAAAAGCGCAAGCGAAATCGGTCAATTTTATCGGGTTTGGGCGGCGAACAGTCGCCCTTTTTTATGGGCAAAATTGCACGATTTTTTTCTCCACAATTTTAGCGAAAATTTCTATAAAATTCACACGGGATTTTTGGGAAGTAATAAGTAAGAAGTAAGAGGTAATACGTATTGCGGCTTTGCCGAAATATCACGGCCATAGCACCTCACAAAAAGTCTTGACATCCTTTGCGACAAGTGCTATTGTTTGTGTGAAATTGGAAGAAAGAGACGAGAACGATGACCATTTTATCGTGGGTGGCGAGCACCGCCGCTCTGCTTTTATATTCGGCGAGTTATTTTTTTAACAACAAGCGAACCTATTTAATACTGCAACTGTGCGGCAACGTGTTTTTGTCGGTGTCCTATCTGCTCATCGGCTCGTATTTCACGATGGTTTCGGTGTTGCTCGGCATTGCGCGGGGGCTTATGTGCTACGTCTATGAAAAAAAGGACAAGCGGGTGCCCGTATATATGATTGTGGGGTTGTGTACGGTAACGATTTTAAGTTACGTGGTGATCAACTACGTGATTTTGACACAAGCCTCGCCGTGGGACGTGTTGTATTTGCTGGCTTCGTGTATGTATGCGGTTACTTTTGCCATTCGCAACATTCGGGTGATGCGGTATACCGTGCTGATTCCGCACGTGTGCGCGGTGGCATACAACTTGCTCATCCGTGCGCCGTTCTCGTCGGCGATATCCTACGGCATTGAGTTGGCGGTCACGGTGGTGGCCATTGTGAAGTGTGACCTATTGAAGCGAAAAGAGGCCGAAATCGTGTGATTTCGGCCTCCTGTATACTTTAAAAAAGTGTGGAACGAGCGGTTTTTTACAGGGAAAATCGCTCGTTTTTTATTTGGGAAATTGCACGATTTTTTATCAAAAATTTTAGATAAAATTTCCATAAAAATAGTGGGGGTTTTTCTCTGTTAGGACTTGATTTTTTATTAAAAGGGCGGTATAATATACCCGTGTGGTGAAAAGTGGTGCGAAGTGGGGAGTTTCCACACTTTCCACAGAGTTTTCCACAATCGCCGCAAAAACCGAGAAAAAAGGCGAAAAAACAGCAAAATTTTTCAAATTTTTTCCAAAAACCACGAAATTTACGCAGAAAGGAGCAAACGCAGGTATGTTGTACGGACGCTTTCAGCATAACATCGACGCCAAGGGCCGCTTGTTCGTGCCCGCCAAATTGCGCGAAAAACTCGGCATGTCGTTTATCGCCGCCGCGGTGATGGACCACTGCGTTTGCCTCTATTCCGTTGACGAATGGGACAAGCTCCAAGCGGGTCTGGCCGAAATGCCGCTCACCAAAGCGCGCAAGTTGCAACGCTACTTGTCCGCCAACGCGGTGGATGCGCAGGTGGATTCGCAAGGTCGTATCCTGCTTCCCAAACATCTGCTTGATTACGCGAACCTCGAAAAAGAGGCGCTGGTCATCGGTGCCGGCAACCGCGCTGAAATTTGGAACCCCGCCGCCTACGAAGCGGATATGGAAACCATGACTTCCGAAGAAGTGGAAGCCGAGTTTATGGAACTCGGGTTCTGATATGGGCGAGTGGGACAGCGGGTATCACCGCCCGGTATTGTTAGACGAAACGCTGGATGCGTTGGCTGTTCGCCCCGACGGGACCTACCTTGACGGGACGGCGGGCGGCGGCGGACATTCGTTCGCGATCGCCTCGCGGTTGACGAGCGGCCGCCTGATTGCGTTGGACCAAGATCCCGACGCCATCAGACAAGCGTCGGCACGGCTTTCGGGATTGCCCGCCACGGTGGTGCGCGAAAACTTTCGCTTTATGGGCCGTGCGCTGGACAACCTCGGCATCGACACGGTGGACGGCATTTTGCTGGACATCGGGGTGTCCTCCCACCAGCTGGACGAGCCGGAGCGCGGCTTTTCGTATCACCACGAAGCGCCGCTGGATATGCGGATGAGCCAAGAGGGCGAAACCGCCGCCGATTTGCTTATGCGGCTTTCCGAGCAAGAACTCAGTGACATCTTCTTCCGTTTCGGTGAAGAAAAATTCTCACGGCGCATTGCGGCGTCGATCGTGAATCGGCGCGAGAGTGAGCCGATCACGACCACCCTGCAACTTGCAGAACTCATCAAAGCGGCGTACCCCGCCGCCGCCCGTCGAGACGGGCACCCCGCGCGCCGCGTGTTTCAGGCACTGCGCATCGCGGTGAACGGTGAACTGGATTGTTTGAACGACGCGTTGGACGCGGCGTTCGACCGACTGAGCATCGGCGGCCGCCTGGCCGTCATCACCTTCCACTCGTTGGAAGACCGCATGGTGAAACAGCGGTTTGCCGAATGGTGCACGGGATGCACCTGCCCCAAAGAATTTCCCGTTTGCGTGTGCGGCAACACCCCGCGCGGACGGTTGGTATTGCGAAAACCCGCCGAAGCGGGCGAGAGGGAACTCGCCGAAAATCCCCGCAGCCGCAGTGCGAAATTGCGGTGCATTGAACGATTAAAATAAAGGAAAGGAGAGAGGAACATGGCACAAAGCAACGCGGCATACGATCTGTCGTTATTTGAAAAGAAAAAAGCCAAGGTGACCCCTCTCCATTCCAAACGCGCCACCAAAGCCGAAAAACGCCGCCAAAAGATCCAAAAATGGTTGAACGGTACGGCGGCGGTCGCGGTGTCCTGCCTGGTGCTGGTGGTGGTCAGCTTGATGATCACCAGTCAGGTGAAGTTGACCGAGATCAACAACGCCATCACCAAACAAGAGGCGCTGTACATCGAAGCGCTCAGCGAGACCAAACGCCTTGAAAGTGAACTTGCCGCCAAAACGTCGGCACAAAGCGTGGAAGAATACGCGCTCAGCGTGGGTCTGCGCCCGATGGAATCCGGACAGATCGATTACATCACCGTGACCGTGCCGGAAAAGACCGAAACGGCAAAAGAAACGTTGTGGGCATCCATTATGGGTGCGATCAAGGCGTGGCTGAATTGACCTGCGCCTGACGAATCGAAATCAGAGAGAGCGTTCTACCGAGCGGCGGTTGCCGCATAGTATGAGTAGGACCTCGGATGTGTGAGAGTTGGGATGTGACGTCTTAACTCTCTTTTTTCCTTAAATGGGACAAGAAACGACACACGGGGTGACCGAGAATGAACAGTATGGCTGAAGAAAAAAAGATACGACGTGAAAACCGCGCCATGCGCGTGCGGTCGCTGTTTTTGCTTGTCGGCATTTTTGCGTGTTTGGCACTGCTCGCGATGAATTTGTTTAAAATTCAAGTGATCGAAAACGAAGCGTGGAAAAAACGCGCCGTGTCGCAGCAACTCGCCGACGTGGAAGTGCCCGCTTCCCGCGGCCAGATCTACGACGCCAATATGGCGGTGCTTGCGCTGACGCGTGAAGTGTACACCGTCATTATGGACCCGAGCAACATCAAAGACGCCGCCGAACGCGAACTCATCGTGGAAGAAGTGTCGGCACGACTGGACGTGGACAAAGAAAAACTGCGCGAACAAGCGTCGGACAGCGATTCGCAGTACAAGGTGGTCAAAACCAAACTGAACAAGACCGACGGCGACGCGTTTAAAGCGTGGGCGAAAGAACACAAACTCACCACCGTGTTTTACTTGGTGGACGACTTTAAACGCGAATATCCGCTGAAAAACCTGCTTTCCTGCACCCTCGGTTTTGTGGGAACCGACAACAAAGCGCGCGAAGGCCTCGAATTGCAGTATGACAGCGTGCTGTCGGGCACCCCCGGCCGTATGGTGGTCACCCAAAACGAAAACGGTGACCGCTTGCCCAACTCGCTCAACTACGAATACGTGGTGGACGCGGTGGACGGTCACAGTTTGGTGTTGACGGTGGACCAATACGTGCAACAGGTCGCGGAAAAATATTTGGAAGAAACGGTGAAACAATACGGCGCCACCAATCGCGGTTGCGCCATTGTGATGGACGTGGAAACGGGCGCGATCAAAGCACTTGCGGTCAAAGGCGACTACGACCCCAACAACTATCTGCTCATCGGTGACCCGACGCTGGCGGAACAGATCGCGCAACTGTCGGGTGACGAATACAACGACGCGCTGGTGAAAGCGCGGCTTGAGCAATACCGCAACAAATCGCTGGATTTCTACGAGCCCGGCTCGGTGTTCAAGACCTTTACCGCCGCCATGGCGCTCGAAGAGGGGCTTGTGACCGACGACGATATGTTCTATTGCAGTCCGTTCACCATCGCCGACCGCACGATGTATTGTTGGGACGACCACAGCCACGGCAAACAAAACTTCACGCAGGCCATCGCCAACTCCTGCAACCCTGTTTTTATGACGGTGAGTCAGCGTATCGGCACCAAACTGTTCTCCAAATATTACACGGGTTTCGGATTTACCGAAAAAACCGGCGTGGATATGCTGGGCGAACAATCCGTTTCGGAGAGCTTGTACCACACGCCCGACCGTATCACCCCGGTGGACGTGGCAACCTCGTCCATCGGACAGACCTTCAAAGCGACGCCGCTTCAAATGGTGACGGCGTTGTCCGCCATTGCCAACGGCGGCAAACTGATGCAACCGTATGTGGTGGATAAGATCATCGACAGTGACGGCAACGTCATTTCTGCCACCCAACCCACCGTGCGCCGTCAGGTCGTGTCGGAGGAAACTTCCAAACGCGTCAACGCGATGCTGGAAAACGCGGTGAGCGGCGGCGCCATTAAAAACGCCTACATCAGCGGCTACCGCGTGGCGGGCAAAACAGGTACCGCCGAAAAGACCGAGACCCGTGGCGAAGAAGGGGACGAAGACGCCATCGTGGAAGTGGTCGCGTCGTTTGGCGGATTTGCGCCCGCCGACGACCCCAAAGTCGCGGTGCTGGTGATGATCGACGAACCGCAAAAACTCAAATCGGGCGGCGGCGTGGCCGCGCCCGCCGCACGCAAAATTCTCGAAGACATTTTGCCGTATCTCGGCGTGGAACCCAACTACACCGAAGCGGAAATCGCGGGTCTTGACCGCAACACCCCCAACGTGCTCGGCAGTACGCCGACCTCGGCCGCCACGGTGCTGAAAGCCTCGTCGCTGTCCTACCGCACCGTCGGTAAAGGCGACGTGGTGACCATGCAGATCCCGCCCGCGGGTTCCACCCTGCCCAAAGACGGCACGGTGTGGTTGTATACCGACGCCACCGAACCTGAAAAAACCACCGTTCCCGATTTCAGCGGGCTCACGGTGGCACAGGTGAAGCAGTTGGCCAAACAAAAAGGGCTCAACGTGCTGATGAGCGGTGTCAGTTCCACCGGCGGTACTCCGAAAGCTTCGCGCCAATCGGTGGAAGCGGAAACGCAAGTGAACAAAGGTACCGTGATGAAAGTAGAATTCACCTACGCCGATAACATTCACTAATTATCAAAATATAGGGAGCCTGTTTATGAAGCGCATTCATCGACAGGACGTTTCAATGAACGCGCCGTCGCGTGCCATGTGGCGGCGTACGGTCAGTATTCTTGCCGCTACCGTGGTGTGCTACGGCGGCATCGGCGGCAAGTTGGGTGTCATTCAACTGACCCAGCACGAACAGTGGCAAGCACTGGCACAGGAACAACAGCTCAGCGACAACGTGGTGTCGGACAAACGCGGCGTGATTACCGACCGCAACGGTACCGTGTTGGCGCAAAGCACCGAAACCGCCACCATTTTGTTATACCCGCGGGAACTGACGAGTGAAACCGCCCGCCGACAGGTCAGTGACGAGTTGTCGGCGCTGTTGGGTGTCGACCGCGACACGCTGTACAAGAAAGCGTGCAAGACCTCTTCGCGCTACGAAACGGTGGCACGCAAAGTGGATACCGACACCCGCGCCGCCTTTGTCGAATGGGCGACCGCGCGCGGGTATACCGCCGCGTTTCGCGTCATTCGCGACTATAAGCGGGAGTATCCGTTCGGCAACACGCTGTCCTGCGTGCTCGGCTTTACGGGCACCGATAACACGGGACTTGAGGGCCTTGAAGCGCGATACAACGACCAACTCGCGGGCAAAGCGGGACGGGTGCTTGTGTCGCAAAACGGGTGGGGCGATCCGCTGCCCAACGATATTCAGTATGAAACGGCGATCGAAAGTGCCGAGGGAAACAGCCTGACACTGACCATCGACCTGAACATTCAACAAATGACCGAGCAGTACGTGGAGAAGGCGGTGAAAAACACCGCCGCCGCCAACCGCGCGTGCGCCATTGTGATGGACGTGAACAGCGGAGCGGTGCTGGCTATGGTCACCAAACCCGACTACGATCTGAACGAGCCGCGGGTACTCACCGACTCCACCGTGGCGGCGCAGATTGCCGCTTTGAGTGAAGACGAGCGGTCGGCGGCACTGCTGACCGCCTTGCAAAAACAGTGGAAAAACAAGGCGGTGTCGGAATTTTACGAACCCGGTTCGGTGTTTAAGATCGTCACCGCATCGGCGGCGCTCGAAGAGGGGCGCGTGTCCACGGCTTCGCGGTTTTTCTGTAACGGCACCTTTCAAATGAGCGGGGTGCGCACCATGAAATGCCACGTCTACCCCCGTTCACACGGGAGCCAGACGCTGGCCGAAGCGATTGCCCATTCCTGCAACCCCGCGTTTATGACCATCGGGTCGTCACTCGGGACGACCTTGTTTGCCGACTACCACGCGCGCTTTGGATTTACCGAACGCACGGGGGTGGATATGCTGGGCGAAGCGCGGGTCACCCCGTCGCTGTACCACACCGCCGATGCCATCACGGCGGTGGACGTGGCGACCTCCTCCATCGGGCAGACCTTCAAAGTCACCCCCATTCAACTCATCACCGCGGTGTGCGCGGTGGCGAACGGCGGTCAGCTCAAAACGCCCTACGTGGTCAGCGACATCACCGATGCCGAGGGGCACACGGTGTACCACACCGACGGACAGACCCGTCGGCGGGTGATTGCCGAAAAAACCTCGAAAACGATGTGTGAATTGTTGGAAGGCGTGGTGGAAAACGGCGCCAAAAACGCCTACGTGGAGGGATACCGCGTGGCGGGCAAAACGGGCACCTCCGAAAAAACCGACCAAAAAACCGCCTCGGCCAACGGGCGACCCGGCGTGGTCGCGTCATTTTGCGGGTTTGCCCCCGCCGACGACCCGCAGATCGCGGTGCTGGTGATGATCGACGAACCGCAAACCGACATCCGCTACGGCGGGGTGCTGGCCGCCCCCGTCGCCAAAGAGATTTTTGAAAACGTTCTGCCCTACCTCGGGGTACAACCGAGAGGGAAATGAAACATAACAACCCCACCGCAGCAAAGGATGATGACCATGAAGTTACAACGACTGTTACACGGAATTGACACGCTCTCGCCCGTTCTCGACATGGAGATCGCCGCGCTTTGCCGCGATTCGCGCAAGGTGACGGCGGGGTGCGCGTTCGTGTGTATCCGCGGAACGGGTGTGGACAGTCACGATTTCGGCGTGGCCGCCGCCGAACAAGGCGCGGCGGTGGTGGTGACCGAGCGTGATCTCGGGTTGCCAAACCAGGTGCTGGTGTCGGACGGTCGTGCCGCGTGGGCGCGGATGTGTGCCAATTGGTTCGGCAACCCCGCCGAACGGCTCAAACTCGTCGGCATCACCGGCACCAACGGCAAAACCAGCACCACCTATCTGCTCAAAGCCATTTTGGAAAAAGCGGGACACCGCGTGGGGCTCATCGGCACCATCCAAAACTTGATCGGGGATCGCGTGCTCGCTTCGGGGCACACCACCCCCGACCCGTTTGAACTGCAACAGATGTTGTGTACCATGGCGGATGAGGGGTGCACCTTTGCCGTGATGGAAGTCTCTTCCCACGCGCTGGACCAAGACCGCGTGGGCGGTATCACCTTTGAAGCCGCGGTGTTCACCAATTTAACGCAGGATCATTTGGACTACCACAAAACGATGGAAAACTATGCCGCCGCCAAGAAAAAATTGTTTTCGATGAGCCGTGCGGCGGTATTGAATATGGACGACGTGGCACACCGCGTGATGTTGGAGGGGATGACCTGCCCCCACGTGACCTATTCTGCCCACAGTGACGCCGCCGACTACACGGCGCGCGGCATTCGCCCCCGTCCCGACGGTGTGGATTTCGATTTGGTCGGGTTTGACGGCATCGGTCGTGTGCGGCTGGCCACGCCGGGGCAATTTTCGGTGTACAACGCGCTTGCCGCGGCGGCGTGTGCGTTGCAACTCGGGGTGGATTTCGACACGGTAACGGCGGCGCTGTCGGCGGCGGGTATCGTGAAAGGGCGTGCCGAAGTGGTGCCCACCGACCGTGATTTCACGGTGGTCATCGACTACGCGCACACCCCCGACGGACTGTTAAACATCTGCGAAACGCTGAACGCGTGCAAAGCGGGACGCCTCGTCACCTTGTTTGGGTGCGGCGGTGACCGCGACCGCACCAAACGCCCCAAAATGGGCGCGGTGGCGGCGGCCCATTCCGATTTTGTGATCGTGACGTCGGATAACCCCCGCACCGAAGACCCCGACGCCATCATTGCCGACATTGTGCCCGCCGTGGAACAAAGCGGCACCCCGTTCACGGTCATTGTCGACCGTGTGGCGGCCATCGAATGGGCGCTTCATCACGCACAAACGGGGGACACCGTGTTGCTCGCGGGCAAAGGGCACGAAACGTATCAAATTTTAAAGGATAAAACCATCACGCTGGACGAGCGTGACGTGGTATACAACGCATTAAAAGAGGGACGATAACCATGGACATCTGGCAAACGGGATTGTGGATCGGCGCGGCCTTGGTCGCGTTTGTGGTGAGCGAGCGGTTGTGCAAAGCGCTCATTCCGCTGCTTCATCGCCTCAAATTCGGGCAAACTATCCGCGAGGAAGGTCCCTCGTGGCACAAAGCCAAACAAGGCACCCCCACGATGGGCGGGCTTGCGTTCATCGCCGCCGTGCTGACGGTGGGCGTGGTGGCGTTGCTGATCGGTGAATGGTGGAGACCCACCGCCGTATTCGGCGGCAACTACGCCACCGCCGTGTCGATCATTGCGGGGTTGTTGCTCGCGGTGGCGTTTGGCGCCATCGGCTTTTTGGACGACTATATCAAGGTGGTCAAGAAACGCAATTTGGGGCTCACCAGCCGCCAAAAATTGTTGTTGCAACTCGCGGCCGCGGTCATTTACGCGGTGGCGATGTATATGGCGGATGCCACCCGCATTTACATTCCGTTTTACGGGATGTGGAACGCCGGTATTTGGTATATCCCGATCGCGGTGTTCATCATCACCGCCATGACCAACGCCACCAACCTGACCGACGGTGTGGACGGGCTTTGTTCCTCCACCGCGGTGGTGGTACTCTTGTTTTTGCTCGTGTTGTGCCGCGCGGCGACCGGTCACGGCGTGTTGTGTGCCGTGGGCGCGGGTGCGCTGGCGGGATTTTTGGTATGGAATTTCCACCCCGCGCGGGTGTTTATGGGGGATACGGGCTCGCTGTTCATCGGTGCATTGTTGTGCGCGGTGGCGTTCGGGCTCGGCTATCCGCTTTTGTTGTTGCCGATGGGCATTTGGTATTTCTTCGAAACGCTGTCGGTGATGTTGCAGGTATCCTATTTCAAACTCACCCACGGCAAACGTCTCTTTAAAATGAGCCCGCTTCACCACCATTTTGAACTGTGCGGGTGGAGTGAAAAGAAGATCGTGGCGGTGGCGTGTGCGGTCACGGCGGTCGGCGGTGCCGTGGCACTGGCGCTCGCCTATTTATAAGGAAAGGGGAACGGGCGTATGGCGACCCAAGCGGCGAAAACTCCCGTAAAAACAAAAAAACGGCGGTGGTTTAACTTTTCCGCCGGATTTGATATGCCGTTTTTTATTCTCACCATGCTGGTGTTGGCGGTGGGTCTTGTCAGTCTGTTTTCCGCCAGTTTCGCGTATGCGTATTATTGGAACGACGGTGACAGTTACTATTACATCAAGCGTCAGCTCATCTTTGCCGCCATCGGGGTGGTGTTTATGCTGGCGGCTTCCACCATCAACTACAAGCAGTTGCAGAAAAAATGGGTAGTGCAAGCGGCACTCGGCATCTCCATCGTCTTGCTGTTGTGGGTGCGCTTCATTGCACCGCCCATCCGTAACGTGTACCGTTGGATCCGTATTTTCGGTTTCAGTATTCAGCCGTCGGAACTTGCCAAATTCGCGCTCATTCTGTTTATGGCGTATTGGATCGCCAAACAGGGCGACCGTATGAAACTCGGCAAGGAAGGCTTCGGCATCCCCATCGCCGTCACGGGCGTGATCGCCGCGTTGGTGGTCATCGAGCCGCACTTGTCGGGAACCATGCTCATCGTCGCCATCGGTATGGTGATGATGTTCATCGGCGGCACCAAATGGTATTGGCTGGTCGGCACGCTGGGTGTCGGCGCGGCGGGTGTGTGCGCGATGATCTTCGGACTCGGGTATGAGCGCGACCGTATCGACGTGTGGCTCGACCCGCTGAAAGTGTATACCTCGGGCGGTGAGGGGCGCGATCTTGCGTGGCAAACGGTGCAGTCGCTGTATGCCATCGGGTCGGGCGGTCTGATGGGCGAGGGGCTCGGCAACTCGCGTCAAAAACACTTGTTTTTGCCCGAACCGCAAAACGACTTTATTTTCTCCATCGTGTGTGAGGAGATGGGCTTCATCGGCGCCATTCTCGTCATCGTGTTGTTCGCGCTGCTCGTGTGGCGCGGGTTTGTGATCGGCCTCAAAGCGCCCGACCGTTTTTCGTCGATGCTCGCCATCGGTCTGACCGCACAGATCGGTCTGCAGGTGGTGCTCAACCTCGCGGTGGTGAGCAACGCGATGCCCAACACGGGCATCAGTTTGCCGTTCTTCAGTTACGGCGGCTCGTCACTCATCGTGTTGCTGGTGCAGATGGGGATCATTTTGTGTATTTCACGTAGCATAAAGAAAGAGTAAAGGTGAACGGGATGCGCGTACTAATGACAGGTGGCGGCACGGCGGGGCACATCAACCCCGCGCTCAGCATCGCCGCCAAGATAAAAGAAGAACGTCCCGACGCCGAGATCTTGTTCGTCGGTGCCGAAGGACGTATGGAGACCACCTTGGTGCCCAAAGCGGGCTATCCGCTCAAAACGGTCAAGGTGGAGGGGTTTCAACGCAAGCTCACCCCGCAAAACGTGGTGAAAAACATCAAAGCGGCGGTGCACGCCGTTACGGCAGGCGCACAAGCGGCGAAGATCCTCAAAGAGTTTCGCCCCGACATCGCCATCGGCACGGGCGGCTACGTGTGCGGCCCCGTGTTGCAACAAGCGGCGAAACGGGGCATTCCCGTATTGGTGCACGAATCCAACGCCTACCCCGGCGTGACCACCAAACTGCTTTCGCGCACCGCCAAAGCGGTGATGTTGCCCACCGAATCGGCGCGGCAGTATCTCCCGACGGGGGCAAACGCCGTGGTGACGGGCAACCCGCTCAGGCAAGGTTTTTCGGCGCCCGACCGCGAAGCGGCGCGCCGCGCACTCGGAGTGGACGAACGACCGCTCGTGTTGTCGTTCGGCGGCAGTTTGGGCGCGCGCCCGTTAAACGAAGCGATGGCGGCGGTGTTAAAACGCAATTTGGCGGACGAACGGTTGCAATTCGTGGTGGGAACGGGTCGCGGCATCAACTATGAACGCACCAAAAAACTGCTCGACGAGTACGGCGTCACCCCCGACGGGGTGCACGTGCGGGTGCTCGAATACATCGACGATATGCCGCGGTATATGGCGGCGGCGGATCTGGTGGTGTCGCGTTGCGGCGCGATGACCCTCAGCGAACTGCCCGCCATGCGCAAACCGTCCATCCTCATTCCGTCGCCTTACGTGGCGGAAAATCATCAGTATCACAACGCCAAAGCGCTCGCGGATCGCGGCGCGGCGGTGTGTATCGAGGAAAAAGATTTGACAGACGACCGTTTATGGGATACCATTGAACAAACGGCACTCTCGCCCGAACGGCTTGCCGCGATGAGCGAAGCGGCGGCGGGCGCGGCCGTGTCGGATGCCACCGAACGCATTTGGCAGATTATCAAACAAACGCTGGGCGACTAAACGCGCACCCCTTACGGTGTCGCAACATACAATGGTACGTAACCATCTGAAAAAGGGGTGCGTATCATGGCAAAACTGGTCATTGAAGGCGGGCACCGCCTGTCGGGCAGTGTGGACATCCACGGTGCCAAAAACAGCGCGTTGCCCATTCTGGCGGCCACCGTTTTGATAAACGGGGTGTGCCGCATTGAGAATTGCCCGCGACTTTCGGACGTGGCGGCGGCGGTGGCGATCTTAGAACATCTCGGTTGCACCGTCACCCGCGACGGGCACACCGTCACGGTGGACGCCACGGGGGTCTGTCGCGGCGACGTTCCCGATAACCTGATGCGGGAAATGCGTTCGTCCATCGTGTTTTTGGGGGCGGTGGTAGCCCGCACGGGCGGCGCCGCGATGGCGTACCCCGGCGGCTGCGAACTCGGGCCGCGGCCCATTGACCTGCACCTGGCCGCCCTGCGGCGATTGGGCGTACATATCGAAGAACAAGGCGGTCGCCTGCGTTGTTATCACGACGGGCGGTTGACGGGGTGTGACGTCACCCTCACGTTTCCGAGCGTGGGTGCCACCGAAAACATCTTGTTGGCGGCGGTCACCGCCGTCGGCACCACCACCATCTATAACGCCGCCCGCGAACCCGAAATTGCCGACCTGTGCGCGTTTTTGACCGCGTGCGGCGCACGCATTCGCGGGGACGGGGAAGGCACTCTCATCATTGAGGGCGTGGAACGCTTGCACGGGTGCACCCATCGGGTGATTCCCGACCGCATTGAAACGGTCACCTATCTGGCGGCGGCCGCCGTCACGGGCGGGTCGGTTCTGCTCAAACACGTCTGCCCGCCGCATATCGGCGCGGTGATGCCGATGATGGAGGAGATGGGGTGCCATCTCACCGTGTGGGACGACGAATTGTTGATGATTGCCCCGCCGCGGCTTCGACGCGTCAAAACGGTGCGCACCTTGCCGTATCCGGGCTTTCCCACCGACGCGCAAGCGCTGCTCATGGCGATGGCGTGCGTGGCGGACGGAACCAGCGTGTTTATCGAAACTATTTTTGACAGTCGTTATCGCCACGCGGGCGAGTTGATGCGGCTCGGTGCGCGCATCAAGACCGAGGGACGCGTCGCGGTGGTGGAGGGGGTGTGCCCGCTTTCGGGCGCCCCCGTGGAATGCACCGACCTGCGCGGCGGTGCCGCCTTAGTGGTGGCGGCGCTGGCGGCCGAAGGTGAAACGGTCATCACCGAGTTACAGCATTTGGAGCGCGGATACGAAGCGCTTGACACCGCCCTTGCCAAGGTGGGTGCGGTGATACGAAAGGACGAAGAAACGGTATGAGAACCAACGCTTCCCAAAACTCAAGACAAGCGCGCAGCCGAAAACGGGCCCGAAACCGTGTGCGGCTGTTTCTCGGGCTGTGCGCGGGAAGCTTTGTGATGCTCATTGCCATTTTGCTGTTGTTGCCGTCGTTTATCGGCGGCCTTCACAGTGAGGACAAGCCGTCGGCACTGGGCGTGACCGCCATCACGGTGGAGGGCAACACGCGGTATGACGAAGAAGCGGTCGTGGCGGTAAGCGGCATCAAAAAAGGGCAAAGCGTGTTTTCGGTTGACCGCCGAAAAGCCGCCAACGCCCTCAAAAAAGAATTCACCTTTTTTGAAGAAGTCACGGTGAAAATTGATGTGTCCCGCCGCGTGACCATTCATATCAAAGAAGCCGCCGTGATGGGGGCGGTGTACGCCGAGGGGAAGTGGGTGTTGGTCAGCCACCAAGGTGTGGGTCTGCAATCCTCGCCCATCACCACCGAACGCCCGCTCAGGCAGCTGTATATCAAGGGTGCGGGGGTGCTCACCTCCGAACTCGGCAAACAGGTGCTGGATGAAGAAAGCAGCGAGATCGTGGCAGAGATCTTTGACGCCGCGAAGGCGGTGGGACTTGACAACATCACGATGGTGGATATCGAGAACCGCGCCGATATTAAAGTGGACATCAACAACCAAATTACGATGCTTCTCGGCAACGATTCCAACCTGCGCCACGAGATCGCGGCGGCGGCAAGTGCACTGCCCGTTATCTACGACAAACACGGCGCCACCGTGACGGGACAACTCAATTTGAAGCAATATTCCAACCCCGAAGTGAAAGAACCGGCTATTGTGTTTACCCCCTCCGAGGTGTTAAACGAAACGAAAAACGAGCCCAAAAAATAATTTTGAAAAACTTTGATTTGTGGGTTGACACCATAGGTTAGACGGGCTATAATTGTATAGTGTATAGTAATCTAAATTTTGAGATAGATAAATTAGGAGGATGTCCATCATGGCTTTTGAATTTGATGAAGAAATCATGGGCGACGGTGTCCAGATCAAAGTAATCGGCGTCGGCGGCGGTGGCGGCAACGCTGTCAACCGTATGGTGGCGGCCGGTGTAAAAGGTGTGGAATTTGTTGCCATCAACACCGATCATCAAGCGCTTCTTCGCTCGCAAGCGAGCATTAAGTTGCAGATCGGTGAAAAACTCACCCGCGGTATGGGCGCGGGCGCGAACCCCGAAAAAGGTCAACGTGCGGCCGAAGAAAGCCGTGACGAGATCACCTCGGCGCTCAAAGGCACCGATATGGTGTTTATCACCGCCGGTATGGGCGGCGGCACCGGTACGGGTGCGGCTCCCGTCGTGGCACAAATTGCGCGCGATATGGGTATCTTGACGGTCGGTATCGTGACCAAACCGTTTGCGTTTGAAGGTCGCCGCCGTATGGAACAAGCCGAAAACGGCATCGCCATTTTGCGCGAGCACGTGGACAGCTTGGTCGTGATCCCCAACGAGCGTCTGAAACTTGTCAGCGAACAACGCATCACCCTTGCCAACGCGTTCCAAGCGGCGGACAGTGTGTTGCGCCAAGGCGTGCAGTCCATTTCCGAGTTGATCACCGCCGAAGCGGTCATCAACCTCGACTTTGCGGACGTTACCGCCATTATGAAAGACGCCGGCTACGCCCATATGGGTATCGGCCGTGCCGAGGGTAAAGACAAAGCGGAAGCCGCTGCGCGTGCCGCCATTGCGTCTCCCTTGCTCGAAACCACCATCAACGGTGCTCGCGGCGTGATCATCAACGTCACCGCATCGCCCGACATCCCGCTCGAAGACGTCGACGTGGCTTGCCAACTCATCCACGACGCGTGCCATCCCGATGCCAACGTCATTTGGGGTCTCACCTTTAACGAGCAGATGGATGACGAACTCAGCATCACGCTGGTGGCCACCGGCTTCTCGTCCGACGGTTCCTACGTCGCGCCCGGCGAAGCCAAGATGGACGACGATTTTGACGACGAGGGTATCCTCGATCTGTTCCGTCGCTAATCGGTAATCAACAACAACCCCGATCGGTTGATCGGGGTTGTTTTGCGTTCCGCAAGATGGTGGGTGTCGGGCGGAGGGCTTGCTCCCACCGTCTGTGCTCTACGGTGTTGCAACGAAATTACGGCGGAATTGTAGGGGAGGGCCTCTGTGCCCTCCCGAAAGCGGCGGGGCGTTGGGGGCATCGCCCCCTACGGTGATAAAACAAAATTGCGCCGGGATTCGTAGGGGAGGCGTTTCGCCTCCCGTAACGGGCGGGGAGACCCCGCCCCTACGGTGCGAGAATGAGATTGCGGGGGATTTGTAGGGGAGGCGTTTCGCCTCCCGTAACGGGCGGGGAGACCCCGCCCCTACGGTG